>CAZURF010000036.1:0-14897 GCA_964623555.1 uncultured Akkermansia sp. | reverse complement strand
GGGCGATCATAGAGGTGACGGCGGGCCACCTCTTCGGCAGTCGCGGCCTCAAAAGGAGCCCTCCCTGCCAAGGCATGGTACAGGGTGGCACCAAGCGAATAAATGTCGCTACGCAGATCCTCCTCTTCCCGATTCAAACGCTCGGGTGAAACATAATAAGGAGTTCCCCAGATCTCGTCCTGCTGACCCAAAGCGGTTTGGGCTCCGGCAGCTAGGCCGAAATCCGCCAGTTTGGGGATGTCGCCACGGCCAAAAAGAATATTGCCCGGTTTGATATCCCGGTGAATCAGGCCGGTTTCCTCATGGGCAAACTGAAGGGCCGAGGCGATGCCGATGCCGATTTCCAAAACCTCCCGTTCCGGCACTTTGCCCCTGGCATCCATCTTTTGTTCCAAACTGGGTTGGTCGAGGTGCTCCATGACAAGGTAGAGACGGCCCGTCTCTTCGCCCAGCGTATAGACCCGGATGATATTCGGGTGGGCCAGGGACGCCGTGACCTCGACCTCCTGGAGAAATTTTTGGGCAAAAGCAGGATCCTCGCTCAAGTCGGCGCGAAGAATTTTGAGCGCCACTTTCCGGTTTAGGCCGGAATCCCTGGCCAAATACACCGTGCCCATGCCTCCCTGGCCCAGTTCCTGCTCCAGCTGGTAGTTACCAAACCAAGCTGCCGTGGAGGTCTTGGGTCCCGTCATGAGGGAAACATGCCCCGAAGGCAGGGGGTAGGCGAGTCCACGGCTTGCGTTGGAAAAGGAAAGATCCTAGCCCATATGAATGCCGATCAGTGTGGTTACGGGGGGGGCGGGATTTCTGGGTTCCCACCTTACGGATCGCCTGCTCCAGGAAGGTCATCAGGTCTTGGCGGTGGATAACCTGATCACGGGCAACGAGCGGAATCTGGACCATCTATCCGGCAATCCGAAGTTCCGCTTTCTCCGGCACGATGTCACCCAGTTCATCGCGGTGGAAGGACCGGTGGATTTTGTCTTTCATTTTGCCTCACCCGCCAGTCCCATCGATTATCTCGAGCTCCCCATTCAAACCCTCAAGGTGGGCTCCTTGGGTACCCATAACGCCCTGGGTCTGGCCAAGGTCAAGGGGGCCCGGTTTCTGCTGGCCTCCACCAGCGAATGTTATGGGGATCCGCTGGTTCATCCGCAAAAGGAGGACTATTGGGGCAATGTGAACCCCATCGGACCCCGCGGGGTTTACGATGAGGCCAAGCGTTTTGCCGAGGCCATGACCATGGCCTATCACCGGTATCACCAGGTGGACACCAAGATCGTCCGCATCTTTAATACCTACGGCCCCCGGATGCGGTTGCGCGACGGGCGGGTGGTTCCCGCCTTTATCGGACAGGCCTTGAAAGGGGAGCCCTTGACCGTTTTCGGGGACGGCAAACAGACAAGAAGCTTCTGTTATGTCAGTGACCTGATCGACGGGATTTACCGCCTCGCCCAGTCGGATTTTCACGAGCCGGTCAACATTGGGAATCCGCTCGAGCTAACCATCCTGGAGTTTGCCGAGCGGATCCGCCGCCTGACCGGCACAAAAAGCGAAATCGTCCGGAAACCCCTGCCGGTGGACGATCCCAAACAGCGCCAACCGGACATTAGCCGGGCGAAGAAGCTTCTTGGTTGGGAGCCCAAGATGTCCCTGGAGGATGGGCTGCGCGAAACGATCCGCTGGTTTCAGGCCAATCTTGATTCCCCGGAAAGAAAATGATGCACCAATCCATCCGCGCCGCGGTTTTGGCCGGGATGATTTTTTGTCCATGGCTCCCGGCGCAAGAGGCCAAGTCCAAGATCCCTGCCAAGGAGGAGGAGGGGCGTTACCGTAGTGCGCTGCTTTTTGCCAACGTGATCGAGTTGATCCGGGATGAATATTTGGAGCCGGAGAAAACTGATTACGACAAGATGACTTATTCCGCTCTACGGGGACTGCTTTCTTCCCTGGACCCGCACAGTCAATTTCTGGACCCGGAAAATTATTCCATGATCCGCACGGAAACCGAGGGCCAGTTCGGCGGATTGGGAATCTCCGTCGGCATGGTGGAAAGCCAACTGACGGTGAATGTTCCGATTCAGGGGGGGCCGGCCTTCCGGGCGGGACTTTTGCCTGGGGACCGGATCTTGAAGATCGACGGGCAGGGAACTCAGAAACTTACTTTGGCGGAGGCGATCCGAAAACTGCGAGGGCGCCCCGGGGCAGCGGTGACGCTCACCCTCTATCGGCCTTCCGAGAACCGGACGCTGGAGGTGCCTTTGGTCCGCGAAATGATCCAGGTTCCGACCTTGGCGGATGTCGGCCTGCTATCCCCGACACAAACCGGCGGGGAAAAAATCGCTTATCTTCGGATCACCCAGTTTGGGGAAAAAACGGCCGGCGAATTTGATCAGGCGGTCGATCGGTTGGAGCGGGAGGGCGCCATCGGCCTTGTGATTGACCTCCGCGACAATCCCGGGGGCCTGGTGGATGCGGCCGTGGAAGTGGTCGGCCGTTTTGTGAATCCCGGCACCCTGGTCGTGGCCACGGAAGGACGAAAAGGATCCGCGGGCCGGCTGGAGTATCTGGCCAAACCAGCGGCCCGCCGGGTGCGTTGGCCCACGGTGGTGCTGGTCAACGGGAACACGGCCAGCGCGGCGGAGATTGTGGCAGGGGCCCTGCAGGATCTGGGCAAGGCGGTGGTGGTGGGGGAATTGACCTTCGGTAAGGGCTCAGTGCAGACCGTGCAACCGGTGGATGCCTCGGTGGCCCCGGCCGTGGCCGTCCGGCTGACCACGGCCCACTACACCACCCCTTCGCGTCGGAAAATCCACGGGGTTGGCATCGAGCCGGACATCACCGCACGGATGACCCTGGCCGAGGAGAAGGCCATTTATCAAAACCGCAGTCCCGGCCTGCGAAAGCCCGGTGAGGTGGCCCCGGTTGTTTTCGATGAACCCCTGGATCGGGCCATCGATATCTTGCGGGGTTGGAAAGTTGTGGCCCGGCGCACGGCGGCGGCCCGCTGACCGTGCGGGCTCTCGGTATCGAGACTTCCTGCGACGAAACCGCTGTGGCGCTGGTGGAGGCGGATGCCTCCGGATTACGTCTTGTCCGTCAACAGTTGGCTACCCGACCGGAAGAAAGTGAGGCCTTGGGCGGGATCGTGCCCGAACTGACCGTGCGCCAGCATTTGGAGCTGCTTCCCAAGATCACTCCCAAAGTCCTCGAGCAGGAGCGAAATCTGGAAGCGGTGGGAGCCACGGCCGGACCGGGCCTGGCACCGGCTCTTTTGGTTGGGCTCGCGTTTGGAAAATCTCTGGCCTGGGCCCGGCAGGCTTCCTTTCATGCGATCAATCACCTGGAGGGTCACATCTACAGTCCCTTTGTTTCCCGGGGCAAGTGGCCGGACTATCCCCATCTCGCCCTGATTGCCAGCGGGGGCCACACCCTTCTGGTCGATGCCCCAGAGGCGCGTGTGAGACGGGTGGTCGGCGGCACCCGGGACGATGCGGCAGGCGAGGCCTTCGACAAACTCGCACGGATGGTCGGACTGGGTTATCCGGGCGGTCCGGAAATTGAGAAAGAAGCGGCCCGGGGAGAAGTGGGTAAGATCCGGTTGCCCCGTCCCATGAAAGGTTCGGAGGAAGGAGATTTCAGTTTCAGCGGGCTGAAGAACGCGGCCAGGCTTTTGCTGGAAAAGCAGCCGGATCTTGCCCAGCCGGGGGCGGCCCGGGCCCATTTTTGTGCGGAGGCGCAGGCGGCGATTGCCGAGTGTCTGGCAGACCGCTGCCGATCCGCCCTGCGCAAAACGGGACGGAAACTTCTGACCGTTAGCGGCGGGGTTAGTGCCAACCGGGTCGTGGCGCGGGCCTTGGAGGAGGCAGCCCGGGCGGAGGGAGCGAGCCTGCTGGTGCCCGCGATGGGCTGGAATACAGACAATGCCGCGATGATCGCCGCGGTCACGGCCCGGCGGCATCTCGACGGGATGGTGTCGGACTGGGAAACGGATGCAGATCCCCGTTGGGCGATCGACTCAGGCCACCGCGGATTGTAACCAGCCGGGCAGGACCCATTCGTTTACTTGGTCCGGTAATTTTGCCACCGGCAAACGGGTCCATTCCTCCAAAATACCCGGGTTGGTTCGGGCGGCCTCATCGTCAGAGGCGCCATGGAAGTTCATGACAATTCCGGAAAGCGGCAGTCTGGCTTGGCGGATGGAGTCCACGGTGAGCAAGGTGTGATTCAGTGTTCCCAGGGAGGCGCGGCACACCACCATCACGGGAAGACCCAGTTCCTGAGCCCACTCCCGCACCGTGTGGGTCGCGTCCAGGGGGACCCGCCAACCGCCAACTCCCTCCACCAAAAACGGTCCTGGATGGGTGGCAGTTATTTCTTTCCAGTGGGACCGGAGAAGATCCCATGGGAAGGGGCGGTTTTCCAGAAGCCCCGCCGCGTAAGGCGCCAAAGGGGTGGAAAAATGGATGGGATTGATGTTGCCCAGAGAAAGGGCGCCGCCCATGGCCGAGGAAAGGCTGATGGCGTCCGAGCGGTCGCCGCTGGCAATCGGTTTCAGGGCAATGGCTGGGACACCCTGGGCCCGCAGGATGCGCGTGAGGAGGGACGTGAAGTACGTTTTGCCCACGCCGGTATCCGTGCCGGTGATCAGGAGGCCTTTCATGAAGGGATTTCTTGGGTGAGGGCCTTCAGCAGCGCCGTCACCATTTGTTCCAACTCCTCCGGTGAGGTGGAGTAGGGAGGCATGAGGATCAGCACGTCGCCAACCGGGCGGGTGAGGAGGCCGAATTCCCGCGCCGCCTGACAGACCCGAGCCCCGCGTCTCTCGGAGGCAGGGAAACGGGTGCGGGTGGTGCGATCGGCGACGATCTCAACAGCAAGAATGGTTCCCTCCTGGCGGACGTCTCCCACCCGCGGATGCCTCCAAAAGCCCTGAGAAAGTTGGCGAAGATTCTGCGCCAGGACCTTGCGCCGCTCCTGTTCGGCAGGATCCCGGAGAAGGGTCAGGCTGGCCCGAGCGACCGCACAGCCCAAGGCGTTTGCAGAATAGCTATGCCCGTGAAAAAACGTGTTCTCGAGGGGACCGTCAAACCCACGAAAGATTTCCTCGGTGGCCAAGGTGGCGGCCAAGGGCAGGTAGCCACCGGAAAGCCCTTTGGCGAGAGCCACCACATCGGCCGTGGCGCCCTCAGCTTGGCTGGCCAGGGGAAACCCGGCTCTCTCAAAACCGGTGAGAACCTCATCCAAGAGCACCCGGGCTCCGACCTTGCGGGCGGCGGTGCAGGTGCGTTTCGCGTATCCGTCGGGATGCATGATCATTCCGGCGGCGCCTTGGACACGTGGCTCCATGACCCACGCCGCCAGGCGATCCCCAGCCTGAGCGATGGCCTCTTCGGCCTGAGTGGCGCATTCAAAATTACATTTTCGGTAGGTCCGTGCGTCGGCCATTTCGGGTTTCGATCGGTTGTAGCGGCAACGGTAACAGAACGGAGTCATGACCCGGCGGGAAGGGAAGAGCAGGGGCTGATAGTGCCGGTGGAACAGGTCGCTTTTTCCGAGACTCATCGCACCGATGGTATCGCCGTGATAAGCGCCTTCCGGGGAAACAAACTCCGTGCGCTGCGGTTGCCCTGTTTGGGCAAAAGACTGCACGATCATTTTGAGGCCGGCCTCCATGGCTGTGGAGCCGTCGTCCGAAAAGAAAACCCGGCTGAGGTGGGGGACCGTTCTGCTCTCTCCTAAATAAGCGAGTAGCTCCTCCGAAAGTCGGGCGGCCGGCTCGTGGGTCAAACCAAGGAAAGAGGAGTGAGCAATCTTGCCGAGCTGATCCCGCAAGGCTTGGTCGAGCCGGGGATGCCGGTGGCCGTGCAGATTGGTCCAGATGGAGGAGTTTCCGTCGAGATAGCGCCTTCCCTCATCATCGATCAGCCAACTCCCTTCCCCTGCCACAACAGCCACCGGATGGAAGGCCGGGTCCATCCAAACCGAACTTGGAGTAAAGGGATGCCAAAGGTGCTTCCGGTCCAGCCGGATGGTCTCTTCCGCGCTCACGCCATGGGTAGGCGGGTCAACTCTTCCGCCAGGTGGTGGATCTCCTGTTCGGTATGCCGGGCGGAGAGGCTGAGACGCAGTCGGGCCGTTCCCTCCGGGACCGTGGGCGGACGAATGGCGGCAACTTCGATTCCCCGCGTGCGGAAAAAATCCCGCGCGCGGACCACCGCATCATTCGTCGGGAAAAACCGGGGTTGGATCGGGCCTTTTTGAGAGCCGGGATGCAGGGAGGTATGGAGTCGGATGTTTTGATGCAAGCGGGCGCGAAGATTTTCTCCTTCCGAAGAACGGAGTATTTCGAGGGACTGCCGCGCCGCCGCCATGGCGGCCGGGGCCGGGGCCGTTCCAAAAAGAAAGGTGCGCGCCTCGTTGAGGAAGTGCCCCACGAGGGAAGCCGAGGCGGCCACAAATCCCCCGGAAGAGCCCAGGGATTTGCCCAGGGTTCCCATGTGGATGTCGACCTCGTGGGCCAAACCTTGTTCCGCCGCCCAACCGGCGCCTTGTGGGCCCGCCACGCCGCCGGCGTGGGCTTCATCGAGAAGCAGCCAGGCCTGGAACCTTTTCTTGAGTCTCATCAGGCTGGATAGATCCGCAAAGTCCCCATCCATGGAATGAAGGGATTCGACTACGAGGAGAATTTTCCCATGGGGATTGAGCTTTTGGGTGGAGGTTAAGACCTCCTCAAGGCTGGCGGGGTCGTTTCGGACGAACAGGCGCAGCCGTGCTCCGGAAAGTTTGGTGCCATCAAAAAGGCAGGCGTGGGCGTTCCGCTCCAAAAGCACGGTGTCCTTCGGACCCATCAGGGAGGGGATCACGCCGAGGGGCGTTTGATACCCCGATGCGAAGATTAAGGCTGCTTCCGTGCCTTTCCATTCCGCCAGGGCCTTTTCCAAATCCGAGTGTTCCCGGCAAGGCCCGGCCAGATGCCGGGCGGCTCGGGCCCCGGTGCCGGAATCGCGAAGGGCGCGGATGGCGGCCTCCGCCACGCGAGGATCGCGGGAGAGTCCGAGGTAGTCGTTGTCGGCGAAGGAGATTCCGGCGGTGAGGTTGGGAAGGGTGCGCTGGGTTCCTTGCGCCAGGCGGACCCTCTGGCTCTCCTCCGCGCGGGCCGTCAGGGAAGCAGGCATCGTGATTATCGTGCCGAGACTAGCCCATGGGGACGAGAGGAAATGCTAGATCTGCTCTGGCTGGTAAATCCGGCCGGCGACACTGAGAATTTCCGCCGCTCCTCCCGATTCAAGGATTGAAGAAATTGGGTCCGCACCGGCGGGGAGGCGCCATCCCACCCAGTCGGCGGCCGCGCCGGGTCCAAGGCAGCCCAGACGGCCCTCGTGGCCAAGGGCGCGGGCGGGGAGGACCGTGACCATGTTCCAGATTTCCTTGAGGGAGATCGACGGATGGGAGGACCGAAAAGCACGGATTTCCGCACGCAGGTCGAGGGCAGGATTGTCTGAACTGGCCGGGCTGTCCGTACCTAGAATGACCGGGATTCCGTGTTGGCGGAACTTCTCCCATGGGAAAGGATCGCGTTGGAACCACCGGTGGGACGTTGGGCAGTGGACCACAAAACAGCCGCGTTTTCCAAGCTCCGACAAACTTCCATCATCCAACCGATTGGCGTGAGCCAGCAGGGAGCCTGCGGGAATGGTCTCCAGCCGATCTGAGAGCCGACCCGGATTCCAGGATTCCGGCAAAAGCTTCCGCAAATTCCCCTGGCCGGAACGGAAAAACTCCTCCTCCTCGATGGATTCCGCCCAGTGGGTGGTGAAGGGAAGATGGAGCGCCGTCGCGAGGCGGGCACATTCCCGGTAAAGATCAGTCGAAGCGCTGTAGGGAGCATGGGGGGAAATGGCCGCCCGCCACGCACAGCCCGGGTGGCGCGAAAGCCATGCTGCCATCTTGTCCATCTGGCGGGCGGCCTGAGGATCACCATGCAGATCCATGAATTCCATGGCCCACCAAACGCGGGGGAGGGTTCCGGCGAGTCCGGCGAGCGCACAGGGGTCGGAGAGGATGCTGAGAATCGTGGTGGTTCCGGATTCGGCGGCGGAGCGCGAGGAGGAAAGAATGGAGGCAGTTCGGACCGTCGCATGTAAACCGGGCAGGAGCAGGAGAATTTGGCGGAGCCATTCCGCAAAAGGTAGGCCCGGAGAAATCTTTCCGTGGAGCGGTGCCAATTCCAGGTGGGCATGCAGATTGAGAAATCCGGGGGCCAACGTCAGGCCGGGTAATTCGAGAACTTCCTCCCCCGGGTTGGGCTGTAAGTCGGGACCGGCCTCCGCAATGGTTTGTCCGGAGATCCGTAGTCGACCGGGGCGCAGGACATGGCCCGGCGCCAGCAAAAGGGCGTCGGCCAGAACCAGCATGGAGTCAGCGCCGGGTTGCGCCGGTCTTGGACTTGGCGAGCAGGTCGTCGAGGGCGGGTTTCAGCGGCTGGCGGTCTGCCGGTTCCATTCGGTCAATGAAGAGAACGCCCTGGAGGTGATCTACCTCGTGTTGGATGGCCCGGGCGAGAAGTCCACCCGCTGCCAAGCTCAGCCGTTTTCCCTCGAGATCCAGATAGTCCATTTGGATCCGCAGGCTGCGCCGGACCGCACCGGTCAGGCCGGGGAAACTGAGGCAACCTTCGTCGGCATCCTCCTTCTTCCGGGTCAGGGTCAGCACGGGATTACAAAAAAAGAGGGGCATATGTTTTTGCCAATCGACCGGTTTTCCGCCGATCTCCATGGACGAGGGACGTTTCTCCACTTTACGGAGATCCACCACCGCGATTTGCAGAGAGATTCCCACCTGGGGGGCGGCCAAGCCGACTCCCTCGGCTTCGTGCATGGTGGCCTCCAGAGCGACGGCGAGCTCGTGGAGTTTTGGGTCCGGCGGGCGGACCGCCATGGCCGGTTGGCGCAGGACCGGGTCGCCATAAAGGCGGATGGGGAGAACGGGGGCCTTTTTCAGGGGTTGGCGGTGGCGCTGCCGATCTTGGAGGTGCGGACGGAAATGGGCACGCCGGCGTCCTCACACGCGTCGAAGAACTTAAAGAAGACTGAAATCGGGGTGGTTTCGTCAAAATTCAGGATCACATTCTTCACGCCGCGATCCTTCAGGGTTTTGGCCAGGTCGGCCCGGAAATTGTCGGATTTTGGATCCAGGTTGAGAGGTTGGTCCCCAAGAAAAATGGGAAATTTGTCCGTGTCGAAAATCCTCGCGTACTCCTCCGCTTTGGAGGATTTCATGGTGAGTTCGGGGGGAGCCTTGGCGTCCTCGACCGTTTCATTGCCCTTTTCCGACTTCGGGGGCGTCACATCAACATTGGCGACCTTCTTTTTGAAGGAGGTGGTGACGATAAAAAAGATCAGGAGCATGCACAGGATGTCGATCAACGGAATGACGTTGATCTCCACGCGGCGCCGGCGGGTGGGGTGGAATTTCATCGCGGGCGAACCCGGACGGGCGTCAGGCGGGGACTTCCTCCGTGTAGAGCTTTTTCAGGAGCAGCATGGAGATGTCCTCCAGCTCCACGGAGATGGTGTCGATCTTCTTGCTGAAGAAGGTGAAGGGGAAAAGCATAACGATGGCCGTGCCGATCCCGAGCACGGTGGTATGCAGGGCTTCCGCGATGCCGGCGGAGATTTTCTCCGGATCGGCGTTGGCGGACCCGACGGCGGCGAAGATGGTGATCAGGCCGGAGACGGTGCCGACAAGTCCGAGCAGCGGGGAGGCCCCGACGAAGATTTCCAGATACACCAGGCCGCGTTCCAACCGGGAAACCTCGGTGCGGGCGGCGGTTTCCAGCACCTCGACGTTCTCGGAGCGAGGCAGGGAGGCGTGTTCGAGACAACTGTTGACCAGACGGGCAAGGGCGGAATCGTTACGGACGCAGAGGCGGGTGAGAGTCTCGGTGTTGCCGCCAGGACGGAGGGCCCGGATGGCGTCCACGATTTCTTTCGGGGTCACCCTTTCCCGCCTGAGGCGTAGAAAAATAATCGTGGCGAGAAAACAGCCTGAAATCAGCGCACAAAAAAGAGGAAAGAGAATTAAAACTATGATCAGGGGAGAAATCCCCATGTTTAAAAACTTTTCCAGTATTGGTAATCCCATTGTCTTATCTTAGGTCGGAATTTTCTTAAAGCGAGCCGGTTTAATAAATCCTGAAGGCGAGTTGCCAGGGGAAACCGTTGGGCTTTTCCTTTTGCAGGTCGGCCGGAAAGGGCCCGATCAGGTTGCTGGACTGCTGGATGGAGTCGGCGCTGATCAGGCCCAGGATGGAGTTGGGGTTGCCCTGCACAATGTCCAAATCGGAGATGGTCCCGTCCGGATTCACATGGAAGCGGATCACGACGCGATCGACCCCAATCTGGGCCATGGTTTGTGCCACCTTGCTGTTCCAGCGGGAGCCGATGGCCAGGTACAGCTTGTGTTGATACCGCCCGAGAGCGGTGGCCATGGAGGCGAAGGAGGCGTCCTGCCCCATCTGGGCCCCGCCGGCGACTGCCGACCGATCCCGGAAAATATCGGGAGGAGGTGCAAGGGCAGAGGAGGAGTCGGATGCATCCGCGGCGGCTTGAGCGGCCGAGGGTGTGGGTGGAGTGGAGTCCTCGGATTGGTCCGGCTTGGCGTCGGGCGGGGTTTCGGTGGAGGCCTTTTGGATGGGGGTTCCGGGGCCAGGGATCGGTTTGACCAAATCCTGCGGCTTGGGGGGTGAAGGCGCGGTTTTAGGCTTGGGCGGCGGAGCGGTGGGACTCAGCCGGGCCGGAGAGGCGGCGGCGGGAGGCGGGGAGGCTTGGTTGGGGGAAAACTGGCTATTCCGCATGGTCAAGGAGTCGTCCTTTTTGCCCTCTTGGCCGCCGAGGGTTGGATCGGTGCCGGTGATGACCTTGCTGGCGGCAGCGGTGTTCCGGTCGCTTTGCAGGGCGGTGCGGGGATCGACGTCCTTGGACTCCTGCAGACCCGAGGCGTCGACAAAGCGGTTTTCGGGAGGCACGGCGGCCTGAGCAGGGGGGGCGGGGGGCAGCCGTTTCAGTGAGGTAATTTGGCGGACTTGGGGAACGTCTTCACTCTTGCGGAGGCGGGTGATGGCTTCCGAGGAAAACCAGAAGAAAGAGACGGCGAGGAAATAAAGAAGGGTGAGGGCAGCTGCGATCAGCATATCGCGCCGTTCGCGTGCTTCTTCGCCCGCGTAAGGCATGGCCATGGTCATGAGAGCAACCTAGGAACCTGTCAGGACTCCGACAAGGCCGGCTCCGCCGCCGGTCTTCGGCCGAGGAGCCGGTCCACCGTCACGTAAAAGATCGGCACGAGATAAAGGGTCAGGAAAGTGGAGGAGAGCATGCCTCCCACTACGGCCACACCGAGGGGGCGGCGACTTTCCGCCCCGGCTCCCAACCCGAGGGCAATCGGCAAGATCCCGATGGCGGTGGACAGAGCGGTCATGAGAATAGGGCGAAGGCGGATGCAGCCGGCCTGGCGCATGGCCTCCTCCGCCGGGAGGCCTTCGGCTTTTTTCTGGTTGGCGAATTCCACCAGGAGGATGGAATTTTTGGTGACCAAACCCACGAGCAGAACCAAACCGATCAGGCTGTAGAGGTTCAGGTTCATCGACGGAATTTCCGGCATGAGGCCAAAGAGAAAAGCGATCGGACCGGGCAAGGCCCCGGGAGGGGCGTATTGGGGAATGATCGCCATCATGTTGACGAACCCGAGCACGTAGAGAAGGAGCAGTGCGCCCACCGCTCCCAGGGGGACCGCCACCATGATCGTGATGGGGTGGGTGAGGCTTTCAAACTGGGCGGCCAACGCCATGTAGACGATGAGCAGGGCGAGCACGACGATCTGCCAGGCCTCGCCGCGTCCCGAGCGGAGTTCCCGGGCCTCCCCGTCAAATTCCATGCTCACGCCGGGCGGAAGAATCCTTCGGCCGATCTCCTCGGTTTTTTCGATGGCCTGTCCCAGGCTGAGCCCCTGCGGCTGGCCGCTGACGGTCACACTGCGTTGGCGCATGAAATGGTAGATGGCGTTGACCGAGCCCTGTTCGCCCGCTTTGACCAGATCCCGGATGGGCACCAGCTCGCCGCTGCGGGAACGGACGTAGAGGACATTCAGTTCATCGGGAACGAGCCGGTCGCCCCGGCGGAGTTGGGCGATGACGTCATACTGCTTACCCTCAAAGTTGAACTGGGAGATGTCGAGACCGCCGAGAAGGATCTGCAGGGCCTCGGAAATATCGCGGACGGAGATGCCAAGGTTGGCGGCCCGGGAGCGGTCGATATCCAGATTCAGCTGTGGTTTTTCAAAATTCAGGTTGATGCGGGGTTGGCTGAGGATCCCCGCCTGATCGATTTCGTCCCGCAGGGCCCGGGCGGTTTTTTCGAGGACGGCCAGGTCGGGTCCCTGCAGGACCACCTGGAAGGTTTCACCAAAGCCTCGCCCCACGGCCTTGGGCAGAAAGGGAATGACCACGGCCCCCTGAATCTCGGTGATCATGCGCGTAAACATCGAGCCGCGGGCGCCGGGACGGGCCAATTCCTGGGCCGAGCGGTCCCGTCCCGATTTGAGCCGGATAAACATGATGCCCTGGTTGGCCTGGCCGGGGGCGCCCCGGGCGAGGGCCACGGCGGAAAAAAAGACGCGAGTTTCGGGGTAGTCGGCCGCGATTTTTTCCGCCTGCCGGACGTACTGGTCGGTGGCCTCGCTGGTGGCTCCCTCCGGGGTGATGATGACGGCCACGATGACGCCCTTGTCCTCCTCGGGAAGGAACTCTTGGGGAATCAGGCGATAAAGGACGATCGTGAGGGCAAGGATCCCCGCGCCGAACCCGAGCCAGAGGGCCTTATGTCGCAAGGCGGCATCCAGGCTGCGGGCGTAAAACCGGTAAAACTTTTCCAGGCCCAGTTCAAACCAGCGAAGGTAGGCGGGTAACCGGGAAGAGACGGGACGGAGAAAATGGGCCCCCAGGGCGGGGCTGAGGGTCAGGGCAACGAAGGCGGAAATGGCCACGGCCCCGGCCAGCGTGATGGCGAACTCCCGGAAGAGGATGCCGGTGGTGCCGCTCTGGAAGGCGATGGGGAGAAAGACAACCACCAGGCTTGCGGTGATGGCGAGAACAGCCCCGGTGATCTCCTTCATGGCAAGCAGGCTGGCTTCGAAGGGGGGCATGCCTTCCTCGATGTGACGGACGATGTTTTCCAGGACGACGATCGCGTCGTCGACCACGATGCCGATGGCCAGCACCAAGGCCAGCAGGGTGAGGATGTTCACACTGTAGCCGAAGATGTAGAGCAGCCCGAAGGTTCCCAGAATCGAGATGGGGATCGCCGCAGCGGGGATCAAGGTGGAGCGGGCGTCCCGCAGGAAGAGAAAGATCAGAAGGACCACCAGGATCGAGGAAACCCCGATGGTCTCGGCCACTTCGCGGATGGCGGCTTCGACATAAAGGGAGGAGTCGTAGGGAAAATCGAGGCTGACATCCGGGGGCAGCAAGGGACGGATGCGGGCGATTTCCGCCCGAACGCGGCGGGCGACATCGATGGCGTTGGCATCGGACTGTTTGACCACCCCCAGCCCCACCGCCGGCTTTCCGTTAAAGCGGGCGATGGTGTCCTCGACCTCCGGGCCGATCTCCACAGTGGCGACGTCGCGCAGGCGAACCGGTGAACCGTCCACCTCCCGGACGATCAGGTCGGCATACTGCTCCGGTTTATCCATCCGCCCGCGGGCCACAATGCTGAGAGAACGTTTCTCCCCCTCGATCCGGCCAGAGGGCAACTCGACGTTTTCCTGTTGCAGCAGGGCCCGGATGTCCGCGGCGGTGATCTTCCGGGCGGCCATCCGGGAGGAGTCCAACCAGATGCGCATGGAGGGGCGTTTTTGCCCGCCAAAGTTAATGCCCCCGACGCCGGGCACCACTTGGAGTCGGTCCCGAATCTGGCGTTCCGCCAAGTTGGACAACTCGAGGGTGGAGCGGCTTTCGCTGAAAAGGGCGATCCACATGACCTCCTGGGCGTCGGCATCCTGCTTGGCGACGATGGGCTCCTTGATGTCGTCGGGCAGCTTGTCTCGAACGCGACTGATGCGGTCACGGATGTCCTGGGCGCCGATGTCGACGCTGTGGTTTAACTCAAACTCGACGGTGACGATGCTGACCTGTTCGCGGGATTCGCTGCGGAGAATCTTGATGCCCGGGATGTTGTTGATTTCCTGCTCGAGCGGTTCGGTCACGTCGGCCTCGACGAGTTCGGCATTGGCCCCGGGGTAGACGGTGGTGACGGAGACAATCGGGGGATCGATGTCGGGAAGCTCGCGGACGGGAAGCCGGGAAAGGGCGACGATACCGATGAGGGCCAGGGCCAGGTTAAACATCAGGGCGGCGATGGGCCGCCGGATGCAGAATTCCGGAAGGTTCACGGGGAGGTCGGCTGGGGCAACAGTTTACGTCCCGGGGAGAGGCGGAGGTTGCCGGAGCGGGCCACGAGGTCTCCGGCTTTGAGGCCGCTCAGGATTTCCACCCGACCGGGGATGCGAAGACCGGTCTGCACGGGGATAAGCTCGGCCACTCCGCCGGCATCGCGGTAGACGGCAAAACCCCCGGTGTGCGGGAAGATGCAGTCTTCGGGGAGAGTGAGGGCGCTTTCCTTGGTGCCGACGGAGAGACTGACATTGGCGAACATGCCGGGCTTCAGGCGGTGGTCCGCGTTGGGGACATAGGCGCGGACCTGGACCGTGCGGGTTTCCGCATCGACCTCGGGTTCGACCAGATAGATCTCGCCGGAAAATTTTTCTTCTCCGTGGGCCGCCACGGTCAGGTTGAGGGTTTGGCCCGGTTTGACGCGGGCGCTGTATCGTTCGGGCACGCT
>CAZURF010000035.1:0-14947 GCA_964623555.1 uncultured Akkermansia sp. | reverse complement strand
AACCCTGCGGCTTGTCCTCCGTAGCCTTGGCAAAGGAGGATGCCCTGCGAACCAACGCCGAGACGGGGCGAAAGAGGGCCTCCTTCCACCAATCCTCCTACTTTATCCAACAGATATTTACAACTTGCTGTATGGTCACATTAACGTCGATACCACGGGTTGAGTTAGGGGCCAGACTTGCGTTGTGGCTGAGCATTACGATTCAAGCTTGAGGCCAAGGTTTTGCCTCAAGACCAAAACTTTACATCTGGGGTTGATCGGAGTTTTGCTGGGGTTGCTGTGGGGGAGCGGTGAGACCAAAGCCCAGCAGTTCGGTGGCATCCGGGGTCAAGTCGTCGACTCCGACTTTGGCCAACCTATCGGCAAAGCTTCTGTCACAATTCTCGACACCCCTTTCGGGGCCATGACGGACGACCAAGGAAATTTTACCATTTCTGGGGTCCCTGCAGGAATTTACACCATGCAAACAAGGGCCTCCGGTTATATCCCGAAAACGATCCCCGAAGTTTCGGTCGCGGCAGGCTCATTCAATGACCTTCGGTTGGAAGCTGTGGCGGAAATTGAGGAGATGGAAGAGTTGGTGGTGCCGGGAGAGATCGAAAAGGCCTCGGAAACCGGCCTCCTGGCGGAACGCCAAGAGGCCACAGCCGTGATGGACATGATTGGTCAGGACTTCATCTCCCGCCTCGGCGCGGCCAACGCCGGCGATGCCATGAAACGGATGGTGGGCACCTCGGTTCAAGATGGTAAATACGTGGCCGTCCGCGGCATGCCGGATCGATATGTTAACACTTTACTCAACGGCGGTCGCCTCCCCTCCACGGACCCAGACAAACGGGCCATCAACGTGGACCTTTTTCCCGGATCGATTTTAGAGAGCATCAACACCTACAAGACCTTCACCCCCGATCAGCCTGGGGACTTTACCGGAGGCAGCGTGGACATCCGCACCAAGACATTCCCGGATAAGCCCTCTTTCGGAACCGGAGTGACCATGGAGTACAACTCCCAGACCACCTTCAACCCGAACTTTCTCACCTACAATGGCGGTGGCACCGGCCCCTTTGGCGGCAAGGCCAATGGAAAAATGATCCCCCAGAGTGTGATTAACACACCCACCCCTGTCCCAGACACACTCACGGGGGGAGATCCTACAAAACTAGCCCAAGCGGATGCCGTCAATAGTGCGATGCGACAACTTAGTCCAGTAATTGGCCTGACCAATAAAGCGCCTCCGCCCAATATGTCGTTTAATCTTCAAGGCGGGGACTCGGTGGAGTTAGGGCCCGCCGGAGAACAGGTTGGGGTAATTGGCGCCTTCAGTTATCGAAATAAATATTCCTTCTACGAGGACGGGCAGCGCGGGAACCTCTTTTTGGATGCGACTCCCACAGGTTTTAATCCCCAATTTGACGTCGACTCCCAAGCCCAGGGAAAACAAGAAGTCCTTTGGGGTGGGTTGGTCGGCCTTTCAGGCCAATGGGACCAGGACAACAAAGCCAGCATGAATATCATGTATAACCTTGGCGCAGACGATAATGCCACCCAGCGAGAGGCCCCCGCGGACGTGGGGAATGAGGTGGCCTACCAGCAGATTATCGATTACGGGGAGCGATCGCTCGCTTTCCTTCAGGTGACGGGGGAAAACCGTATTGAGGAAGCTCGAAATCTCAAAATCAACTGGAACGGTGGTTTGGGACAAGCCCAACTCCAGGAACCTGATCAGAGGCAGTTTAGCTATGTCCTGAAAGATGGGGTCTACTATGACCCTTCCCAGCAGACGGTCGATCCCGGACCGCCGGATCCCACCAGCCCTAATAACGGGGTGCTCCAGCGCTTTCAGCGAGAACTTACCGAGAACAGCTATTACAGCATCGTCGACTTCACCATTCCCATGCTGGAGGAAAAAGAAAAAACAGATGCCTTCAAGACTGGATTTTATGCGGACTACAGCCAACGGGAATACACCCAAGCCAGCTTCAACTATCCTTATGGTGGCCTCGGAGGTCCAAACGGCACCTTCACCACATACACCCCTACTGATGGATCCACATGGGCAGATGTTTTTTTAAACCCCGACTATAGCGGACTGGTCGATCCCACTGCCCCTGCGGGGGATCCTATGATGAGTTATACCTTGTTTAACCAGCAAGGCACGCCCTCCACTTCCACCGGAACTTTTTATAACGCGTCTCAAGCCGTCACCGCCTCCTACCTGATGGCGGATTTCAATCTTTTCCCACAACTCCGTTTGAATGGGGGGGCAAGGTTCGAAAATACCAATCTCAAGGTCAAAGGTGGTGTTCCTTTGCCGCCCAGCCTCTTCCCTCCTCAACAGTACCCACAATTTGCCGAGGGAGGGAGTGGTTTGGCTAAAATCCAACAACTGGATCTGCTGCCGGCCGTTGGCACCACCTTCAACCTGATGGAGAACGTCAACCTTAGGTTCGCTTGGTCCCAAACCCTCGCCCGACCTTCCTTCAAGGAAATGGGGCCGGTTCTCACCAAGGATTTCACCGCCGACGAGTATTTTCTTGGGAATCCAAACCTTCAACTCTCCAAGGCCAATAACTACGATTTTCGGGTGGAGTGGTTTCCCCGCGCGGGAGAAGTTTTTGCGGTTAGTCTTTTTTACAAGGATCTGCAAAAACCGATGGAGCAGCAGGCCAAGTTTAACCAAACTTTGAACTTAGATTTTCTTCAATACGAAAATGCGCCCAACGGAATCGTCTACGGAGTCGAAATTGAAGCGCGCAAGCGGCTGGACCAGATCACCTCTTGGTTGAAAAACTTCTCGGTCTATTTTAATTACTCCCAGATTCAGAGTTCCGTCCCGCTACCGGCAGAGACCGCCAGAATACTCCAGGAAAACGGTCAGTCTGCCGCTAATCGTCCGCTGCAAGGGCAACCGGAGTATATCATCAATGCCGGGCTCAACTACGACAACGAAGAGTACAAGTTTTATGCCGGCCTCTATTTCAATGTGACAGGACCATTCCTCTATGCCGTCGGAACCCCCAGTGGCATCGGGACCGCCGACGAGCTCTACTACCCGGACATTTATGAACAGCCCGCCCCATCCCTTGATTTCAACCTTACCCAAGGCCTGACCGACAACTGGAAGCTTACTTTCCGGGGCAAGAACCTCCTGAATCCCTTTTTTAACCGAACCCAGACGTACAACGGCGTGGAATACATCTACAGCTCCTACACCAAAGGCTGGGATGTCAGCCTAAACGCCTCCTACAGTTTTTGATCTTTGGGCCGCGTGGCGGGTTGCAAGTTGCCCGTTACGCCTAAGCAGGTTCCGAAATTTACATCTGAAGACTTCCCTCCATTCCTAACGCCTAAACAGCTAAACAACTTCTTAACCGCTGAGACGCCGAGAACGCTAAGCTTGTCTTCGAAATCCGATCTTTAATCTCCCGCGAAGCCCACCGCCTCCTCCTCAAAAATTTAACTTTGAATAAGCCTCCGGCAAGCGCTTCTCCGTCTTCAACAACACCGCCTCCGTCTCCTTTGTCGGCCAGGCGTTCGCCCGGGCGTAGCTCATCCAGATCCGCGTCAGGCCGATGGACTGGCTCTCCGGGTTCTGGTTCTGCGCACACAACCCCGCCGCCGCCCTCCACGCCTCTTGGGCTTGCTCTGGATCCCCCAGCACGTGGAACGCCTCAGCCAACAGGGGCAACTGCAGCATCTGCTCGTACGGATCCAGATACTTGCGGAGGATCTCCGCCCTCTTGGCGATCCGTCCCTTTCCCTCCTCCCTTTGGGGCTCCGCCTCCGGGATCCCTGCCAATACCAAGGCCACATCTCTCTCGATCCGGTACATCCCCGTCATTTGCGGGGCCCAATTTCCCAACAGCTTCCATGTTTCCTCCACCAGCCCCAAGGCCGCCTGGGGCCTACCCTCCAGGACCGCCAACTCCGCCAATTCCGCGCTCAGACCCGCCGGCCGGGTGTTGATCGCCGGCGCCCGGATCCCCGCCTCCATAAAACGGATCCAGGAGGCCGGATAGGACTGCCGCGCCCGCACCCGCGCCTTCGCCTCCCGCACCAGCAGCAAGCCCGTGAAATAGTCCACCGTCCGCTCCGCCTTCCAGGCGATCTCCTCATCCCGGGTGGCCTTTTTCTCCAAGGCCCGCCAGTGGCGGTCGGGAAACAGCCGATCCAAGAGCCCGTTCCAAAAGCTGGGCTGCCAATCCTGAACAAAAGCCCCGTACGCCTGCCGCAGATCCGTTTGGGTTAGCCTTTCCGCCTCCCAGGCCCTTTGGATGGCGACTTCATCCCCGGTGACTGTGGCCATCCGCAGGATCTGAAACTGCACCAGCTCTGCCCCCCGTCCTGCCGCATAGAGCAGCAGGTCCAACGACAAGGCCAGCAGCTGCCGTACCGCATTGCGCTGGCCTTGCCCCAGAAACACCAGCGCCGCGTCCACGCAGCCCGACGGCACGTGATAGTGTGGCCGGCTGGATCGCAGCAAGGCCATCGCCGCCTGCTTATCCCCAAAATAAGCCAGATTCTCGGCCGCAAAGTTGCGGGTCTTGGCAGTTCTCTCCTCATCACCCCGGATCGTCTCCAGACAGCGCAGCGAGTTAGCCAAAGCCTCTTTTTGATAAAGTACTCCCAGATCCACATCCGAAGGCAGATCGGCCGACCAACCCGCCCAAGGCATCGAGACCAACAGCAGATAAAGGAGTAACTTCATTGAGATAGGCTGAAGGGGCGGGCCGGAAAATCCAGCCCGCCCCTTCGAAACCAACCTGAAACCTAACCTAAATTAAAGGGCAATCACGCGGTAAAACAGCGGGGTGATGCCCACCGTGCGCGTTGTGTCGGTGTAGGTGTTGTTTCCGGCCGTGGCCGAAACGGTCGTGACCTTGGTGAAGGTCTTGTTATCCGTGGAAACTTCCACCACGTACTTCACACCGTTCTCACCACCAAAGGTGATCACCGGCTGGCTGGAACCGTTGGCCGAGATGCTTACGTCCGGCACAATCTGGGTTCCGCTGTAAATTCCCAGGCGGTCTCCGATCGTCCACCCAAGCATCCACATGTTGTCTCGGACAGCACCCACGAAAGTGGCGTCGCTATTCAGACCGCGGTAGGAGGGCAAGGCGGAGTTCGACAGGGCGCGAGCCGTGCTATTGGTGATGCGCAGATCCAGGCCGCTCAGGCGGTGATAGGGACTGACATTCACGCCCGGGTTTTGATCAAACACGTTGTAGTTGGAGGCCTTGGTGATCTCCGCCTGCACCGCCGGCGTGTTGGCTCGTCCCACGGTACCGTTCGTACTGGTGCCGCGTCCACTGCGGTCGGTGCTATCAGGGAACCGATTGGCAGCGGTCGTGGCTGGCAGGCTTGCCACTGCCGCATCAAACGCACCCTTGCTTGTGTAAACACCATTCACTCCCACCGCCGTGGAGTCGGCATAGCCGTTACGGAAAAACCAGGTGTTGTTGTAGAGACCATCGGGACCAGAGGCTGCCCCACTGTCAGCAGTTGCCAGATCGCTGGCCCGGCCGGCGGCATCAAAGCCTCCGCTGGTGCGGGTCCCGGCAAAGCGGTTGATCGAGGAGTTTCCCGCATCACTGAAGCTGTTGTCCCCGATTGAGGCCACGCGATCCATGATCAAAACTGCCCCGTGGGGGTTGTCCATAATCAGGCTGTTGTAGGTACGGGCGCCGCCGTTATCCCGGAAATTAGGCCCAGCGAATGGACCCCCGGAAAAGCTGGCGGATCCATAGCCACGGCCAATCAGGGTGGCATTGGCCAAAGTGTAGGTGCTGTACGGTACGGCGGAGTTGTTGCTTTCCGGACCGTCATTCTCCGTCAGGCTGTCACCGTAATTAGAGGTGGAGCGGCCGGAGGCACTGGTTCCATCCGTGCCAATGGCGTTGTTCTGCAGTTGGACGAAGTACTGGACTACCCCAAGAAAGCCTTGGTCAGTGTCCAGACCGTCGTCCCCGCAGAAGGAGGAGATGGCGTAGCGCAGATTGACGTCACCACCCCAGAACTCAAAGTCGTCGTCCGCATTGTTCCAGGCTTCCAGGAACTCCATCACCGTGCCTCGTCCCACGCCGTAACCGGAGAAGGAGTTCAGCTCCACGTCTTGGGCGATGATGTAACCCCCATAGCGGTTGGAAATGAAACGCAGGATGCCAGAGTCGTCGTTTTCGGCATCGCCGCCGCCCCAGGAGTAGGCGGAGAAACCGGCCATACCCTCGACAAGTTGTACCCCGCGCTGGGTGCCAGTCAGACCGCCTGTCGTCGTGTTGATGGTGGGCTCGCTAATCGCAACGGTGCGCGCATTTTCTCCGGAGGCGTGTCCACGAACCACCGTAGAGTTACCACAAAGAACGATCCCGCCCCAGAGACCGTCGTGGCGGAAAGCGGAAGCCGCGCCCGCCACCCAAGACGTCCCGTAATCAAGGGCAGCCGCCGTCAAGGAGCCGCCACTGATGGTATACTGGCCAACCCCCGCGGTACCCGAAACGGTCGTATAGCCGGTCTTGAGGATTCGCTCCCCATTGACGATCGTAGTTCCGTCCGCCGTGATCCCCTTGTTTTCAAAGGGAGGAATTGTGGCCACGCCACCTGGAACATTCGGGTCATCGATGGAGGTAAAAATAATGGGCGCATCGGCCGTGCCAGCCGCAATGAGCTTGCCACCACGGGCCACCACGAGAGCACCGGGATCGGCCGGGGTCACCGCCGCTTCCGTGCCGGTGCCTTGACCGCGGGAGTGTTTTTCCGCTCGGATCAAGGTGCCGGGCTCAATTGTCAGGGTGATGCCGCTCGGTACGATCACGTTGTTGGCGAGAATATAGACGCGATCCCGGGTCCAGCGTTGGTTCTTGGTGAGCAAAGTGGCATTGACCTTAACCGTGCCGGAGGAGGTCACCACGGAAACACCGTCGCCGAGGGTGGCCACGTCCACGAACGTGGTGGTTTGCGCCTGGGCGACGCCGGCCAACCCGAAGGCGGCCAAGAGACTGAGGAAGAGTTTGTTTTTCATGATTTTGATTTTCCTGTTGATGGGTTTTTAAGTTTTACCGAGTTGGTTTAGACGTTGTTTTTCCGCAGACGACGCAGGGCGAGCACTCCGGCCGCTCCCAGCAGCATCAGCGAGACCGAGGAAGGCTCGGGCACGGTGGAAGTGTAGATCGTGCCGTTGGCCCCATCATTGTCATCCCCCAAGCCATAGACGGCAGTGACCGTGCTGCTGCCAAGCGTAAAGATGTCGTAAACTCCCAATGGGAAGATGCCGGTGTCCGCCGGATTACCCCAATCAAAACCAAAGTCATAGAGACCAACCTCCTGGACTACCCCCCCGCTTGAGTAAGTGACAAAAGCGAGGGCCCGGTTGTCCTGGGCCCCGTCATAGATGCTGGTCAGAGCTGATCCAAAGTAGGTGGAAACACTGGTGTCGGCTCCATAATAACGGAAGAAGGAGTCGGTCCCGTCAATGCTTGAACCCGTCACCCCGTTCCAAGTTAAGAGTGTCCGGGAGTTGGACCCGTACCAGGCGGCAAAACCTGCCGCACCGTTTGCGGTGCCCGGTTTTGACACCAAGGAGTTGAGGCCACCGTTCAGGGAGCCAAAGGAAATGTCAAATTGGCCACTGTTGTCCCCGTTGGCCCGGGAGATTTGGGACAAAAGGTTCATGGTGACCTCCGTGGTTTGGGCTGCTGCCGGCAAGGTCATCGCCGCAAGGGCGAGCCAGGCGAGACCGAGGTTTTTTTGGATGATGTTCATGGTAGGATTCCTTTATTTGGGTTGGAGGAGTTATCCGTTCCGGACGCGGAAGAACATCCGGTTCTTCCATTCGTCAGTTGAATTGATTCCGTTGTTGGTGAAGGTGACGCTGAAATTGGTGCTGCTATTCACCCTGACCGCGTTGGTCTGCCAGGCGCTGGCCAGTGAGCTCTTGTACTCAATCACATAGGTGGCGTTGCTGTTGCCGGCAAAAGTATGGGTGATGACAGTATTGCCGTTGGTGAACACCGGGGATCCTAGGGAGATGAGCCGCAACGCGGGTAGAGCCCGGATATCCGCGGTAAGAACCGGTTGGGTCACCGTGTAGTTTACGGATGGGGCGCTGTAGCTGCCCGTGCGGGTCAGAACTTTGACGGATCCCACCATGCTGTCCGCAAACGCCCAGGAAACAGAGCCACTCACCGCAAAAATTTCCCCATTCACCAAGCCGACATAGGCCGGCGTGCCGCTCACCGTGGCGATGGTAGTACCGTCAAAGTCTTTGCTGGCCGCGGCCAGGCCACTAATCGTCAGGGCCTTAGCCAAAACGGAATTTCCGCTGGCGGCCGTGGCCACGTTCACGGTGGCGGCCCCGGTGCTAGAGAGCACTATATTTTGAGAATTATAACTCCCGGACACCGCAGCGGTGGCGGCCAACCTCACGTAAAGCGTCCCACTGGCTGATCCGCTGGATTGAGCAAAAGTCGCGGTTGCGCCATAAGTTGTTCCATCGCTGGAGACCTGCAGACCGGTGGGCGCGGTGGCAGTAACGGCAGCCGTCAAACTCGTCCCGGTGATCGAGACCGAGGTGGCAGTTGAGGCCGAACCGTAGGTAGCAGTCAGCGCTGCAAGCGATCCGGTGGTGGAAATCGTCGGAATAGGCGTTGCCCCTCCATCCCCAGATACTGTTTGCAGTCCACCAGCCGATAGAGAACCCACCAAGGCGGTGGCACCACCGGAAATCAGGTCAATGGTCAGATCGTTGTCAGGAAATGTTCCGGTTGGAAAAGCGAAGCTGGATTCGAACAGGCCAAACTCTGACCGATCCAAACTTTCCACCCAAATGAAGGGCTTGTAGTTGACTAGACTCACACCGGTTTGTGCCGGGGTGCTGACCACCGGATTGATCGTGAAAAGCGACTGATAGGCCGCATCGGGCTGAACCTCGGGGTCGGGATTATAGAGGATTTGAAACCAACCGTTACCATTGTCCCCGCCAGAGCGGACCGTGGTGCTGGCCACTGTGTAGAAATTATCGTCAAAGGTACCCAGCCTCGAGCTCATGCTCCCAGTGAGACCCTGCCAGGAGGAGAGGACGTTGGCCGATGAGACAAACGAGGTTCCTGTCCTGAAAAAGCCTACTTTGACCAAGGTTCCATCCGCCAAAACCTGACCTACAGAATTTTTATTATCCCCATAATACCCGTTCACCGCCAGAGTTATGGCTACCTGGGCTTGGCCCAATCCACCGAAGCTCGCCATGGCCATAGCCAGGAGAGCCATCCTGAGGACTGGGCGGGTGGGCAAGGATCGCATCGGAAGGCTCGGGGGCTGGGATTAAAGCGCTGGGGCAATCGTGACGACCACATTGCCGGTGGTGCCAACAGGCCGCACCCCCACCGCTTTGAAGGCAGGGATAGTGGGATTCACCCGCGCATTTCCTAGACTGTAGGCAGAAGGGCCGTTGGTGTTGGCCGTGCCGCCGATCCGGTAAGAAGCAAAACTCTTGGTAGTGGCATTCCAACTTTGCCAGGTGTCGCCGGTCAGGCTGCTGGGATTGCCACTGGCCCGGGTGGGTGAGGTGGCGGGGATTGTGGCCGCGTCAAAGGTCACGTCCTTGGGACCAGGGTTGGAGACGAAAGTCAGTTTCCCGGCCGGCACGCTCAGTCGTGTGCGGGCCACCCGATACTCTCCCGAGATGGGAACGGTGAGATCTGTGGTTTTACGGTTCACCAGAACCAAACCCCGTCCCAGTCGCAGCGGAACATGGTTACGATTGGAGGCGGACGCGGAGCTGCGCCAGTTATAGGATTTCACCGAGGTGCCTGATTCGTTGACGTAGTAGGTGGTGAGGGATCCGGAGCTGCTACTGTAGACCTGCACCCAGCCATTGATCGCTGCGCCACTGGCGGCGGTTCCATAACCAAACCGGTTGCTGGTGCTGGCGAATCCGAAAAGAGTGCTGAGAGTCCATTCCTTGCGCAGGGCAAAACGGGCCCCGGCGGTGTCGATGCCTCCCGTATCTCCCTCCACGGTGATGGAGGTGTTTCCCGAATTTCCAGTGGTCGGGAGCAGGAAGCCGATCGCCGGTCCGTCCAGGATTTCCAGGACATACCAAGCGTCCACATTTTGGTCGGTGTTATTGAGGGCGGGCAAAGATCCCTGTCCGGGGTCCAAGGTCACCGTAAAGGTTGCATTTCCTCCGGTGCTTGCGCCCGCGTTGATCGTCCCGGTGAATTCCACCGCCCGGGCAAAGGGCATACCGAAAAACTCAGTCCGGCCCACACCTCCGGAGACGGTGATGTTGGCGATGCCGGAGGGCTGGGCCAGGGTTGCCAAAGCGTCGTGCGCTAAAAGACACGAGACCGCCAAGACGGCGGCGGCGAAGTTACGAAGAGTGCGATTCATGTTGGGATGTTCTCCTTGGTTGTTGGTTTGCGAAAATTGATCTGCCATGACAGGAATCTGCTCATCGCTCTTTTTTTTTCCACCGGTTTTTTGTTACGTTTTGGTGACAAACAGCGCTTCACTTGCTTGTCTTTAAACGACTTACAGAATCTGTCACCGAGCCGTCACATTC
Organism: uncultured Akkermansia sp.; assembly: GCA_964623555.1. Taxonomy (GTDB): domain Bacteria; phylum Verrucomicrobiota; class Verrucomicrobiia; order Methylacidiphilales; family Verrucolacustridaceae; genus Verrucolacustris. The sequence continues at coordinate 4,389 of CAZURF010000035.1, read as the reverse complement.
GCCAAATTCTTGATTCCCTTTTTTCGTGCTGGGGAGGACTTCGGGCCGGGTTCTATAATTTTCGTTTTTTGATCGGGATCTTTTGCCATGTGACATTTTCATGGCGGAGAAGGCCCCCTCTGGATTCTGTCCAAAAGCGGTGTTGTGTAATCTCCTCATGAGCTGCTCCAACTTGCCCGACCGGCCGAACTGCCGTCTCAAGCCGCTGCATCGCATGTTTTCGCTCTTCGCCTGCTCCCAAATTTCAGCACTTCTCTGGGTCTTTTTTCTGTTTGGCCAAAAAACGGATGCGTCCATTGTCCAGATCCGATTCCCGGCCGATTTGGATGCCTCCACCGAGTTCACCGCATCAGACGGTGGATCACTTTCCGGCAACCTCGTCCGTGTCGGCGCCTTCAGCGTAGATCCCGTTGCTCTCTTGAACGGAACCGCAACCTTGACCTCCCCCTCAGATATTATAACCGCTTTGGCTAATCAGTTTATCCCGTTCGGGTCTTTTCAGTTTTCAAACAGCTTTTTAAGCCCTCAAGATCCTTACTTTGCGCTTACCGCTTCCCCGGATGCAGACCTATTGGATCTTGCCGGCAAGGATGTCTTCCTCTTGTTTTATAACTCTCCCTTGGCCGAGACCGCAACCGAGCTGATGCTTTTCAGGACGAAACCCAGCGCGCCACAGGTTCTTTTTGATTCTGCCGTGGAGTTTGGCGAGTTGCCCCCGGATTTCACTCTCCGCGCCGATGATGTTGATCTGCTGATTGGTTATTACGACCAGCTGGCGGATGTTTGGGAGACGGGCGATCTGAACGGTGGGGTGGGCAGGATTTTCAGCCCGACTAACGAGACCATTGAGGCGGGCGATGTAGCCACCTTCTTAATCCGGGCCAACCACGGTGCCAACCATTTTGCCGTCACTAACCTGCAGGTTTCCACCAACGGTGGAATGTCCTTCAGCAATACCACCAACTCCTGGATTAGTGTGGCCGCTAACAGCGGCGAACTGACTCTCGCGGCACCAGAAAACGACACAAACCGCTACCGGATCACCCTTATCGCCTCCAACACCGTGACCGCAGTTTCCGCCTCTCAAACCCTCCAACTTACCCTCCTCCAGCCGACCGGGCCGGATTTCGGCACCGGCAACAACCGCCTTCTTTTGAAGGCTGGGGTGGCCTTCACCACCAACCTGCCCGCCAATCGGGCCGCCATCTTCACCAATGTGGGAACCCTCCCGGGTTGGCTGACTTTTTCCAATCAGGCTCCGGGCACTTTAGTTCTTGCCGGCACGCCTCCCTTGATCGCCACCAGTCTGGTGCGTTTCCGGGCCATCGATGCCACTGACACCAACCAGACCCGTAGCCGCCTACTTTCTTTCGTGGCTGAAGCCCCGGTTTTGGATTTACCCGGGGTGGCGGAGGATGGGACGGTCGACATCACCGTTGGAAGCGGTAGCAACACGCTCATTCCTGTGGGGGCACCAGGTTTTCGGGTTGATGAAGTGACCATCGAACAAGGACAGGATTCCTTTGGAGCGGGAGGTATTTTTATTACCAATTCAACAAATTTTGGTTTTTCCTCTTCCCTTCGGCCCACGGCTCGGACCAACACGAACGGCACCCGAATAGTTTTGCAAGCTGTCCAGTCCAACAGCAGCGGGACAATTACGGTGGCCCGTGAATTCCGGGTACGGCTGGCCGCCCCTGCGCCCACGCGGCTGCTCGGCACGAATGAGTTTGAGGTGGATGTGGGACGGCTTTTCTCCACCAACATTCAAACGGATGTTGGAGATCTGGCTGACCTTAGCTTCAGCAATCTCCCATCCGGGTTGGAAGGGTTTGCCGACGGCACCATCAGCGGCACCAACTCCAGTACCACCCTGCCGTACGAATTCAACGTGCAGATTCGCGCCGATTCCTCAGCTCGCTGGTTGGGCGGCGGGGTTCTCACATCCTCAGTGACCCTGCGGTTGCGCAACCCTGAGGCCCCGGTGTTTGCCAATGCCACGAACCGCTTTTTCCTCGCCACGGGGAGATCAGCCTCTGTTGCTTTGGTGGCTTCAAACTTTCCTTTTCTTTTCGAATCCTCGAACCTCCCGGCAGGCCTCTCGATCAGTGGCACAAGAATTGTGGGAACCCCTTTGGTTGGAGGAACCGTTCCGATCCGCTCCACTTTGACTGCCTACAACTCTCTCCGGCCCGGCTTAACTAATAACCGCGCCGATTGGAAAGATGGATCCACCGACCTAATCTTTCATGTGGCGGATGCCCAACCCGTCGCCGGCCTGATTTCCGCCACCCCAGGCAATCTGCCACGCAACTCGCTGATCAGCACCAACGACAACGTCTACCTGATCCCTGGCGGGGCGGAGAACGCTGGGGTCCGGGTAGCCGCCTACGGTCTTCCTCCCGGACTTTCCCTGGATGCCACCACCGGCAAACTATTTGGAACCACCATTGGACCTGGGTCCTACACCGCCACCGTCATCATCCAAAACGGCCGGGGCTGGATCAAAAAATCCGTCAACCTCACGATTCAATAAAGGAGCTGAATTGAACCCATCCTTAGCTTTTTCATCCTTACTCCGTTGGAGCGCTGCCGTTTTTCTTTTTTCATGGGCAGGGCCCCTCGCCCGCGCCCAGGAACTTGTCCCTTTCCTTCTGAATACTGGTACGGAGCTGGAATTGGTCGGCTTGCCCCTCCAACGACCCGCTTATGATTCTGGGGCGGTTGCCTCTGTGGCGGGTTCGGTGGTCAGCTGGACTCCCTCGATTCTGGATCGGCCGTTCGGTTCGGCCCTCAACATCGGGGAGGAATGTTTTGCGGAAGTAGTGGGTCCTGACGGCCACCCTTGGCTGGGTCAACGCTTTGAGCTCGATGAAACGGCTACCCGCGCTCGCACCGATCACGCCTTGGTGGCGGAGGGCTCGGTTTTTAACACCCGCGGGTTGCCTGCCGCGGATCTCGCCGGATCGACGCTGGAGGTTCGCCCCCATTTGACCATTTCCTTTTGCGCTCAGAACACCATTGTACGCCGCGTTATTCATGGCGGCGAAAATTCCGCGACTTTCCAATTCTATCTTTCTTCATCCAACGGAGGCACCCTTTCGGTGGTTCCGTCGGTCAGCGCAGGAGGAGTCACCGGATGGTTGGATCAAGTCAGTTCGCGACCCGTGTCGGCTGGCCAATTACTCCTTCCCCCTGGCTCTGCGGTGGGGGTGAAGTTTGGCCAGAAAAGTGGATTGGCCGTGGGCCTGACCGGGGAGAGCCGAAAAACCCCGGTGGCCAAACCGCTTTCCGCCGGTTTTAACTTTGCCTCCTACCCTTACCCCCATGACATGCGGTTGGGACTGGACTGGGGAGGCCCATCTTCAGGTTTTCGTGGCGCAACTTCCCCACGGGGGGCGGATCGGATTGAGATTTGCGTGGGTCTGCGCCGCCTAGTTTACAGCCCTGAATCCAGCTCTGAATCCGGCACTTTGCGCTGGCGCATGGTGAATCCCGCCCGGCGGCATGAATGGAAGCAGCCTGCCGAATATTTGGATCAGATTCCTGTCGGCCAAGGCTTCCTGATTTGGAAAAACCAACCCGACGCCCAACACTTTTTTTATCCCCCCAGGCCCTAGGCTACCCGACTTCTAGGCTTTAGTTTGTGACATTTCAAAGGCTGTTCACACGTTCTTTTTCCACTCTCTGAGAGGCACTTGAAGCGGGGTTGCCCCTCTCCAGCGTCAGCCTATGCGCCGATGGGGTGTATCCTGCTTGCTGCTGGTGGCCGGAATTTGCGGCAGCTTCGCGGACAACGTTGCCCACCCGCTCTCGACCAAGCCTACCCCCCTCGATCCCAACCAGGAACTGGTCGACGCACCCTTGCCCGGACAAAAACCGGCGGCGGCAGCCACCACAACTCCCGAAGTCGACGTCTCCACGCTTACCCCATTCTACGTCCGCACCGGCATCGGCCTAAGCTTTGTCACCTCCATCGACTATCCCGATTTCGGCATCAGCGGGAACGTTCCTTTTCAGCCTGGCTTTGCCACCGGCCTGATGCTCGGCGCCCAGTTCCACGACAACATCGCCTTCGAGATCGAGGGCGGTCTCCTCTACAACTCCGTCTACCAAAACCAGCTCTCCGGCATCTCCGCCACGAACATGACCCAAGTCACCAACCTCCAACTCTTCCAGGTCCCGATGATGGGGAATTTTATCTTTCGCACCGATCCCCTTGCCGGCTCGATGGTTCGCCTGGTCGCGGGCGGCGGTGCGGGAGGCATCTTCCGCCAGATGTTTATCACGGGTGGCCCCAACGACGTCACCCGCAGCCAGACGTTCACTGCCTTTCAGGGCTTTGGCGGGGTCCAGATCAACCCAGGCGAGCCTGACCTGATGGTCGAC
>CAZURF010000034.1:0-15886 GCA_964623555.1 uncultured Akkermansia sp. | reverse complement strand
GTTGGGTGATTTGGAATTCACGTCGGTGATGTCGAGGCGTTGGGCGAAGGAATTGGTCGTTGTGAGTAAAAAAAGGCCAAATATAAAGGCGAAGGCGAGATTTCGGATTGCGGAATTCGGATTTTGAAATCCCAAATCCCAAATCCGAATTCCAAAATACCTCAACCCCTTCGCATGCTTTTCGGTCGAAACCTGTGTCATGATGAGTCTAAATCAGAAGCGAATCGTCACCGTCCCCAGTATCGACATGGAGGGCACGGATTGGCCGGCGAGGGAGTTCAAGTAACGGAACTGGACGTCGACCATTAGGTCCGGCTCGCCCGGGTTGATCTGGATGCCGCCAAAGCCCTGAAAGGCAGACACCGTCTGGCTGCGGGTGACATCGTTGGGTGATCCGGTGATGAAAACCTGGCGAAAAATTCCTCCCGCGCCTCCTCCCGCCACCAGGCGAATGCGGGTGCTTCCCAGGGGGTCGGTGCGAAAGATAAAATTTCCCATCATAGGAACCTGGAAAAGCTGGACGTTGGTAACTTGGCTTAAATCCGTCGCGGTGATGCCTCCGGTTTGGTTGGAGTAGACAGAGTTGTAGAGAAGGCCGCCCTCGATCTCGAAAGCGATGTTGTCGTGGAACTGGGCGCCGAGCATCAACCCGGTGGCGAAGCCCGGAGCCATGTTGACGGTGCTGGAAATTCCGAAGTCCGGGTAGTCGACGTTGGTGACAAAGCTGAGGCCGATGCCGGTGCGGACGTAAAATGGCGTCAGGGCAGAGGCATCGCCGTCCGTTGGGGCTGACCCCGCCTCCGAGGTTTTTTGACCGGGCAGAGGAGCGTCGACCAGTTCATCCGCTGGGTTTCGGCCGTAGGCCGGATTTTGAGCGTAGGGGTTTGGGCTCATGGCATCCTGGACAGCGGTGTCGGTGCCCCATGCCTTGGTCCCCAGAGGAGCCGAGTTTTGAGCTGATCCTTTCAGTGGGAAAAAAACCAAAAATGGGAACAAAGCCGAGATTAAAAATTTAGGTACACCCCCCCTCATGAGTTGGATGGTGAAAGGATGCCGTTCATCCTCAACTGGTTGTTTCAAATACATTTAAGAACTTGTTAAAAGTTACTGAACTGTCATCACAGCTTATTGATATCCCATTAACAAGATGTGGTGGTGGAAAGTTCCTGTATCTTTGGTCCCCGGAAAATCGCAACAGAATAGATTCGTGGCGGAGAATCTGCAAAATCCACGATCCTCGGTTAGTTTTGTGTTTTTGATATTGGCTCTTTTTTGCCTGAGCCACGCTTCCTCCGCTTGGAGTCAGGCGGTTGGGGGTGTCCGGGGAAAGGTGGTTGATTCAGATTTTGGGCAGCCCATTGCGCGGGCCTCGGTCACCCTGCTGGATTCTCCTTTCGGGGCTATGACGGATGACCAGGGAAACTTCACCATCAGTGGAGTTCCTCCCGGGGTTTATTCCCTGAATGTGCGGAGCTCCGGCTATCTCCCCAAGCTGATTCCCGAAACCAGCGTGGCCTCGGGGGAGTTCAGTGACCTGCGGATCGAGACCATCGCGGAGGTGGAAGAGCTGGAGGAGTTGGTGGTGCCAGGAGAGTTGGAGAAAACTTCCGAGGTGGGCCTCTTGGGGGAGCGGCAAAGTGCCGCCGCGGTTTTGGACACCATCGGCGCCGACCTGATTTCCAAGCTGGGCGCCTCCACCGCGGGAGACGCGCTCAAGCGGATGGTGGGGACTTCTGTGGTGGACGGTAAATATGTGGTCGTCCGCGGTCTATCCGACCGGTACGTGAACACCCTCCTCAACGGCGGCCGGTTGCCATCCTCGGATCCGGACAAACGCGCGATCAATGTGGACCTTTTTCCCGGTCCCACCCTGGAGAGCATCAACACCACCAAAACCTTCACGCCCGACCAGCCGGGGGACTTCACGGGCGGCAGCGTGGATATCCGCACCAAAAAATTCCCGGACAAGCCCTCCTTGGGTGTCTCCGCAACGGTGGAATACAATTCCCAGTCCACCTTCAATCCGGATTTTCTGACTTATGCGGGAGGGGGGACCGGGCCGTTCGGATTCCGGGCCAACCAGCGGGCGATCCCGGAAAGTGTCATCAACAACCCAACGCTGGTCGGGCTGAACCCAGCCAGCCTGAATGCCGGAGCGGGAAATTTGGATACCGCCGAGCAGGTCAACCAGGCGATGCGGCAGATGAGCCCCGTGGTTGGCCTGACCAACCGCACTCCTGGCCCCAACTACAGCTTTAATCTGCAAGGAGGGGACACGGTGGAGTACGGACCGGACCAACAGGTCGGCAGTTTCGGGGCTTTCAGTTACCGCCATAAAAACATCTACAATCCCCAGACGCTGCGGGGGAACTACTCCGTCATTGCGGGAAATCTGAACCAGGACTTTTTATTGAGCGACAACAAGGCTTCGGAAGATGTGCTCTGGGGTGGGCTGGCCAACCTCGCGGTGCAACCGGAAAAAAACCACAAAGTGGGCATCAATGTCCTGTTTAACCAGCAGGCGACCGATACGGTGGATTATCAGGTGGCGGACAATGCCCTGAATCCGTCCCTCCCGGCGAACCAGCAGTTGCAATACACCACCATTCAGTACGGGGAGCGCCAACTGGGCTACATCCAGCTGAATGGCGATCACGTGATTCCGACGTTCCGGGATATTCAGATTGACTGGGTCGGCGGGGTCGGTCGGGCCCAGCTCAACGAGCCTGACCAGCGCCTCTTTCAGGCCAAGTATGACGAAACCACTGGGGAGTACTCGGAACTGGCGCCCGCCGACCCGTCTTTCACCCAGTCCAAAAGGCCCCTGCAGCGCTACCAGCGACAACTCACCGAAGGGGAGTATAACGCGATTGCCAATATCAGCGTTCCGTATTTTGAGGAGAAGGAAAACCCCAGCAAGTTTAAGACCGGCTTCTACATTGACACGACCCAGCGGCAATATGACCAGGCTAGTTTTGTCTACGAATACGGCGGGGCCAATTTCCCCGCCAACTATTCCTCCTACACCGCCGGCTCTGGTGATCCCAACTGGAACACCGTATTTCTGAATGAGGACCGGTCGGGTCTGGTCAATCCGGCAGGACTGGGGAACGGCCAGTTCATGTCATGGACGGCGGTCAACAACTCCTCCGGTTTTGGTAGCTACTATAACGCTTACCAGCAGGTGATCGCCTCTTACGCCATGACGGAGTTCCGGCTCTTTCCCCAGCTGACGCTGATTGGGGGGGCCAGGTTTGAAAATACGGATATCCAAATCCAAGGCCCGACCTCCACGCTCTTTCCCACGCCGGCGGATGCCAACGCCGTCATTCAGCAACTGGACCTCCTTCCCTCATTGGGAGCCACCTTTCAGCTGATGCCGGAGGTCAACTTCCGCCTAGCGTGGTCCCAGACGATTGCCCGCCCCTCCTTCAAGGAAATGGGCCCCGTGGTCACCCAGGATTTTTCCGATGCCACCATTTTCGTCGGAAACCCTAGGCTCAAGCTTTCCAACATCAACAACTACGACGTGCGAATCGAGTATTTTCCCCGATCCGGGGAGGTGCTGGCCGTCAGCGGATTTTACAAATCCATCAAAAAGCCGATCGAGCAGGGGATTGCCCAACTCGGAGACACCCAGTTTTATCAGTACCAGAATAACCCCAACGGGACGCTGTGGGGGGCCGAGTTCGAGGCCCGCAAGCGCTTGGACCAGGTTCATGCCTGGCTGAAGAAATTTTCCGTGAACTTCAACACCACCTACGTGCAGTCCCAGGTGCCGCTCTCGGAGGACCAGATCAAAAAAGCCGAGGATCGCAACGATTACTCCACCACCCGTCCCCTCCAGGGCCAGCCCCTCTATATCATCAATGCCGGCCTCAGTTACGATGATCAGGAGCGCGGCTTCTTTGCCGGGCTCTTCTACAATGTGACCGGCCCCTACCTCTACGCGGTCGGTTATGATCTTCCCGATATCTACGAGCAGCCCGCTCCCTCCCTCGATTTCAACCTGACGCAGGAGTTTGCCGACAACTGGTCGATCACTTTCCGTGGAAAAAACCTGCTCAATCCCGTCTTTCGCCAGACGATCACCTATCAGGGCCAGGAGGTGGATTATCTCGCCTACACCAAGGGCTTTGATCTCTCTCTCAGCGTAAAGTACGGATTTTAAAGGCGGACCGGCCCCGCTCGCTCATGGGAGCAAAGGGATCAAAAAATCCGGGTCAGCCTGGGTTTTCAAAATTTGGACCGCGTCATCCGGGCGCACCTGCATGGCGGCTTCCGGATCCACTCCGCGGAGGGAGCGCAACGAGACCCAGCCAGCGACCGGCTGGGTCAGCAGGGCAAAGGTGTCCACCACGGACCCGCGGAAAAGGCTGATGCGGTCCGCCCGCCCGGGCTGGGGGTCTCCCCGGAAGCCGTTGGCCGGGCCCATCGCAAAGTGCCGCAGGCTGACCGACCGTTCCAAGCCCGGCGCGATCAGATTCGATCCTTGCCGCAGGGGGATCCGCAGGGCGCACCCGCGGGTCTGGCCGGACAAAACAAGATTGAGATTGCGGTTGGTTTCGCGGTGAAAATACCAGCCGGTGCCGGGGGGTATCGTTGTCGACAGCGAAGCGGAGGCGCCGACAGGTTCCCACCGCCATCGGGGCCCTGGGCTCAGTTCCCGGGCATAAAAAATCCTGAAACCACGCTTCTGGGAAGGGTCAAAAATGGCAATCTGGTCGGCTTGATCGGGCTGGGAGGCGCGGAGAACGTCGCTTTCCGGGACCGGCGGGAAAAGCGCCTCCACGGTCCAGTGGGGGCGGATGGAGTAGGAGGCCCCAGCCAACGCCGGGGGAAGATCCGGACGGGTATTCCAAGGCTCGGCTTTCAAGGCAAAAAATCCCGGCATGCTGAGACTTTTTCCTGTGTCCACCTCCCATCGTTCTCCCTCCAGGGTGCGATCTGCCGGGCAAGATTCGATTTCCAAATAGCAAGGCTCCCGACCCCAGGCCGTGAGATCGGCGGCCCGGGTGGGAGGGAAGGAGCGGTTCCGGATCCGAAAGCCGGAGGAGTCGATGGAGGCGATGGTGCCGGAATGAAGAGCCGGACGGATCAAGGGAATCCCCCGGTGGTTGTCGCCCGGCCGGAGGGCGTAGCCGAGGGTCATTTCTCCCGCCCGGCATGGGGGCATCGCGGCGAAAAGAACCAGCCCTAGACCGAGGACCGCTTGGCGAACCGGATGGGGAAAATATGATTTCATGGCGGCAGAATGGTCATGGTGCCGGTTTGGGTGGTGTAACCTCGAGCGTTAGCAATGTAGAATTTAATGGCGTAGGTGCCAGCCCGTGTGGGGGTGCCGGTGATTTTTCCAAGCTGCCGGTCCGCGGCGGATGCCAAGGAAAGGCCCGGGGGTAGACCGGTGGCATTGAAGGCGCTGGGATCCGCCGGGTTGCGGCTTGCCCCGCTGGCGGTGATGTATCCGATGTAGGCCTGTCCAACTTGACCTGGCGGAGGATTTTGCAAGCCCACCGCGGCGGCAGTCGGCAGACTGCCAACCACCGTGATGATGAGCTCTCGATTGGTGGATTGGGTGACTCCGGCCACATTGGTGTTTTGGGCCACCTTCAGGATGGTAAAAGAGCCGGCCTGAGTGGCCTTGCCGGACAGGGTGGCAAACGAACCGGCGGCGCTGTTGCTCTGGGTCTGCTGTAGCCACGAAGGAATATTCGAAAAGGTCGTGAAGGTCGCCAGATTGTTGCCGACGGAGAAACTTCGCGTCATCCCCACGGGCATGGAGGCATAGTCCCGGACCACTCCCAGACTGTTAGTGATCGTCAGATAGACCGAGGCGTCGGTGAGGTTCGGCAGGCTGGGTGGAGTGACGTCGATCACGAAGGCAACCTGCAAAGGGGTTCCCAGACCCCCGCCAAACACCGATCCCGGATAGCCCTCACTGGATTTGGCGGTGGAGTTGTCCGCCGCAAACTCGGCCCGGAAGGTTCCGCCTTGGCTGGGGGATCCGGAAAGGGCCCCGGTGGTTTCGTTGAGGGTGACCCCGGGTAGGACGGTGGTGTTTGTGGCTGTCACCCAATTGGTGGTCGAGTTATTAGAAGTTCGCAGCAACTTGAAGAGTCCCGGGGCCACCGTGGTGTTGGTGGTGGCTGCGGTCAGGGTGTAGGAAATTGGACTGAAGGTGAGTCCATCCACCCGATTGGTGCTGCTGAGGACAGGTTTGGCGGTGGCGGAGGAGACGGTGATGACCCCCGAGGCCACCACTCCCAGCGCATTGGTGGCTTCCACGGTAAGGGTGACCGGGGCAAAAGCCCGCGTGGGGCTACCCGTCACCGCCCCGGTGCCGGTGTTCAGATCCAGCCCCGGGACCTGATCCCAGTTTCCTCCCGCCGGCTTGCGGAAACCCGTCGGGGTATAACCCACGGGGGCCGTCGGGGCCGGACTGCTGGAAGAGACCCCCAACTGGAAGGATGTAGGGGAGTATGTCAGCTCAGGTTGAAGCACGGTGAGGGTGTATTTGGCGCTTTTTCCCGGACCGATGGCGTTGGAGGCGCTGATCACCAAAGAGTAAGTTCCCGGGAGGGTGGGGGTACCGTCAATCAGGCCACTGGTGACGTTGTTGGAGAGACCCAGCGGAAGACCGGAGGCCTGATAGCTGGTAGGCGTGTTGTTGGCCGTGATCAGGTAACTGTAGGCCACCCCCGCAATGGCCGTTTGGGCGTTGGTGCTGCTGGTGATCAGCGGCGTGCCCGGGAGAGGATCAGTGATCGTGATGGTCAGGGGAGATGTATAGGTTCCCGCCAACCCGGCTGCTTGAAGGACGATGTTGCTGTAAACTCCCGCGACCGGCAGGGACCCGGAGAGTTGACCGGTCTCCGGATCCACCAAAAGTTCCGTGGGAAGCCCCAAGGCGGAAAAGTTGGTGGCCCCGTGGTTGGCCGTGATCCGATAGCTAACCTCGCTGTCCACCAGGCCGGAGTAGGCGTTGCTGCTGGTGATGCCGAAGCCAGCACCCAGCGTGGCGAGGCGGTAGAGGTTGTCGTTTCCCAATGAGCCCAGGAAAGGGCGCATGCCGGAAACGGCGTTGCTGGAGGAAAAATCCAAATCGACAATCTGATCCGATGCGATTTCGGGAAAATTCCTTCTTTGACCGTCAAATTCGTCCAAGTAGCAAAAAATTCCGGCTTGGGTGGCGTTGGTGATCGACGTGGCATTGAAGACCAGTACAAACACGGGGAAACCTTCAAAATTTGCGGTGCTGGCGCGGTTCAGGTTTGCCGAGCCGGTATTGAAGACCGTGTTGACGGTGGTTGAGCCCCAAAGCTTGTTAGTGGAGACGGCTTGCCCGGTGGCGAAGTAGGCGTTCAGGTTGGATCTGACCGTGGCCAGATTTCCCTGAAGCAGGGCGCCAATCTGGGCATCCGTCAAGCCGGCGAAGGACCCCACGCGGATGATGGAATTGTTGGCCAAGGCACCACCCTCTGCATCGGCCACCCCATAATCTCCTCCACCCGTGAGGGCAACCTTTTCAATCGCCTGTGCGTTGGAAGATAAAAAGACGAGCAGTATGGTGGAAAAAGAGAGAAGGAAACTTAGGAGATAAAGGGGATGTCTGGCTGCGCCAACACCATGCATGGTGGTTTGAGGAGCATTCCCCCCAGGATGATCTGGGGAGAGGCTAAAAAAACGGCTGGACTGCTTTTGGTAGGCTTGAACCACTGATCTTGTAAGCAAGCTTTGGAATCCGATTCGTCAAATCGCGGAGTGTGACAATTTGATGGCAGGTTGAATGGAATCGGCGGGTCTCGTTCCCGGCTTTTTGTAACAAAAAAGTAACAATAAATCGGTTGAAAAAACAGGTTCCGTTAATAGGTTTCGGCCGTGCGGAAAACATTTTATGAAATCAACCTAAGGAGATAGCCCTAACCACCATGAAAAAACTCAGCCTCGCCCTCTGTGCCCTCGTCACCCTCATCACGGCGACCTCGTCCCGCGCGGCCGACGTCGGCACCGTCAATCTAAGTCTTCCCATCAACCTCACCAGCGGCAGTTCGAAGCTCGTCGGCGTCTTTCTTGCCCGCCCGTGGCTGGCCAAAGGTGAGTTAAACAATGCGGTGACGAACGGGGCGACCAGTTTTACCGTATTCGGAACCAACTTTTTTAATTCTTACACGGCGGCCAGCGAGGCGGGTACGGCCGAGTATGCCCCCGCGTCTGACAACCACTTCGTCGTCGAATTCACCAGTGGGCCGTATACAGGCCTGATCAAACAGGTTTCGTCATTTTCGGGCAGCACGGCCACGGTCAAGGGCGCCCTGCCGGATCTCGAGACTGGAACCCGCTTTGTTCTCCGTAGAGATCACACTCTTGCCTCTCTGTTTGGCGATGGGGCCTCGATCACCTTGCAGACCGGCACGTCCACGGCGAATGCGGACACGATTTCGGTTCTTGACTCCCAGGGAGTCCTCAAGCGGTATTTTTATCAGAGTGGGCTTGGTTGGCGTTCGGAAGCCAACCGTGGATCCACTGGAGCCAATCGGGCCAATGTCCGTGTTTCCTTGGGCACGGGATTCGTGATTGCCCCGAAGGCCACCAAATCCATCTATCTCTCCGGCGAGTATCGCGGGACGCGTAGTCGCATCACGATTCCTGATGCGGGGTCGATCGTTGCCTATCCCTACCCAGCGGGCGTTTCCCTCCAAGATTCGGGCTTGGCCTCGTATTTGACCAAAGCTTCCTCGGCTGCCAATGCGGACAGCCTGCGCTTCTTGGAAAATGGCCGCTATGTGGCCTACCACAATACCGGATCCCGCTTTGTCCGTTCCTTGAATGGGGGAGGGATCGATGTCGGCACCACCAAAACCCTCGGCCAAGGGGATGCCTTCCTGATTGTTCCTTTGGTCAGCGGGGATGTTGCCTTCGCTCCCCAATACTTAACGAAATAATCATCTGACCGACATCAAGCCTACGACCCCCATGACAGCCAAGCCTCTCCACCGCCTGTTTCTTCAGGTGATCGGTCTGGCTTGGCTGCTGGGTGGGCTTGTGGGTCCCGCCTCTGCGGTCCAAGTTTCGGTCACCCTGGATTGGACGGATGGCTTTACCGCCAAAGACTCCGCCGGAGCCAACCTGACCACCAACGGTCCTACGGTTCAATTGGGTTGGTTTTCCGGGGTCACCTCCAGCAACATCTCTACGACGGTCACCCGCGCCAACCTTGGCACGTACTTCACCACTTTTGCCTCCACCAACTTTCTGGGAATTCCTGCAGGTTCAGACAACCAGTATGCGTTTGATGGCGATAATACCACGGTGGATGAATTGGATGCCGACAACGTACCCACGGGAAATGATCCCGCAACCAAAACAACTCTCTATATGGTGATTACTTCCGGATTCGGGGACTTGGGGATATTCAAATGGGTCCGCAATGCGGTCGACTTCTTTTTCCCCCGGGACCCCGGTACCTACACCAACGACCGGACCGCATTGGCGACGCAAGTCGGAGTGGCCAACTCTTTCAACACGGTTGCGGTTTTGGGCACGATCTCCACCAATGGCCTGACTTTGGCCAACACGAGTGGCGGGGCTACGCCGACGATTAACGGGGCAGCTACCGCCACAGCTTTCACGACGACCTACGGTACGGCGTCCGCGGCGCAGACCTTCAGTATTTCCGGAAGCAATCTCTCGGCCAACATCGTGGCGACAGCGCCCGCAGGCTTCGAAGTCTCATCCGATGGATCCACTTACGGCAGTTCTGCCACCATTACGCAGTCGGGCGGTTCGGCGAGCGGTAGCTTATGGGTTCGTTTGGCCGCTACCGCCACAGTATCCGGGCTTTATAACTCTCAAAATTTCGTGCTCTCCAGCACCGGAGCCACCAGCGTGAATGTGACCACCACCGCCAGCGGCAATTCCGTTTCGGCCAAGGCTCTCACCATCGGTGGCCTGTCCGCGGCCAGCAAAGACTTTGACGGTACTACCACCGCTACCGTGAGCGGCACGCCGGGCTACGTTGGCCTGGTAAACGGTGAAAGTTTTTCGGTTAGCGGAACTGTCTCCTGGGCTTTTCCCGATGCCGCGGTGGGTTCTGGAAAAACGTTGACCCGCACCGGCAGCTATAGTGCCCCCTCTGGTAACTATGCGGTGACCCAGCCAACGATCACCGCGGACATTCGGGCTCTGCCCACCTTGCGGTTGCTCTCCCTGGGTTCACCGGTCTTCACCAACGGCAACACTGTCATCACCCATACTTTTGCTGGCAACAGCAACGCCACTTATGTGATTGAGTACAAGAGCTCGCTGGCCAGCGCCTGGCAGACGAACGCGGTCAGCGTCAACAGCAGCACGAATTTCAGTGTCACCTTCACCAACAGCGGAGTCAATTCAACCAATGATTGGAAGAGCCGGATGTTCTTCCGCGTTAAGAACGATTAACCCCAATCCATCCCAAAAAGGAGTAATCCACCCAACATGAAAATCCAAAATCTCAAATGGGTTCTAGCCACGGCCATGACCATCGGCTTGGCCGGCATCGCCCAAGCTGCCAACGCCCCCTACCGACTTTATGCGGACTACAGCATTTTTCTGCCTACCACCAGCAACCTCGCCAACCAAGCAGGGCGGCTCTGGATCGGCAATTTCGGGGATAACACGGCTGGCACTCTCCTCAGCCCGGAGACAATTAACTCCAGCTACAATCCGAACACCGATCGCGCGGCGGCTCTCAGCCTTCTCAACTTGTTCCGCCCGGCCACCAGCTGGTCCATCACCAGCAGCGGCTCCCTTTTAGGGGATACTGGGAACGGGTTATCCGGGAACATCAACGTCGGAAACGCGGTGGTTAATGATGACCCTTACACGGTGGCCGCTGGGCAGTTTGCCGCCCAGCCCGCCTACCTACTGGCGTTAAGCGATACCGGTAGCACTTGGTCCACCGCTTTCTCAAACTGGCAGTCCGATGCCAGCTCCACCTTTATTCTGCTTCGGGCAATCGACTCTTTTGGGGCGGGTAATCCCGGGGATCCCACCTCGGATTTTGGCCTCGATCCCTTCTCGGGCACCTTGATTGCAGGCAACGCAGACAATACCAGCCAAACTATCACCGGAGTCGTGCCGGAACCGTCCTCCTCCACCCTTTTGGTGCTGGGCATAGCGGCCCTGAGCGCCCTCCGCGCTCGCCGCCGCAGCTAAACCCAGAAACCCACCCATCTCCAACCAACTCATCAAGGAAAAACCAATCATGAAAAAAACCCTTCTTAACCTCCTCGCGGCGGTCAGCCTGGTGGCCGGCTCCGCCCACGCGATCAACTTCAAACACGTCAACGACATCCCCGGGAACATCACCAAGAGCAGCGGCTCCCTCGCGGGGCGCATCACCGTGATCACCAGTGATCAGCGCTGGACCTCGGACACCGTTTACATCCTGAACAACCTGACCTTCGTCGAGCCCCCCGCCGTGCTGACGATTGAGCCCGGCACCATCATCCGGGGTGAACCCGCCACGATCACAGGTAGTAGCACTTTGGATCCGGCGGATCCCGGGGCCTTGATCATCTGTCGTGGCGCCAAAATCGTGGCGGTGGGAACCGCGGAGAGTCCGATTTATTTTACTTCCTCCTATGATCCGTTTGTCCCCGGGGGTCTTGCCACAATTCCTTCTACCGTGAACGGGGTTAACGTCTCCGCCAATATCGCCACAGAAGCCGCCAAGTATTCTGCCGCAGACGCCACCTCGGGCTCCTTTAAGGCCCATGACAATGACTCCAAATGGGGTGGTCTTCTCATTTTGGGCCGTGCTCCGGCGGGCTTTGGTGGGCCGACTGGTCTTGCTGGCAACCTTCAGGTGGCCATCAGCAATGCCAACACTAACTCACAGGCTTACACCCGGAATCCCACTTTTACCTTTAGTGATAGCAAAAATTACAACCTTGAGGCCCTCTTCAATCCGGTGGGCGTGGCTGGCCTGACCAATGGTACCAGTGGGACCTTTACCAAGTTTCCGGGAACAGCCCTCAAGGCGACTGTGGCGGATGGCTCCCGTACTGCCACCAGGACCACCTTAAATAACATCCCCGTCTATGTGACCAATACCACTTCCGGCACGGACGTGACCGCCAATTACACCACCGTAGGTCAGCCTCTGACGAACAGCGATACCGTGGTTGTGAACTGGCCGGCGGCCACTTTCAGCAACCGCGGACTTCAATACAACGTGCCGACAAAGTCAGGGACGCTACCCTTTTTGGCTACCTACGGGTACAGTGGCGCAGAAATCGCACTTGAGCTGACGAACACCACCGTCTTCAGCACCTCAGCGGTTCCCACTTCCTTGACGAACGTGGCTTCGTCCTATCCCACGGCCCAGTTGGTGCTCAGCAACACCTACCTTTACGGTGTGATTGTCAAGGCGCCTAATGCTGGTGGTGTGTTGACTTCTGGTACTCTTCCTACCCTGACCATCAGCGCGGGCGGGAACTCCGGCACCCAAGCTACGGCGACAACCTCCATCGCAGGGGCGGTGGCGGATCCCTCGGCCATACCCCTTAAGGGCGGCATCGGGGCCAACTTTATCGAGGGCTTCCAAGCCATTGACGGGGCCGCTTATGGACTTCCTGCCGGTTCCAATCCCACGGTGGATGCGGATAGCAACAGCTGGACCGTGTTAAGCGGCGGAATCTACGGAGGAACCAACCCCAACGACAACAGCGGGATCATCCGTTTCTGCCGATTCTCCTTTGGGGGCTTCGTGCTCTCGCCCAACAACGAAATCAACGGGGTGACCTACGGCGGGGCCGGCAGCGGCACGGTGACGGAATTTGTCGAAGTTTTCAACAATGCGGATGACGACTTCGAAATGTTCGGCGGCAATAATAACCTGCGTTACTCCGCGGGCATCTTTGGAGGCGACGACGGCTTTGACGTCGACCAAAGCTACCGGGGCAAAGGCCAGTTCCTCTTCCAGCTGCAAAATAACACCTGTGGAAGCACGGCTACCAAAGTGACTGGGCGGAACACTGGCAACGTTGGCGACAACCTGACGGAAAACGACGGCAACGAGGATCCGAACAGTATTTCGAATGACACTTACGCCGGGACGGAGTTCACCTACTTCAACTACACGGGCATCGGGGTGGGCACCGTCCGTAAGTCCGGGGCTTCCGGCACCGACCGTGCCGGCCCTAACTTCAAGGACAATTCGGGAGGCAAAATCCTCAACTCCGTGTTCGTGGAGGCGCCCGCCGGGGCAGTCCAAATTCAGTCATCGTCTCGCTTCACGGATGCCCCGCCGCGTACGGCGATGGCAACGGTGGCAAACGAACCGACGGGCGTCTTGGCCTTCAATACCTGGTCCAAGTGTGGTGGTTCGGATGCCAACTCGGTTGACGTGACCGTCGGAGGCAAGCTTTTCCCTGCGACCAGCGGTCGGACCTCCTCAGGTGGATCCACGATTAACCCCGCAAGCATTGTGACGGTCCTAACGGACCCTGATCTCAGCAACATCTTCACCTCGAACGCGGTGGTGGTGAGCACGGGAACAAACGGGCGTTTGGCCGGAGTCAATCCGATCCTTGCCAGCGGTGTAGCGGAGCGGAGCAATGGCACCGACCCCAGGACCGGCGCTGCGGTGGCCGTTGGCGGTATTGCCTTGCAAAGCGGGATCAGTGCGGATCGCACTGACTTCTTTGCCAAGACCACCCATCGCGGTGCATTCCGTGACTTCAACTGGTTGGCAGGCTGGAGCTTGGCAGATGACTTGGACGTTTTCGCGGCCAACACCGTCAGCGTGCCAGACGTGACGGTGACGCGCGTGGCGGGCGTGGCGACGGCGAACTTCCCCACCGTCACCGGGGTGCAGTACAACGTCGAGGTCTCCAGCGACAACAAGACCTATAAGCCCGTCGCGGTGGTTACCGGGGACGGTACGACCAAGAGCCACTCCACCGGTTTGACTGGTATTGCCTTTGTCCGTGTGACGCCTCTCTAAGGCAGATTCCGGTACTTTGCGAAACGGGCCGGTCAGGTAAGCTGACCGGCCCGTTTTCTTTATGAAAGTAACCTATCTTTTAGTTCCGCTCATTCTGGCTGGCTGTTCCCCGATGCGGCAGGAGGGCAAGGTGCCCGCTTTGATGGATCTGGCTTGGGACAAGACCGCGCTGGTGGAAGGGGATCCCGACAGCCGGGAGGACGTTCGCCTCGGTCTCGTGCGGGAGGCCGCTGACCGGGCGGATTTTGCCTGGTGCGAGGGCCGCATCGCTGAAATGGAGCCCAAAGGGCGCGGGCTGGCCCTGGCCATGGTCGCGTGGGACGCGGCCAACGAGGGGTATCCGACCCGGGCCCGGCAATTCCTGAAGGCTGGGGAAAAGGACAATTATGTGCGAACGGTCGAAGAGACCGCACGGGTGCAAGCCTATCTGGCAGCCACAGAGGCACGGTTGCGGAGGCCCAAAGATGCCCAAAAACGGCTGGCTACGATTCTGGATGCGCGCGGGCGTGGGTATGGACGGGCCTTGGTCCAGTCGGCGGGGTGGGCGGCTTGGGAAGCCGCGACGCCCACGGAGGTGGATGACTTTGCTCCTGAAGCGGTGCCGGAACTGGTCAAGGCCCTGGATGCGGTCCTGAGGGATCCGGGGGTGGATCTGGCACGAAAGCGTCAAGTTTTGGCTTTGGCCGAAAAGATCGTGGCCAGGGCGGATCCGGCGAATGGAGCCCAGGGATGGGCTCAGCTGTCCTTGTCGTCGCAGGCGGCGGGGATGGTGGGCGAGGCGGCGGTTTTTGCCCGGCGGGCACTGGATCTTGCCCAGGCCCTGGACCCCCGCACGGAGCAGTACGGGATCTCCCTGGGGGCCGCCGCGCGGGCCTTGGCGCGGTGCGGGGATCAGGCTGAGGCCAACCGCTGTCTGGAGTTAGCCATGGCCAAACCGGGGGTGGTGGCGCTCTTTTTTCAGCCGCCCGTCCTGATGGCCATGGCGGAGGCTCAGCAGGAGATGGGACGGAGCGGCCCGGCGGATCAGGCCTGGCTCAAGGCTCTGGAGGTCGCCCAAACCCACCACCATCCCCGGGCGCGCAGCATCAACGTGGTGCTGGTCCTAAAGAGCCTGATTGAGGCCGGGCGCGAGCCGACCCCGGAAATGGTGGCGGTGATGGATTCGATCGCGCGGGGGGAGGGCGGGACGGCGGCTCTGCCTCCCGGCTATGTCCGGGTGGAGCCCAAGGCCGAGAGTCCGTCCGGGAAAAACCAAAAAAAAGCCCCGTAAATCCAAAGCTGAAAAATCGGGTCAGAGGTCGATGACTGGAGAGACAAGGTTGCGGGCTACAGGCTGATCGGTGGGTGGGTAGCGGGTACCTGGTCACGGGTGACGGGTTACGCGTAACAAGCAACTCGCAACCGGGCGGGGCGCGGTTTAAATTTAAGTCTAAGTTGAACTGGGGTTTCGGAGATGGGAGATCGCAAATGGAAGATGGAGTTGTTCGTTTGGCCCCCTCGGACCTGCCCCCGCCCATCCTCAAATCCGCGTCCCGCGGGAGTGATTGTCCGCTTGCGCGGGGGGATTCACGATTACGATTACGTTTACGTGGGGAGGGAACTTGAGGCTTGGGAGCTTCTCTACATGGCTAAAGGCTAAATGACTAAAAAGCTAAGGTGAACAGAAGCGAAGAGAGATGGCCCAGGCGGAGCGCGTCCCTACAGAGGTTTGGACGCGTCAATTCCAACGGGCCGTTGGGGACAACGGCCCCTACCAAGCGGTGAGCGATCAATCGTTGCGGATGTGGTCGGGGGATTCGTCGACGGAGGGGCGGAACTCGGGATGGCGGATCTGGCCGCCGAGGACGGCGGCGCGGAGGGTGAGTCCGGCGGCAGGCAGGGAGATTAGAATGACAACCC
>CAZURF010000033.1:0-15973 GCA_964623555.1 uncultured Akkermansia sp. | reverse complement strand
AAAATTCGTAGCAATAAAATGAAGCCGGCCGCCTTGGAGGCAACGGCCAGGTAGGCGGTTACCGGAGTGGGGGCACCCTCATACACATCCGGCGCCCAGGCATGGAACGGCACCGCCGCCACCTTGAAGCCGATGCCGGCGAGGATCAGGCCGGCGGCGACCAACACCGCCGGGTTGGCCGCCTGCCCGGCCTGGCTCAGCAGTAGCTTGGAGAATTCCGTGGTGCCGGCTCCGGCGTACAGCCAGGCGATCCCCATCACCAGAAATCCGGTGGAGAGACCGCCCATCACCAGTAGTTTGATGCCCGCCTCCAGGCTGGCGGGCCGGGCACGATGAAACGCCGCGAGGAGGTAAAGGGAAATGCTGACCAGCTCGAGGGCCACAAAGACGGCCAGAAAATCCCGGGCGGAGACCAGCAGACACAGCCCGGCCGTGGGGAAAAAAGGTAGGGCAAGAAACTCGCCCCTCACCGTCTCATCCGCCTGCAACCGGTAGCGGGAGGCCATCCCGATCACCACCACGAGACAAAGAAGAAAGAAGGGTTTGAAAATTGTGGTGAGTCCGTCGGAAAGAAACAGGTTGGTCCATCCGGCCGGCAACCCCCGGCTCTCCGGGCAGAGGCTCCAACCCAGAATTCCCAAGGCCCCCAGCATCGCGAGAAGCGGAATCCGCCGCCGGATCGGTTCGGGAGCCATGGCATCCACCAGAATCAGGCCAACCCCGGCCAGCGTGAGAAGGATTTCGGGGGCGAACCAGCCGCTCATGGCGCCAACAACCTTTCCAGCACCGGGCGGGCCGGGCCGTAAACGATCACCGGCCATAAACCCACCACCAACAGGGCAAGCGTCAGCACGGCGAACGGCCAGGTTTCCCGGATGCCCCGGAGATCCTGGACCCCTTCCGCCTCAACTGCGGCGCTCATCGGCCCAAAGGCCACCGCCCGCACCGCCCTTAACATGGCCACGGCCGACAACACCACGCCCCATGCGGCCACACCGACCAGGATCGGGTGGGCGGACCAGGCACCGAAGAAGATCATGATTTCACCGGCAAAGTTGGCCAAACCCGGCAGTCCGATCGAGGCCATGGCGGCGATCATCAGGTAAAACCAGAGCTGCGGGGTGCGGCGAGCCATTCCGCCAAGGTCCCGCATCCAGGAGGTGCCGGTTCGGCGGCTCATTTCCCCCGCCACGGCAAATCCCAAAGCGGCGCTGAGTCCGTGCCCGACCATCAGCGTCAGGGCCCCGGCCAAGCCCAGGACCGTTCCGCTGATCAGCCCGAGAAAAACCGTTCCCATGTGCATCGCGCTCGAGAAGCCCAACAGCCAGCGGAAATCCCGTTGCTGCAGGGCCGCCAGGCCGAGGTAGAGGATGTTGCCGGCCAAAAGCAGCCCCACGATCCACGAGATCTCCTTCCAGCCCTCCGGCGTCATCGGCAGCGCCACCCGCATCAACCCGTACAGACCGAACTTTTTCAGCACCCCGGCGTGCAGCATCGCCGCCGGAGCGGGGGCGGATGCGTATCCCCCGGGGGCCCAGCTGTGAAACGGCACCAGGGAAACCAGGGTTCCGAATCCCACCAGCAGCAACACCGCCAAAATAGGCTGGATGCCGGGAGCGATCGGGTTGGTGCGCAGGCTCTCAGCCAACACCCGCCAATCCAGGCTCCGGGCGGTCTCGGGCAGCGCAAGATAGAGGCCGATGAGTCCCACCAGCAGGATCATGCTGCCCAGCATCAGATACACCGTCATGCGCCAGGCCGCGCCGGAACGGTCCCCGTGTCCCCACATTCCGACCAGCAGGAAAGTCGGGATTAGTGCCACCTCATGGAAGGAAAAGAAATAGAAAAGGTCGACGGAGATGAAGGCTCCGAGCGCCCCCAGTCCGATCAGCAACAGGCAGATGTAGTACTCTTTCTCGCGCTTGATCCCCTCCCTCGCCGATCCGATCGCCGCCAGCGTGACCACCAGGGTGAGCCAGACCATGGAAAGACTGAGGCCGTCCATCCCCAGGATGAACTTGGCGGGAAAAACCTCGCGGGCCGGGATCGGCTCGGGGCCAAACAGCAGTTCCCCGGAGCGAAGCACCACCCCGGAAGCCAGGAAGCCAGGAATGAGATTGAGGATCGAGGTCCACAGGGCCGTGGCCTTGGGTCGCGCGCCCAAGGCGATCAGCAGCACCCCGATCAATGGGATCACCAACAGGGCCGGGAGGGTCAGCGAAAAATTCATGCCGCCCCCTTCCAGAGGAGCCAGGTGATGATTCCCAGCGCCCCCAGAATAAACACCGCCGCATACAGTTGGACCTGGCCGCACTGCACCAGTCGGAGCCCCTGCCCGGCCGCCCGGGCCAGCACTCCGGATCCGCGCACAACAAAGCCGCGCACCACCCAGCCCTCAAAGGCGTCCGCCAACCGCCCCAGCCCGTCCTGGGTGGCCACCAGGACCCTTTGGTAGAACTCATCGACATAAAACTTCCCCTGCAGGACCCGGATCTGGAGCGGATCCTTGAGGGCGTCGGCGTAGAGGAAATGGGCGGGAACGAAACCGGCCACGGCCAGGATCAAGGAGACCCAGAGCGTCCAGGCGTGGTGCGGATGCTCAGGCTTCATGCCGAGAAACTCGGTCACCGGGAACATTCCACTGAAGATTGAAAGCACTGCGAGAATCAGCATCGGTACCACCATGACCGGAGGGCCCTCGTGCGCATGCTTCGCCTCCTCCGTGCGGGGCTTGCCGTCAAACGCCACCAGAATCATCCGCAGCATGAAAAAGGAGGTGAAAAATCCGGCCAGCATCGAGCAGGCGGCCAGGCCCGGGCGGTCCCAGGTGGCGGCGAAAATCGCGTCCTTGCTCCAAAAACCGGAAACCGGCGGGATGGCGGCCAGCGCCAGCGTTCCGATCCAGGTGACCAGGAAGGTGAACGGCATCCGCTTGCGCAAACCTCCCATCTTCCAGATGTCCTGCTCCTCGTGGCAGCCGTGGATGGCGGAACCCGCTGCCAAAAAGAGCAGACACTTGAAGAAGGCGTGCGTGACGAGGTGATACATGGCCGGACCGGGAATATTCAGGCCCACCGCCATCACCATGTAGGCGATCTCCGAAAGGGTGGAGTAGGCCAGGATCCGTTTGATGTCGTTCTGCTGGCAGGCGATCAGGGCCGGCAGCAGCGTCATCAGGGCGCCGATCCAGGCAATGGTGTTCATTGTCACGGCACTGAGTTCCAGGATCGGGAGGACCCGGATCAGCATATACACCCCCGCCACCACCATGGTGGCGGCGTGCAACAACGAGGAAACGGGCGTGGGGCCCTCCATCGAATCCGGCAGCCAGACATGGAGCGGAAGCTGGGCGGATTTACCAAGACAGCCGCAGAGGAGCCCGAGACCCACGGCGGTCACCGCCCAGAACGGGGCGCCGGAGGCGGCCCGGCTGGGCAGATCCGCAAAGCTGATGGTTCCGAAGAGCGACCAGACCCCGAGGATTCCCAGGATGAAACCGAAATCCCCAACGCGATTAACGAGGAAGGCCTTGTTGGCGGCGGCCCCGGCGGCCGGCCGTTCATGCCAGAATCCGATGAGCACATAGGCGCTGAGACCCACCAACTCCCAGAAAATGAACATCGTGACGAGGTTGTCGGCGAAAACGATCCCCAGCATGGAAAAGACAAACAGGGAGAGCTCGGCGAAAAATCGGCTGCGGCTTGGATCTTTGGCCAGATAGCCGAGGGAATAAATCTGCACCAACAGGGCCACCCCCGTCACCAGGGCGGCCATCAGCCGGGCCAACGGATCGGCCACCAATCCAAATCCGGCCTTCAAGCCGGCCAGTTCGATCCAGGGAACCGCCGGGGCCGCCATGCCCCCCGGCGGCGTGCCGGAGCTCAAGAGCATCATCGACCCGAGGAAGCTGCCCAGACAGGCCGCCACGGAAACCGGTACGGCGATCCGCGGGAACGGATGAAGAAAAAGCCGGATCGCCACAGCCGCGAAAAGCGGCAGTAACAGGATCAGATAAGGAGCGTAGGCGATCATTTAAAATTTAAGGGCGGCAAAGTCCTCCGCCGAGGTGGTCTTCTTGAGACGGAAGATGGCCACCAGAATGGCGAGACCCACCGCGACTTCCGCCGCCGCCACCGTGATCACGAAAAAGACCGCCACCTGGGGGTCCGGAATCTTTTGGAACCGCCCGGCCGCCACCAGCGCCAGGTTGGCGGCGTTGAGCAGCAACTCCAGGGACATCATCACAATCAGCAGGCTTCGGCGGAGCAGCACTCCGACCAGCCCGACCAGAAAGAGCAGTCCGCTGAGGGCCAAATAGTGGCCGAGGGTGATTTCCCCGAGCATCATGAGCCCGGATCCCGGCGACACAGCACCACGACCCCGATGGTGGCCACCAACAACAGGACTCCCGTGGCGAGGAAGAGCGGCGCATAGGAGGTGAAAAGCAGGGTGCCCAGCTCCTTGGCTCCGAACGGCGTGGCCCCCTCCGACCAGCGTAACGGTTCACGGGCGGCTGGAAATGCGGCGACCAGCTTCGGTACCCCGGCAATCACCACCATCAACCCGGCCACAACGGCGGCCACCTTGGGCCACGGGACGGGTCGGCGGGCCTCCACCTTCACGTCCAGGAGCATGATCACGAAAAGAAACAGGACCATGACCGCACCCGCATAAACAATCACCTGCACGGCGGCGAGGAAGGTAGCCTCCAGGGTCACAAAAAGGGCTGCCTGCAACACCAGGGCCACCGCCAGACAAACGGCGTTGGTCACGGGGTTCCGGAGCGTCACCACCGCGGTGGCGGCCGCCATCAGGCCGACGGCCAGGGTCCAGAAGAAAAATTGTTCCATCCTCGTGATCTTTCGGGGGTTGCGTGAGGTTAAATGCCCCGCAACAGCGGTCAATGGAGTTATCTGACGCTCAGGCCTTTAAGCCCCAGATTATCTTAAACGTAAACCTAAACGTAAACGAAACGCCGGTACCCGCACGGAGTACGTCGATTACTTGTTATCCCATTTCCGAATCGGCCTCGGCAGCACCCCGCCCAACCGGTACAGCTCTTGCTTGTTTCGCACCATCCCCTTCCGGTCGGTCCCCACGAAAATGGGATGCTCTTTCCGCAGGTAGATCGCCTCCTCGGGGCAAACCTCCTCGCACATGCCGCAGTAGATGCAGCGGAGCATGTCGATGTCGAACTCCCAGGGCCGTTTTTCCACGTTGGCGTTCCGGTCCGATCCGGGAATCGAGCCCGGGGTGATGCGGATCGCCCTCGGCGGGCACACAAACTCACAAAGCTGGCACGAAACGCACTTCTCCCGGCCGCTCTCGTCCATCACCAGGACCGGGGCTCCCCGATACCCTTCCGGCATGGGCCACTGTTCCTCCGGATACTGCATCGTCATGAGTCCGGTGGCGCTCATCTCGAGCAGGGCCGGTTTGGCGGTGGTTTTTCTCGGGAACAGCATCCGCCACAGGGTGCGGAACATGTGCCCCAGGGTGATTCTCATCCCGCCCAGAATGCTGGGGAGATAGAGCTTCTCCCAAAGGTTCAGCTCCGGACGCGGCAAAACGAGGGCCATGGCCAAAAAGTAGGTTAGCCCTTGGGCGGTGCAAGTTGGCTCAAGGGGAAAGCCGCCTCCCGTACCACCTTCCCCTCCCCGTCCCGGATTTCGAGTCGGATGGCCGGGTCGGCCTGGGCCCAGTCAATCTGGATGACCCCGAAGTTCGAATCCGGGAAAACCTCCCCCACCCTCAGATCGTTCACCTCGTCACGGACGCTGCTTCGCTCCGTCAGACCGCTGGAGGTGACGTCGTACAGTGGGTAGCCGAGCGGGTTTTCGCCCAGCCTGGAAATCTCCGCGTGGTGACGGTCGCCGCTGACGAAAATCACCCCCTGGGATCCGGCATCCTTGAGCGTCTTCCACAGCCTCTCCTTGGCCTTGGGGAAGTTGGCCCACTTTTCAAACCGGTGCTGCTCTGGCAGGACCTGAATGCTGGACCCGATCACCACCAGCCGGGCGCCGGGCCTTTTCAACTCCTCCTCCAGCCACTTCCACTGCCGCGAGCCGAGGATATCCCCGCTCGGCCCGGGATCATCCCGGTTGAATCTCGTGTCCAAAAGGATCACCCGCACCCTTTGCCCCTCCGGCCCGAAATCACGCGATGAGTAAACCCCGTCGCTTTGCTCTTTCCCTCCCCAGAACTTCACAAAAGCCTCCTTGGCATCCCGCTTCCTGTCCCAATTCTTTCCCTCGTCATTCCGCCCGTAATCATGGTCGTCCCATGTCGCCAGGATATGGTCGCGGGAAAGTTTCTGCAGGGTCGCCACTCCTTCGCTTTTTCCAAGCTTCTCATAGGCCTGCTCAAACGCGTTTTTGGGCAGCTCTTTCTTGATGTACTTCCCGTCGATCACATCCGCATAGACGTTGTCCCCCAACCAAAGCCACACCTGGGGATCGAACTCCGCCACCTTGCTCCAAAGGGGCGTGCTTTTTTCCGGCTTATAACAGGAGCCGAATCCGATCCGGCTGACGGGCTCCTCGGCCCCGGCCACCCACGCCGCAAATACCAGGGCCCATCCGGCCCGGACCATCCTCATGCGCCCAGCGGGAGTTCTCCCTCGGCATCCTCGTCGTCGGTCTCCACCACCCGGGCCACGCCTTGGAGCCGGTCCCCTTTCTGCAGCCGGACAATGTACACTCCCTGGGTATTGCGCCCGGATTCGCGGATATCCTTCACCTTGGTCCGGACCATCTGGCCCTTCACGGTGATCAACATGATTTCATCGTTCTCCTTCACGGAAATCGCCCCGGCCACGGAACCGGTCTTGTCCGTGGTCTTCATGGTGATGATCCCCTTTCCGCCCCGGGTCTGGCTGCGGTAATCCTCGAAGGAGGTCCGCTTGCCCACGCCGTTCTCGCCGACCACCAGCAGGGTCGCCTTGGGATCCACCACCGCCACGCCGACCACTTTGTCCTTCTTCTCCGGCCGGATGCCGTACACGCCCACCGTGGCGCGGCCCTGGTCCCGGAGCTGCTCCTCGTCGAAGCGCAGACTCATTCCTTCCCGGGTCACCAAAACAACCTCCTGCTTCCCGTTGGTCTGGATGCAGCCGATCAGTTCGTCGCCCTGCTCAATCTTGATCCCGATGATGCCACCTTTCCGGAAATTACTGTAGTCCGCCAAGTTGGTCTTTTTCACGATTCCGGAAGCGGTCGCCATCACCAGATGCTGCTTGTCGCTGAACTCCTGCACACAGATCAGGGCAGCCACTTTCTCGTTTGGCTGCAGGGCCAGGATGTTGGCAATGGACTTCCCGCGTGCCGTGCGGCCCATCTCGGGAATCTCGTACACCTTCTCCACATACACGCGGCCGGTGTTCGTGAAGAACATCAGGTAGTCGTGCGTGGTGGCGGAGAAGAGATGCTCCACAAAGTCCCCGGCCTCGTCCCCTTCCTTCTCCTCCTTGGACTTCATCCCGATGACACCCTTGCCGCCGCGCCGCTGCGCCCGGTAGCTGGTGACCGAAGTCCGCTTGATGTAGCCGGCGTGGGAAAGGGTGATGACCGTGCCCTCCTTGGCAATCAGGTCCTCAACGTCGATCTCGCCCTCGTCCTTGACGATCTGGGTGCGACGCGGGTCCGCGTACTTCTCTTTGATCTCCAGCAGCTCCTTCTTGATGATCGCGTACACCTTTTTCTCGCTGGCCAGGATGCTGCGCAGCTCTTCGATCTTCTGGATAATCGCGAGGTACTCCTCCTCGATCTTGTCCCGCTCCAGGCCGGTCAACTGGTAGAGGCGCAGTTCCAGGATCGCGTCCGCCTGCCGGTCGCTCAGCTTGTACTTCGCCATCAACTTTTCCTTGGCGAGAGCCCGGTCCTTGGAGGCCCGGATGATCTTCACGAAGTCGTCGAGGTTGGCCAGGGCCTTTTTGTAGCCCTCCAGGATGTGGGCGCGGTCTTCGGCGACCTTCAGGTCGAACTTCGTCCTGCGGATCACCACCTCGCGGCGGTGTTCGAGATAGCAAATCAGCATCTCCCGCATCGGCAGGAGCTTTGGACGGCGCCCGTCGAGGGCGAGCATAATGACGCCGAAGCTGCTCTCCAGCGGCGTGTGTTTGTAGAGATTGTTGATGATGACCTTCGGGATGGCGTCCCGCTTCAGCTCCAGAACGATGCGGATGGACTCGTCGGACTCGTTCCGCGCGTCGCTGATCCCGTCGAGCTTCTTTTCCTCCACCAGGTCCGCCACCCGCTTGATCAGCTCCTCGGGGTTCACGTTGTAGGGAACCTCCGTGATCACCAGCTGGGACTTGCCGGAACGCCCCTCCTCCACGGAAACCTTGCCCCGCAGCTTCAGCGAGCCCCGTCCAGTCTTGTAGTAGGAGGCGATCGATTCCCGCCCGCAAATCAGCGCCCCCGTCGGAAAATCCGGCCCCGGCATGATCTTGAGAATCTGCTCGGCCGTCAGCTTGGGGTTCTCAATCAGGGCACACAGGGCGTCGATCGTCTCCCCCAGGTTGTGGGGCGGGATGTTCGTGGCCATGCCGACGGCGATGCCCGTGCCGCCGTTGACAATCAGGTTGGGAAAGGCCGCCGGAAGAACGACCGGCTCGGTCAATCGCTCGTCATAGGTCGGAACGAAATCCACGGTGTCCCGCTCCATGTCGGACATGAGGGCGGCCCCGAGGTGGTGCAGCCGCGCCTCGGTGTAACGCATCGAGGCGGGGGGATCGCCGTCAATGGAACCGAAATTCCCGCGTCCCTCCACCAGCAGATGACGGATCCCCCACCACTGCCCCATGCCCACCAGGGTCGGATAAATGGCCATGTCGCCGTGTGGGTGAAAATTGCCCATCGTTTCACCGACGATCTTGGCGCACTTCACGTGCTTCCGGTTCGGCTGCACCCCCAGACCGTCCATCGCGTAGAGGATGCGGCGCTGGGAGGGCTTCAGCCCGTCCCGGGCGTCAGGCAGCGCACGGGAGATGATGACGGACATCGAGTAGTCGAGGAACGACTTCGACATCTCCTCCGCGACGTTGATCGGGACAATGTTCTCTTTCATCAGGGCCATGGCGAAAACTCCGGGGTCCTAGATGTCCAGGTTGCGGACGTTCAGGGCGTTTTCCTCGATGAACACGCGACGGGGCTCGACCTCGTCGCCCATCAGGGTGGTGAAGATTTCGTCCGCTTTGGCCGCGTCCACCAGATCCACCTTGAGTAACTGCCGCTTTTCCGGATTCATGGTGGTCTCGAACAGCTCCTTCGCGTCCATTTCGCCCAAGCCCTTGAACCGCGTGATCTGCACGCCTTTCTTGCCGACGTTTTTCACCCCGGTCAGAATCTCCGCGATCGAGAAGATGGGCGTCCGGTTGGGATTCGATTTGTCCGGCTCACCCTCGACCAGCTCGAAGAGGGGCTTGTCCTGGGCGGAGTAGTGGTCCATCTCCAGCCCCTTCTTCGCCAGGCCCTGCAGGGCCTTCGCCAGGCTGGCGGCCTCGTAAATCTCATAGATCCGGGCCTTGGGGCGCCCCTTGTCCGCCTCGGCCTTGCTGTCCTTCTCGTCGTCCTCGTCGTCCTCGTCCTCGATCCCCATCTTGTCGCGGAACTTGGCCACCTCCTTGTCGTCCTTGAAAAACTCAAACTTCTCCTCGTTCCCCTCACGGATCTTGCCGATGTACTTGGGAAGTTCGCCGGATTTGGGGTTCCTCGCCTCCAGGTAGTCCTCGAACTTCGCCCCCCGCCGCGTCACCGCCCGGGAGAGCCTTTCCAGTTCCTGCAGCGACCCGAGTATGTCGAGCAGTTGCGCCTTGTTGATGGTCTTCTTGTCGGAAAGACGGATCAGCGAAACCTCATCGGTGCCCAGCTCGATCAGGATCTTGTCGAGGGTCTCATTATCCTGCACGTACTCCTCCCTCTTCTTGCGCTTGATGAGGAAGAGCGGCGGTTGGGCGATGTAGATGTAACCAGCGGAAACCAGGGCCGGCATCTTCCGGTAGAAGAACGTTAAGAGCAGCGTGCGGATGTGGGATCCGTCCACGTCGGCGTCCGTCATGAGGATGATTTTGTGGTAACGCAGCTTTTCCAGGTCGAAACCGCCGCCGGCCTCGGCCTCCTCCTCACCCTTCTTGGCTTTTTCCTTGTCGCTGGCCGTGCCGATGCCGGTGCCCACCGCCGTGATGATGGTCCGGATTTCGTTGTTGTTGAGAACCTTGTCGATCGAGGCTTTCTCGACGTTGATGAGCTTTCCGCGGATGGGGAGGATGGCCTGGGTACGACGGTCCCGGCCCTGCTTGGCGGAGCCGCCGGCCGAATCTCCCTCGACGATATACAGCTCGCACTGGGCGGGATCCCGCTCGGAGCAGTCCGCCAGCTTGCCGGGCAACCCGCCGCCGCTGAAGGCGCCCTTGCGGATCGTCTCTTTCGCCTTTCGTGCAGCCTCGCGGGCACGGGCGCCGGTCAGCGCCTTTTCAAAGATCTTCTTCCCTACTCCCGGATTCTCCTCGAGATAGGTCAGCAACCCCTCGTACACGCAGCTGCCGACGATTCCTTCGATCTCCGCGTTGACCAGCTTCACCTTGGTCTGCGCGTTGAACCGAGGATTCGGCAGCTTCACGCTCAACACGCAGATTAACCCCTCCCGCGTGTCCTCACCGGTGATCTTCGGATCTTTCTCCTTCGCCAGTCCCTTGCCCGAGGCGAACTGGTTGATCGCCCGGGTCAGCGCCGAGCGGAATCCGGAAACGTGGGTGCCGCCGTCCGGATTGGGGATCGAGTTGGCGAAAGGCAGCAGCGTCTCGTCGTAGCCGTCGTAGTACTGGATGACGCAGTCCACGAAGACCTCGTCCTTCTTCTTTTCCAGGACGATCGGCTTGGGATGGATCGGGGAGCGGGCCTTGACCAGCTGTTTGACGAACTCCTCGATGCCGTCCTTGTAAAGAAACGTTTCGGTTTTTCCGCTCTTCCCCTCGTCCGTCAGGGTGATGGAGAGGCCGGGATTAAGGAAGGCCAGCTCGCGCATCCGCTTGGCCAGGAGGTCGAACTTGAACTTCGTCGTATCCTGGAAGATTTCCGGGTCTGGCTTGAAGGTGATCTTGGTCCCGGTTTTCTTGGATTTGCCGGTGACGCTGAGCTTGGAGGTCGTTTTCCCCCGCTCGAACTCGATGTGGTACAGCTTCCCGTCCCGGGAGATTTCCGCCTCAAACCATTCGGAGAGGGCGTTGACGCACTTGGCGCCGACCCCGTGCAGACCGCCCGAATATTTGTAGGCCCCCTGGTCGAACTTTCCACCCGCATGAAGATTGGTGAGCACCAGCTCCACCGCCGGAATCTTGAACTTCGGATGGGGATCCACCGGGATGCCGCGGCCGTCGTCCTCGATCGAGATCGAGCCGTCGACATGCATCGTGACCTTGATGGTTTCGCAATGCCCGGCCAGATGTTCGTCGACCGAGTTGTCCAGGACCTCGAAAACACAGTGATGGAGACCCCGCTCATCCGGGTCGCCGATGTACATTCCAGGCCGTTTCCGGACCGCATCCAGCCCCTCTAACTTGTCGATTTTGGAGGCGTCGTACTTCGCGCTGACGACCACCTTTTCCTTCGCAGCTGGCATCCGTTGAGGATGCCGATTCAGGCCCCCTCGACAACCGAAAAATTACTTTTTACTTGTTTTTAAGTAATTGCAAAGCAATTGGTTACAGCGGTTTTGGCCGCATGCGGGGGGTGATTTTTTTGACCGGACCGGACACGGTTAACGAAGCCGTTTCCGGCTCATTGGAATCCCCCGCCAGCCACTCCTTGAACAACCGGAAAGCGACCGCCATCAGCGTCGCACCGAAGAAAATCCCCAAAAACCCGTACGCCAAAAAACCGCCGATCACCCCCAGGAAAATGATGCCGAACGGCAGGTTGCTGCCCCGGCTGATCAGATAGGGCTTGGTGAAGTTGTCCACCAGACCCACTACCCCCACCCCCCAGATGAGGTTGAAGATCGCCCACCCGGTGTGCCCTTCCAGAAAAAGCCAGATCACCACCGGAATCCACACGATCCCGCAGGAAAGCTGCAGGCTGGCAAAGAAAAACCCCGCGAACCCCAGCAGGACGACCTGCGGAACCCCCGCCAAGGTGAAGCCAATGCACATCAGGGCCGCCTGCAAGGCTGCCGTGCCCAGGATTCCCAGCATCACGCTGCGGATCGTCCGGGCGGAGATGTCGAGCAGCTCCCCTCCCCGGGGCCCGAAAAGCTTCTGCAAGGTCATGAGCCCGGATCGCGTCAGCGTCTCCCCGTACGCAAAGAAAAACCCGCAGATGATCAGGGCCAGGGCAAACTCCAGCAGCCCCACCCCCACCTTCCCCGCCATCTGCCCGATTTTGGTCGCGCCCTGCTTCAGGAGCGGGCTGAGGTCCTGAACGAGTTGGGTCCGGTCCCGCATCGAGGCTTCCCATTTTTTGGAGATGGTTTCCCCGTAGGGATACTCCTTCAGCCAAACGGGGGGCGGCGGCAACCCGCCCTTGGAATAATCCAGCATCAGCTGGGAAACCGGTTTGACCGATTGGGCGGCCACCGCGACCCCGTATGTCACCGGAATCATGCAGAAGACCGCAATCAGGATGCTGGTGAAAATCGAGGCGACGATCCGGTGGTTGGGCATCCGTGCCCGCACCCAGACAAAAACCGGCCAGGCCGTCACCGTCAGGATCACCGCCCACAGCAAGGGCCCGAAAAACGGCCGCAGGATGTTCAGGCAGGCCAGGGCCAGCAAGGCCAGAGAAACTCCCACCGCCACCCGCTGCAACATGGGGTCATGAATCCTCACGGCCTCATCTTGTCCCAATCCCCCCTTTTGTCAGCCGTTTCCTCTCGGTCTCCACACCTTTCGAATTTCGCTTTTCGCATTTCCAAAATCCTTAACCCCTTAGCCCCTCCACTCCCCAACTCACTAATCTTCCCCTCTCCCACTCAAACTCAGCCTCTTCTCTGTCTTGGCCCCCAACTCCCGCAACTTGTCCGCCGTTCCCAGGATGTTCCCCTTCTTCTCCGAAAGCTTTTTCACCGCCGAATCATGCGCCTCCCGCGCCTTCTCGAGCGCCACCCCGGCATCCTTCAGGTCATCGACAAAATTCACCAGGTCGTCATGGAGCTTCCCGCCCAGCCGCGCGATCTCCTGGACGTTTTTGTTCTGCCGCTCAATCTTCCACACATTCGCGATCGTCCGCAGCGTCGCCATCAGCGTGCTGGGGGTGCTCAAAACGATTCGTTTCTCAAACGCGTACTCCAGAAGCCCGGGGTCTCCCCGCAAGGCGGCGCCGAAGGCCGGCTCGATCGGGATGAACATGATGGTGAAATCCGGCGACCTCCCCGCCAGCAGCTCCGGATAGGCCTTGCCGGAAAGATCGTCGATAAACCTGCGCACCGCCCCGGCGTGGGCCTTGAGATGTTTCTCCTGCTCCGCCGTCTCCCCGGCCGCACAGTAGGCATCGTAATCCACCAACGGGACCTTGCTGTCCACCACCACCGCCCGGTCTTCCGGCAAAAACACCACCGCGTCCATCCGTTTGCGGTCAGCCGATTCCTGGGTCTTGTACTCCCGGCCCTTCTCCAGTCCGGAAATCTCCAGCGTCTTTTCCAACACCATCTCCCCCCAACGACCCCGGGTGCCGGAATCGTTCTTCAGGGCATGGGTCAGCCGGTGGGTCTCCGTGCCCAGCTGTGTGCTCATCGCCTGGATCTGCTGGATTTCCCTTCTTAGATCGCTCTGCATGCCCGTCTCCGCGGTATGAATCTCATCGGTCCGCTTCCGGAAGGCCTCAATCCTGTCCAACAAGGGGCGGAGTTCGATCCCCACCTGGGTCCGGTTGTCCTGCGCCAGTTGTCGGGTTCCTTCCGCCACCATCTGCTGGGCCATCGCCCGAAGTTCTGTTTGGAGCTTGGCGGCCAGGCTTTCCTTTTCCTGCCGGGCTTCCTGCAGGGATCGCTCCGCCGCCTGCCGCTCCGCCTCCGCCCGGGCCAATCCCTCGCGGGCAGCCTGCGCCTGCCCCTCGGCCTGCTGCCGTGAACGTTCAGCCTCGCCGATCCTGGAGCGCAGGGCCTCCGTCTCCCCGCTCGCCTTGCCCAGCCGACCGGAAAACAGCGCAAAGGCAGCCCCCGCCCCGAGAAGCAACCCCGCCAGGAGACCCGCCACGAGCATCATCGGCCCGCAAGCCTCCTCGGCGGAAAAGGAAGGTCAAACTTCATCTTCGGACCCACCGTAAACCTCCCGCTGGGACAAAAACCGTCCCAGGGCCCGCCCCCTTGCCCTGCCACCCTCCCTATAGGGATTTCAGAACATTGTCCCGCTGCTCGATCAGTTTTTTGGAAAACTCGCGGGAGCGGGTGGCCAACTCCCCGTACTGCCGGACTCCCCAGGCCGACTGAAAAACCGGCTTCTGGTCCTCCACCAGGCACTCCAAGGCCTCATTGAGGTGGGTGAAAACCTGTTTGAATCCGAGTTTGGCGGCCTGCCTGTTTCGCGCGGTGATTAGGTTCTTGTTGTAGTAGTTGACGGCCTGATCGAAGTTTCGCTGGGCCCTTTGCGGAAAGGGCAGCCCCTCGGAGAGATCCGCCTTGAGGATCGAGTTGGTTCCCGTCATGCCCTGCATCGTCTGGGAGATGACGAGGATGGATTTCGACATGGCCTGAAACGCGCCGGCCTCTTTCTGGAGTTCCCCCACCGCCATCCTTTCCCAGGTGATCGGCTGGTCCAACCGGATGCCAAACCGCCGGATCTCGTTGTAACGGGTATCCTCGTTCCAGTCGTTATCCTGCTTCACCAGGAAGCTCGCCACCCCGATGACCTTTCGGTCTGAGTTGACGATCGGGCCGCCTGAGTTTCCCTGGACGATCTCGCAGGAGACCTCGAAGGTCTGCGGCCCCACTCCCAGAACCTTTCCGGGATTTTCCGTGATCACATTCCCTCCCCCGCTGTTCCCGTAGGAAACAACTTCATCTCCCAAGCGGGGCGGAGGGGCCCCATCCAACCCCGTCGACTCTTTTTGCGCGATCCTTACAAGATCCACGTCCTTGGCCACCTCCACGAAATCACTCAACTCCGCCCGCCGTCCCTCGCTGTCGTAGATTTCCAGCGGACCGGGCGCGCCGATCACATGCAGGTTGGAGACCAGGAACGACCCTTCCTTGTCCCGGTAGCGAAACGCTGTCCCCATGCCCGCCCCCGTCTTCACGATGAAGACCGAATTCTCCACCCTTCCGGCATTTTCGGTTGGGGCGGTTGCGGGGGTCGCCTCCTGCCCATGGACTCCGCTTCCCCCCAGGATAAACCCTGCAAAAATCAGACCCAACCTCACGGTTCGAACCTAGGTTTGGGAATCTCCCTTCGCCAAGGCTTTTCCCCCCTTGGGGTTTTGCCTCTTATTTCCTCCCGCGCCTCCTGTTGGCCAAAACGCAAAGTAGCCCGAGAACCACCAGCCCGGCGCTCCCCGGCTCCGGCACACTTTCCACCTGCACCTGCAGCACCGCCCGTTCCGTCAATCCTGTCCAACCACTCCCGGTGTTCTGCATCAACGCCCCCAGACTGCCCGACCCGTTCGTCGCGGTGTCCGTCGTCACCGGCAGGTTGGCGTACTGCCCCAACGTGGCCCCTCCGCCCACGTAAAGAAACTTCAGCGCCAACCAGTAGCTGGTGTTCGCTTGGATCGCCGGATCACCCCAGACGGGATTCGCCGCATAATAAAAAACTGCAATTCCGGAGGAATAGGCGGAAAGCTGCCCGGATGCGGTCAACAGGCTCCCCGGCGTACCTCCGGCATCACTCATCAGGCTCCACTCAAAGACGGATTCCACCTCCGGTTGCCCCCCTTCATCTGGATCAAACGGCCCCAAGGCAGTTTGTAGTTGCCAGGAAAACCGGTGGAGTACGTTTCCGTCCTGGTCGTGGTCGCCGGGATTCAGCAGTCCGGTGGTGAACTGCTGC
>CAZURF010000032.1:0-16000 GCA_964623555.1 uncultured Akkermansia sp. | reverse complement strand
CCGGCGGCCAAGCCGGCGCCGGGAAGAAGGGCCGGGGCCAGCCAGGCGGCCGAGGCCAACAGGCAGGCCGCCGCCACCATCGGCCAGGGGCCGAGGGAAAGGGAGCGGCCCGGAGGCATGTTGGCAGGCTGCAAAAGCTGGAGGAGGCGCCGCCATCCGCCGGCAAGGAAAAGAAAGAGGGCGCCGCCAAACACGAGGCCGAGGTAGCCGAGAAAAACCAAGGAGAAGTCGACGGGAGGAAACATCCGGAGATCTTACCGGCGCACCGGAGGGCAGGGGAGCGGGAACTGGGAATCCGGCTCAGGCCGGCGTCAGAAGCGAATCGATATCGGAGAGGGCATCCTGATCGGGCATGAAGGGGGCGAAGTTGCGCTCGAAGTGGGCGACGACGCCGTCGACGCCGGCCGCGAGCAGGCTGAAGCGGCGGCGGATGCAGCGGACGAGAAACGGGTTGAAGCTGTAGAAACCGGAGAAGATTTTCCTGGAAAAGTCGCTGGCGTGGTTGGCCTGCTTGCAGAACAGGACGGCCTGCACGTCCTGGCTTTCAAAAAGCACCACCCAGTAGCGGGAGAGGAGGGGATGGAAGATCGGCACAAAATCGATGTTGGCGGTGCGGCCGGGAGGCTCGCCCTCGGCCCAGACCCGGACGGCGTCCACGGCCGCGGCGATCTTGAGGTAACGGTCCCGTTGGGGGGTGAAATTCTCGATGCGCTGAAAGGTGGCGATGAGTTCCCCGGAACCGGTGTCATGGGCCAGGTCCTCGATGGCGTGGCTGGCGGCGAGCATGGCCTCGTGGTTGAACAGGTGGGTCACATCGGAGGCCGGCAACACGACGATCTCGGAGAGGTTATCCGGGCGGGCCTTGGGGGAAACGGGAAGGGTGCGGGAGTTTTTGACCTTGAGGTATGGCCGCAAACGGGAGCGGAACATCTTCTCCGACTTTTTTTCCTCCGAAGTCCGACAAATCATATCAGGAAACCCGAAATTGGCATGGGGACGGGCGCATGCAAGGGGCCAGGTGCAACTATCAGAAAACCTTACAGGGGGGTGCCGGGCGGGGGGATGACCCGGTCCAGCAGCTTGGCGGAGGACAGGACCCCGGGGACCCCTGCGCCGGGGTGGGTGCCGGCTCCACAGAGGTAGAAACCCTTCACATCTTCGGAGACGTTGTGGGGGCGGAACCAGGCGCTCTGGGTGAGGATGGGTTCAAACTGGAAGGCGGACCCGACGTGAGCGTCGAGGCGGTTTTCGAAATCGACCGGGGTGAAGAGGAGTTTGCTGACAAGGTGCTGGCGCAGGCCAGGGATCAGCGTTTTTTCCAGGGTGGCGAGGATCCGGTCGGCGTACTCCTCCTTCACCTTGTCCCAATCGATCCGGTCGCCGGGTGCGCCGCGATGGGGAACGGGGGAAAGAACGTAGAAGCATTCATGGCCGGGGGGCGCGAGGGAGGGGTCGGTCCGGGTCGGGGCGTGGAGATAAAGGGAAAAATCCTCGGCCAAGATGCGGTGGTGGAAAATATCGTCGAGCAGGCCCCGGTAGCGCGGGCCGAGCCAGATGGTGTGGTGGGCCAGCTCGGGGTAGGTCCGGTTGGTTCCGAAATAGATCAGAAAGAGCGACATGCTGTAGCGCATCCGGCGAAGGCGCCCGTCGGTCCATTTGTGGCGGTGTGCGGGGGCAACGCGCTTTTGGTAGAAGTTGGAGACGTCGGCGTTGGAGACGACCACCTTGGCGCGCAGAACCTCGCCGGAGCGGAGGCGGACGCCGGCGGCGGCCCCGTTTTCCACGAGGAGCTCCTCGACCGGGGAGTTGAGGCGAACTTTTCCGCCCAGATCCTGGAGCAGTTTGACGAGGGCCTGGACGAGGGCGCCGGTCCCGCCCATGGCGAAGTGCACGCCCCATTCCCGCTCGAGGTAATGGATCATCGCGTAGATGGAGGAGGATTGGAACGGGTTGCCGCCGACGAGGAGGGGGTGGAAGGAGAGAACCTCGCGGAGGCGCTGATTTTTGACGTGCCGGCAGGCCATGCGCCAAACGGAGCGGTCGGAGCGGAGGCGGATGAGGTCGGGGGCGACCCGGAGCATGTCGGTGAAATGGGAGAAGGGTTGATCGGCCAACTCCAGGAAGGCGCGCTGAAAGATGGCGTGGGTTTCGCCGACAAATCTCCGGTAACCCTCAAGGTCATCGGGAGCGATCCGGCGGACCTGGTCCTCCATCTCGGCCTGGTTGCCGGTGTACTCAAAGGAGACGCCGTCGTGCCAGGCAATGCGGTAAAAAGGTTTGCAGGGGACGATGCGGAGGTAGTCGGCAGTTTTTTTTCCGGAGAGGGCGAAGAGTTCGTCGAGGAGAAACGGGGCGGTGAGGATGGTGGGGCCGGCGTCGTAGGTAAAACCCTGATCGCGAAAAA
The DNA here is from genome assembly GCA_964623555.1 of uncultured Akkermansia sp. GTDB lineage: Bacteria > Verrucomicrobiota > Verrucomicrobiia > Methylacidiphilales > Verrucolacustridaceae > Verrucolacustris. Next base: position 13,596 of record CAZURF010000032.1, on the reverse strand, counting down.
CCGAGGCGCGGCCGCCCGGCTGTTCGAGGGCCTCGAGGAGGGTGACGTCGTAGCCGCGGGCCTGCAGCCGGACGGCGGAAGCGAGGCCGCCGAAACCGGAGCCGATGACAAGGGCGGGAGGTTTCAAGCCGGACCACCGAAGCTGGCGAAATCGTCGAGATCGAGGACATCAAACCAGGTGGTGATGTCCTCCCGATTCTTGGCGGCGCCGGACTGGTACTGGTTCATGCGTTCGCGCTGCTCTACCGAGGCGGGGGCGCGCCGGTTCATATAATCCGACCAAGCGTCGATTTCCTGGCCCGAGCGGGGATGCTGCTGGTTCTCCTGGATCCAACCGAGAAGGGCGCCATCCCCCCATCCGGCCGCGACCTGTTTTTGCAGAGCCTCCGGATCGACGCCGGCGAATTTGAGAAAGTATTGGTCGAGGGGGCAGTTGTAAGAATATTCGCCGTTTTTGCCGGCAAGGGAGGCCCGGCACTTGTCGAGCATGCGGGGCAGGATGACGTAGCCCCCGAGCCGAACCCTGGGGCTTCTGGGAGCACGAACCGTCAAATCTGGAAAAGCAGTTTTAGACACCGTGGGAGAATGCACCAAGAGGGGTTTTGGGCAAGCGAGGTAAAAAGGAAGGGGAAAGCGGGGTTAAAAAATATAAATTATTGTTGGAAAACACTTTAACTCAATGAACAAAACTCAAATCAGCCTGTCTAAACCATTGATGTTCAGAAAGTTTATCTCCAAGTCACGATTCCCAAGTCTACCCATTGAAATTATGGGTTCCGTGGGTAGGTTGAGAGGAGTGAGAAAGAGCCTTCCCGTTTGTGGCTTTTTGCGGCTTTTTGCCGCCCTCCTCTTTTGTGGATCGCCGGCGCTTCTTCAGGCGGCCCCTGATTTCAAAATTCGTTACAATCCCAAGTTTCCCTGTCTGGAGGTGATGGACAGCAAGGCGGTGAAAATCACCGACATCAGCGAAGGAGCCAAGGGAGAGGTGGTCACTTCCGGCAAAGCGTCGATCAAATTGTCCTTTTTGAAGAATGAGAGCGGCCAACCTGAAGTCACCATGACCGAGGCCAAATCCCCGCTTTCGGAAATGGAGCTGGAGGCTTTCGGTCTTTCCGTCGGCATGAAACCGGAAGGGGTGGTGACGGTGCGCTTCGGGGCGGACAACAAACCGAAATTTGAAATGGATCGGACGGGTGGAGCCCGCTTCCTGATGGCGGATCTGGGGAATCTTGATACCGCCGCCGGCAAAGAAGTCACGGCGGCCCAACCGGAGGCGGCGCCGGCCGGTCCTTCGAAAGGTCTGCAACGATTCCAGGAACGGCTGGGGGCGTGGAAGGCCAGCGGGGGCAAAGGAGGATGGAGCAATCGTCCCGGTAAAGTTCTCTCCTGTGGCAAACAGTCGATGATCACCTACACGGGTCTGGTGCCGCGGCCTTTGTTGGATGGAGAGGCGATCCAGATTGGCGCCGAAGTGACGGTGGGGGCGGACGCGCCGGTGACTTTGCAGAGCGGTCCGGGAGTTTTTCAAAAGGCCCTGCCCGGAACGAAATTTTCGGTGGCCCCGCTGGAAGCCGGCCAAAAGGACGTGAAGGTCACCCTGATCGAAGGGACGCTGCAGACCATGGTGATGCAACCGTTGACGGCTCCGCGCATGAACCTGCTGGGGTTGGGCAACGGGGTGGTGGTGCAAACCGGGGACGGAGTTTATCAGGCGGTCAAATCCGGCGCGGACACCCGTTTTTCCGTTTCGGCGGGCTCGATCCGGCTGGTGGAAGAGGCGGGGGCGGCCCAAGTGGCGCAAGTCGACATGGGGGCCACCTACAACTGGCCGAATCCCCAAACGCCCGGAAAGTTGGCGGCGGGATCCCCCGAGGCCGCCAGTCTCAAGCAACTGGCGGAGGATTCGAAGGGCGATTACCTCGCCGACATGGTGGAAGACGCCGTCAAAGCAGCAGCGGCGGATGCCGAGCAGATTTTGCAGGAGGCTTGCCAAGCCGATCCCAAGCTCACCCGCAGAATCGCCATGGAGTCCGTTGAGATTCGTCCCGATCTTCATGGTTTGATTTCCAAAATTTCCGGGATCGCGGATTTGCCCATGCCGGCCGACTTTAACGCGGACACCGCCGCCTTTATGAAAAGGGCTAGGCCCTGGCTGCGGGGGGAGCCCAGTCCCACCAGTTCCACCGGCAAGGTTTTGAAGGTGGAGGGAAAGGTCACCCATGCGGCTGGTTTACCGGTGACACGCAGCATGATCCTCAAGGCGGGCGAGACGGTGAAAACCGGCGGGGATGGGCGGGTTCTTTTTGTGGCGGCTCCGGGCGTGATTGCGGAGATTCAGCCCGGCAGTGAGGTGAAACTGGTGGAGATGAAGTCCCGCTTTGACAAGGGTAAGCTGCTTGAGTCGAAAACCATCCTGGATGCCCCGCAGGGCCGGGCTTTTCTCTCGATCGCCAAGGATCTGGGGGATAAGATCGAGGCGGAGATCCGGACCCCCAAGGGAACCGCCAAAGCCCAAAGCGGTTCCGGAGACAAATCGCTATGAAAACCCGATTCCTGACCCTGATTGCCGGAGCCCTTTCGGCTTCGCTGACTGTGCCGGTGTTTGCCGCGAAAGAGCTGAAATCCGGAGAGTTCACCGTGGTGAAAAACCAGGTCGAACACTCTTTGGGATCCTCCAAGTCGCTGGCCAAGACCAAGGATCAGCTCGAGGAAAAAAGCGTGGTCGACACGGGGGCGGCTTCCTTGACAGAGCTTGGTTTCAACGACGCCTCCGTGTTGCGTCTCGGCTCCAACACCCAGTTCTCTTTTCAGTCCAAGGAGCGGATCATCAAGCTGGATAAGGGCACCATGCTGATGAACGTGCCGCCGGGCAACGGGGGCATCACGGTGGACGGAGGTGGGGTCACCGGGGCGGTTTCCGGCACCACGGTAATGGCGAGCCGGGATGAGGAGGGAAATTTCAGCTTTATGATCCTGGAGGGAGAGGGATCTGGGAAGGTGATTGGCAAGGACGGTGTGCCGGTCGATCTGATCCCTGGCCAGATGGCGATTGTGCGCCAAGACGGAAAGCCCACCAAGGTGGTGGAGGTGAACGTTGACGCCATGCGTGACTACTCGCCGCTCTATGCCGACTTTTCCGCCCGGCTACCCGGCACTGAGGGAGTGCAGGGAACGACGGATCGGCAGGCCAACGACGTTCAAAACGAAATCCTGTTCCTCCAGCGTCCCCAAGATCAAGGACTGGAGGATTCCGGCCCTGGGGTGAGGGCTTTGGCCATGTTGGCGGGGATGAGCTTCACGGAAATGGACAATAGCCGGAACATCCTCCTTGGTGATTCCACGGCGGCGGGTCAAGAGGGTGGCGGAGAGGGCTCTGGTTCTGGTGCGGGTGGGGGAGGTGGCTCGCTCGTGGCACTTAACGATAGTTCCGCTCCTGCTGATGCCCGACAGGAGGATGCGGCTCCCCTAGTTGCCGCCAGTTCACCGCCTTCTTCTGGTGACGGGGGCTTGGGAGGTACGGACACGGCTGCCGGAGGCGGTGATCTGGGGGCCACGGACACCGCCGCAGGGGGAGGGGGAGGCGGTGCGGATACCCAAGCCCCGGCCTCCTTGCCGGCACCCATCACATCCTCCCCGGTTCCCGGGTTCACCACGCCGATCTAAACTTGGTCGGTTGATTGGCGGGGGATTCCCGTCCCCGGCCTTGGAATGGGCGGGCTTTTCTCCTAATTCTGACAGATGGATTACAGTCCGACGGTTCGACTGCCCAAAACTGATTTTCCCATGCGGGGAGATCTGCCCAAGCGCGAGCCCGCTTGGGTGCAGGATTGGCTGAAGGACAAGACCTACGAAAAACTCCTGCAGGACCGGGCCCAGGCCCCTGAGTTCCATTTGCACGACGGGCCGCCCTTTGCCAACGGGGACGCCCATGTGGGTCACGCCCTCAATATGGTTCTCAAAGACATTGTCCTGAAAAGCCGTGCGATGATGGGAAAGAAAACACCTTTTGTGCCCGGATGGGACTGCCACGGGTTACCGATCGAACACAAGGTGGTGACGGAAGAAAAACTGGTGGGGGCCGAACCGGCCGTGATCCGGAAAAAGTGCGAGGAGGTGGCCCGGCATTTCATCCAGCGTCAAAAAGAGCAATTCCAGCGGCTCGGTGTTTTGGGTGACTGGGATCGGCCCTATCTCACGATGAATCCCGCCTACGAGGCGGCGGAACTGCGCATCCTTGCGGACCTGGTGGAAAAAGGGATGGTCTATGAAGGTCTCCGACCGGTCCACTGGAGCACCGGATGTCGGACCGCTTTGGCCGAGGCGGAAGTGGAGTATGCGGAGCGGGAGGATGAGTCGGTGTACGTACGGATGGAACTCAAGGATGCGAAGGATGAGGACCTGCTGATCTGGACGACCACCCCTTGGACGTTGCCGGCCAACCTCGCGGTGGCGGTCCATCCGGGCATGAGCTACGTGCTGGCGGATTCCGGAAACGGTCGGAAGGTGTGGCTGGCCAAAAGCCGCATGGAAGCGGTGGCCAAGGCCGCGGGCCGGGAGTTAAAGGTTTTGCGGGAGGCCAAGGGCTCCGAACTGGAAAAAAAATCGTACCGGCATCCACTGGTGGCGCGGGAAGGGGTCATCCGGGCTGCGGAGTTTGTGACGGCGGAATCCGGAACGGGCATGGTGCACATTGCCCCGGGCCACGGCCACGAGGACTACGTGCTGGGACGGCAGCACGGGTTGGAGCCTTTCTCGCCGGTGAATGAGGCCGGAAAACTGACCGCCGAGGCCGGCATCAGGGAAATCGAGGGGCAGAATGTCTTCGCGGCCAATCCGCTGGTGGCGGATTTGCTGGAGAAGGCCGGAAAACTTTGGGCCCGGGAAAAAATCCGGCACAGTTACCCGCACTGTCCCCGGTCGAAGACTCCCATCGTTTTCCGCTCCGTCCGCCAGTGGTTCATCCGTATGGACGGGTTGCGGGATCAGGCGCTCAAAGCCGTGGACGAGGTGAAGTGGGTGCCGAGCTGGGGGGAAAGCCGGATCCGGGGGGCTTTGGGAGGGCGGCCGGACTGGTGTATTTCGCGGCAACGGTCCTGGGGTCTGCCCATCCCGGCCTTCTACCAGCCGGACGGGACTTCCGTCCTGGATCCCAAGATCATCCGCAAGGTGGCCGAGCGGGCCGAGAAGGAGGGGGCGGGGTTCTGGTTTGGAGACACGGACGAGCAGCTCGCCAAAACCTGCGGGGTGCCTCCCGGCTGGAAACGGGGGCGGGAGACGATGGATGTGTGGCTGGATTCCGGTTCCAGCTGGTCGGCGGTGGCAGCCGACGGCCGGGTGAAGTTTCCGGCCGATCTTTACCTGGAGGGGAGCGACCAGCACCGGGGCTGGTTCCAGAGCAGCCTGCTGCTTTCGGTGGCGCTGACGGGCAAAGCCCCCTTCCGTGCAGTGCTGACCAACGGGTTTGTGGTGGATTTGGACGGAAAGAAACTTTCCAAATCACGGGGAAAACCGCCGGGTTTGATGGAGCTGGTGGACAAGTATGGGGCCGACGTGGTCCGTTTGTGGGTGGCCAGCGAGGACGCCAAGGAGGACGTGCCCTTTTCCACGGAAATTTTCGGCCGGGTGGGGGACAGCTACCGGCTCCTGAGAAATTCGTTCCGGATCCTGCTGGGCAACCTGGCGGATTTTGATCCCGCCCAGCATGCGGTGCCGCTTGAAAAGCGGACGGATTTGGACCGCTATATTCTGGCCAAACTGAGGGCCTTGTCCCAAGCGGTGCGGGAGGCTTACGAGGCCTACAACTTTCCCGCCGTGTACCACGGTCTGAACCGGTTTTTGTCGGTGGAGCTCAGCGCCTTTTACATCGATGCCTGCAAGGACCGGATCTACTGCGACGCGGAAAACGATCCGGGCCGTCGATCGGCCCAGACCACCATGCATGAGATTCTCGACACCCTCGTCCGGCTCGCCGCCCCCGTGCTGGCGTTTACTTCCGAGGAGGCGTGGGAGAGCTTGACGCAAAAAAAGGACGGCTCGATCCATCAGCAGACCTTCCGGGAAGTTGAGTCCCCGCCGGGTTGGAACGCGGAGGAGGAGTCACGATGGGAGAAGCTGCTAGCGGCGAGAGCCAAGGTGAACGAGGCCCTGGAGAAGGAGAGACAGGCCAAGAAGATCGGGAAGAGTCTGGAGGCCGAGGTTTGGGTGGAGGGTGGAAAATGGAGGGAGGAGGATCGCTCGCTGTTGGCGGAGATCTGCTTGGTGAGTCATTTGGAAATCCGGCCGGGGGCCGGAGAGGCATCGGTGAAGGTGGCGCCGGCGCGGGGAACTCGCTGCGCGCGGTGCTGGAAGCATGAGGAGGGTGTGGGGAGGAATCCGGATCACCCCGAGCTTTGTGAGCGATGCGATCGGGTGGTGAAGGGAACGACGACTTGAGTCCAGTTCGCCTCGGGGGCGGTTGGTTCTGGCCCGTGGCCCTGGTGATTCTGGTTTGCGACCAGGGGTCGAAGCTTTGGGCCGAACAGGTCCTGAAGCTGGGGGCCGGCATAGTCGTGGTTCCCGGATTCTTTTCCCTGACACGGGTTCATAACACGGGGGTGGCCTTCGGGCTGGCCCAGGGAAACAACCTGCTGACCGGTCTTTTGGCCGCGGGCATCCTGGTTTGGGCGGCATGGATGGCGCGGAGTTGGGATTGGAGCCGGCGATTCGTCCAGGGAGTGACGGCCATGGTGGCGGCGGGAGCGGTGGGCAACCTGATCGACCGGGTGCGGCTGGGTTACGTCCTGGATTTCTTTGATTTCCACTTCCAGGGTTGGAGTTGGCCGGCGTTTAACATCGCCGACGCGTGTATCAGCGTGGGGGTTGGACTTTTGGTGCTGAGCTGGTTGGCCGGAAAATCGCCGGAAAAGAATTAGCTGTTTTTGATCCGCGGGTCCCCGTCGGGGGAGTTTTTATGGTGCAGCTGGACGCGGCGGACATGGTGCATGGCGAGGGCGCCACCGAGGGCGAAAATGATCATGACCGGATACCAGGCACCCCAGCCGAATTTCTGAATGAGCAGACCGCTGGTGAAGAGGCAGAGGGCGGAACCATAATACTGGAAAGAGTCGATCACCCCGGCGGCAAAGCCGGCCATTTTCTTGCCCCCGATGTCCATGGGGGCGGCGGCCCCGACCACGGAGTGGGTGGAGTTGACGGTCAGGGAGACCAGGACGAGAAAGATTCCGGCCAAGGTCACGCCCAGAAGGCCGGGCTTGATGAGGCCGGTGAACATCATCAAGGCGGCCGTGGAGATGACGACAGCCTCCAGCAGGTACAGGAAACGGGCCACGGGCGAGCGGTGACCCCCGAAGAATTTATCCGACACCCAGCCGGAAAGCACGGAGCCGAGAATGGCGGTGGTGGTCATGAGGTTCAGGATGATGAGAACCGAAAGAGGCTTGGCCTTCATGTCGATGCCCAGTTGCTGGGTGAAGAACAGGACGGAAAGTTGGTCGGAACTGTGGCGGACAGCTCCGGTGCAGGCGTAGGCAGCGGCGTAAAACCAGACGAGCGGATGGGTGAAGATGGTGACAAAGCTCTCCTTGAGGGAGACCCGCGTCCCGGCGGAGTCGTCCAGCTCGTCATGGATCACCTTGGGAAAGCCAGCGGCGGCGGGCTCCTCCTTGGCGGTCAGGGCCATCAGGATGGCCGCCGCGGCCGTGACGAAAGGGGGGATGACGAAAAGAATCCGCCAAGTGCCCGGTTCGACCACCCAGGTGCCGACAAACCACAGGGTCACGGCGAATCCGCCCAAAAGGAAAGGGGCCAGGGTGTTGATGGCGTACTGACCCAGCTGAATCATGATCCCGAAAATTCCGGAAAAAGTGCCGCGCTCCTGCCGCGCGAACCAGGCCGCGTTGATTTTGATCATGCCCGGGGCCCCGCAGGACTGGAACCAGCCGTTGAGGATCGCGATCAGGCCGAAGGTGGCCAAGGTTCCGACGAAGGAGGAGAAACCGAAGATCAGGTTGCAGACGATCGTGCCGGCGGCCCCGATGAGCATGGAGGTTTTGCCTCCGATCCGGTCGGCAAGAAGGCCGTTGATCAGCTGGCCGGTTCCGTAGGCCAGGGACCAGACCACGAAGATCTGGGTGATCCCGGCGACATCAAAGCCGAACTCCTCCACCATGCCCGGGGTCGCGAAACGGAAGTTGTAGCGGGCCATGTAATACGAGGCGTACAAAACGCCCAGGCCTCCCCAGTTGAGGCCCCGGCGGGCGCGGAAACCGGCCGGGTAGGTGGGGCGTGCCGCAACGGATGACATCCCCAAACCTTAGCGGGGTATCCGCTTGGATAGGCAAGGAAAGAGGGTGGGGTTGCGGAACTCTTTTGGCACAATGGACCGATGCGCCTGAAGGAGTACCGGCACCTGATCTGGGACTGGAATGGGACCCTCCTGGACGACGCCTGGTTGTGCCGGGAAATCATGAACGGGCAGCTCCAGCGGCGAGGTCTGCCCATGCTGAGCCAGGAACGGTATGAGGACATCTTTGATTTTCCCGTGGAAAAGTACTACCGGGCGGTGGGATTTGACTGGAGCCGCGAAAGTTTCCAGGAGGCGGGCACGGAATTCATCGTGGAGTATGAAAAAAGAAAGAAGGAATGTTCCCTGCAAGCGGGAGCCGACAAGCTTTTGGGGAAAGTGGCCGCACGCGGCTGGTCCCAGGCGGTCCTTTCCGCCTACTCACATCCGAGCCTGGAGGAATTTCTCGGGCACTTTGGAGTCCGTCACCATTTCCGCAGCGTGGCGGGGAGCCGGGATCACTACGCCGCCGGCAAGGTGGAGCACGGCATGAAAATGTTGGAGGAACTCCATGTGGCCCCCCAGGAAACCTTGTTGATCGGGGACACCACCCACGATGCCGAGGTGGCGCGGGCCATGGGGATCGCTTGTGTGCTGGTTCCCTGCGGGCACAACAGCCGGATCCGGTTGGAGCGGTGCGGAGTTCCCTTGGTGGAAAGTCTGGCCGACCTCCGTGTGGATTAGGAATTCCGCGGGCGGGGCGAATCGCTACGATGGGAGCCGGATGAAGATCGCTTTGTTGGATTATGGGCGGGGCAATCTGCGCAGCGTCGAAAGGGCCTTGGCGAAAACCGGGGCTGAGGTGCTCTGCACGGAAAGTCCGGTTGCCATGGGGCGTGCCGACGGGGTGGTGGTACCCGGGCAAGGTTCATTCGGGGATGCCATCCAGGGATTAAAGGAACGCGGTTTATGGGAGCCGTTGCAGGCATGGATCCGCGCCGGCAAGCCCTATCTGGGAATTTGTCTGGGATTCCAGATTCTCTGGGAATCGAGCGAGGAGGCTCCAGGGGTGGAGGGGCTAAAGGTCATTCCCGGCACGGTCCGCAAGTTCAAGGCCCCCGGCCTGAAAGTTCCCCTGATCGGCTGGTGTGAGGTGCGACCGACGCCGAGGGCCCAGGAGTTGTTCTCCGGCGGGGACCAATATTTCTATCATGTGCACTCCTATCGCCCGGAAAGTGCGCCGGCCGACTGGTTGGCCGGGGAGACAGAGTATGGAGGTTGGTTTCCCAGCGGGGTGTGGCGGGGAAAGGTGGCTGCCTTCCAGTTTCACCCGGAAAAAAGTCAGCACAGCGGCATCTCCCTTCTCCAGAACGTTTTGCAGAAAATCACCACGGCATGACTTGCATCTGCCCGAGGCTCTTTTAAAGAACCTAGATGATTAAAAAACTACTCAGTCTTGTTTTGTTCGGATGTGTGATCGGTCTTTCCACCCTGGCGCAAGCCGGGGATTCCTGCGGGGGTTGCCCCGGGGATGAAAAGAAAGACTCCAAGGAAGACTCTTCCTCCTCCAAAAAGAAATAAGGTTACGGAAAAAGAAAAGCCCGGCCCCTTCCTCGGGAGCCGGGTTTTTTCTTGGAAAGATTTGTCCGGGCCTTTGGCTGACCCCGTTTAACCGTCCTCCGCCATGGACTGGCCGGCGATCCAGGCGGTGGTCCAAGCGGCCTGAAAGTTGAATCCCCCGGTCACCCCGTCGATGTCCAGGGTCTCCCCCGCGAAATACAGGCCGGGGACTTTCCGGCTTTCCATGGTTTTCATGTCCACCTCCTCCAGGGGAATCCCTCCGCAGGTCACAAACTCCTCCTTGTTCATGCTTTTACCGACGACCTGGAGTTTCTTTTGATGGAGTTCCCGGAGGAGAAGATTTTCTTTCTCGCGGGAAAATTTGGACCAGCGCTCATCCGGGGTGATGCCGGCGAATCCGCACAGCTGCTCCCATAAGCGGGAGGGCAGGGGAGGCCAACCTGAACGGAGCAGAGTCTTCGCCCCTTGGTCTTTTCTCCGAATTTGAATTTCCTGACGGCTCTTTTCCGGGGATTGTCCGGGAAGCCAGTCCAGAGAAAGCGGAAAACGATAGCTCTTTTCGTGCATCGCCCGGGCCCCCCAGGCCGAAAGCCGTAAAACCGCCGGCCCGCTCAGTCCCTCATGGGTGAGGAGAACCGGGCCCCTCTCGCGGAGATGGAGATCCGGCACGGCAATCTCGGCGTCCTGGATCGAAAGGCCCGCCAGGGAACGGATCCAATCTTCAGCCAGGTGAAAAGTGAAAAGGGAAGGCACCGGGGGATTCAACCGGTGCCCCAAAGGGAGGAGCGGGTGCGGACCTTGGCCGCATCCTCCGGCGGCCCACAGCAGGCGGCGGCATTCCATGGTGGTCCCGTGAGGCAGTTGCAGATGGAAACCCCCGCCGGGAAGATTCGACACGGATTGAATTCCGGACTGGGTGATGACGTTGACCCCGGCCTTCTGGGCGGCCTGGGTTAGGCATGCGATGACGGATTGGGATGAGTCGGTCACGGGAAACATTCGGCCGTCCGCTTCGGTCTTGAGCTGCACTCCGCGAGAGGCAAACCAAGCGACGGTTTCTTCCGGTCCGAAACGGGTCAGAGGTCCGATGAGGGCTTTGCCTCCCCGGGGATATCGGAGGGAAAGTTCCCGGGGATCATCACAGGCGTGCGTGACATTGCAGCGACCGCCTCCGGAAATGCGCACCTTGGATAAAAGGTGGCTTCCTTTCTCCAGGAGAACAACCGAGGCCCGGGGATTTCTTTCCGCCGCCGCGATGGCTCCGAAAAATCCGGCGGCACCTCCTCCGGCCACCACGATGCGGGGAGGTTTCAAAATTCGTCCAGCGCCTGGGCCACGATTGGGGGCAAGGGATGGGGCCCATCCCCGCCGAGTTCGCGATCCATTTTTTCCAGGCGACGGATCAGCGGCAACACGTCGTGACGATCGATGGGGCCGCCCGCCGTTTGGCAGAAATGGGTCCGGCAACCGAAAGGTCGGGATTCATAGATCAGGCACTTTCCCGTGTCCGCCTGAAGCATGGGGCAGGCTCCGTCCGGGTGCGGAGGCAGGTTTTTTCGTCCGGTGGCCCGGAACGCCTGTGCGGCGAGGAGGGCTTCCCCGCGGGTCAGCTGGGGAATTTTTCCGGTGAGCTGAAACTGGCAGCATTCCGTTCGCCGCTGGCAGTCTCTCTGGACAGGGCGCCGGGCTAGTTCCTCATAAACGGAACGTATCTCCGCGAGAAATGCCGCATGGCGTTTCATGGTGAACTCGCCGGGGCAAGCCCTCCGGGGAAGGAGGGGCTTGGGGTTAGGACTTGGGCCGGCCCAGCTTGGCTTTGACGGTGACCGGCTCCTTCGGGTTGTCCCGGGCATCGCGCGGTTTGGCGACGATTTTGTCAGCCACGTCCATGCCCTCGATCACCTCGCCAAAGACGGTGTACTGGCCATCGAGAAAGGTGGTGTCGACCACGCAGATGTAGAACTGGGAGCCGCTGGATTCGCGCTTCGGGTTGACCTGATCCCCCTGGCGGGCGGCGGCCACGGAGCCGCGTTTGTGCTTTTTGCCGATCTCGGCCGGGATGGTGTAGCCGGGCCCGCCGGTGCCGTGATCCGAGCGTTTGGCCTGATCCTTGCTGAGCGGGTCGCCGCCCTGGATCATGAATCCGGGGATGACGCGGTGGAAGGTGGTGCCGTCATAGAATCCCTCCTTCACAAGCTTCTTGAAGTTTTCGGCATGTTTGGGCGCGGCCACCGCATCCAGCTTGATCACGATGACGCCCTCCGAGGTGGTCAGGGTGATGATTTCTTCTTCCACGGTGGCGGGCTTGTCTTTCATGTCGGGGGTGTCCTTGGGTTGATTGGTTTCTTTTTCCTCCGCGTTTGCGGTGAAAAGGCTGAAAAGGACGGCGGACGCCAAAAACGGGAGATGTTTAAGCATGGCGAAGAATGGTCCAGGTTCTGTTCCCGGCCAACACCGAATTTCCCGGATCGGCCTGGGAACGCTGGATCATGGCGAGGGCGAGGACCGAGCCTCCCGCCGAGGCGAGACTGGTGAGGGAGCCGACCGGTTGGCCATTCATCGCGGTGCAAGCAGCGGGGAAGGAAGGAAGGGGGCAGGTGGAAGGAAGCAGGCCGGAACCGAGAATGCACAAGTGCCGATTCACGTGGCCGACGCTACGCAGGCGGGAGATCACTTCCTGCCCGATGTAACAGCCTTTGGTGGAGCTGATGGCGTCGGATTCGAACCCGGCTTCCGGGGGAAGCGTGTCGGGTCCGATATCCACGCCCCAGAGGGGGAGGCCGCGGGCAATCCGCAGAGGCTCCCAATCGGACAGGGGCGAGGCGGGGGGGCTCCACCCGGAGGAAGAGGGAATCCAGAGATCCAGCCCCGGGTTGCGAAAGCGGGCGGAGGCAAAGGAGAGGCAGTTCTGGGGTGCGTCCGGGGGCAGGGTCGAGAGGGTCGGCAGGTGGGTGAGTTGGTAGGAGTCCGACACGTCCTCCACGGTGACATCGTCGGCGACGATGAACTTTTCCAGTCGGGTGCGGAGGGATGCACGCAACGGGGCGTCGGTTTCAATCCACAGAGCTTCGGAGGTGGCCGCGATCCGGCAGTCGGCCTCCAACCTGCCTTTGGCCGTGATCACGGCAGCGCGGACAGCCTGGCCGGGCTGAAGTTTTTTCAGGTCCTGGGTGACCTGGCCGTTCAGGAAACGGATCCGGTCCTCGCCGGTGAGCGTGAGAAGGGTGCGGGGGCCGGGTCTCCAGGCACCCGCGGGAGCTTTGATCTTTTGAAGGAGGTCGGGGTTCATCAGAATCGGGGGATGACCGACGAACATTTCATGGATGAGGCGCTTCGCCAAGCCCGCAAGGCGGCGGCCAAGGGAGAGGTGCCCGTGGGGGCGGTCTTGGTGGTGGGGGGCCGGATCGTGGCCAAGGCCCACAACCAGGTGGAGGAACTGAAGGATGCCACCGCCCACGCGGAGATGTTGGTCGTGACCACGGCGGCGGGAGAGACGGGGGATTGGCGGTTGAATGAAGCGGTGGTCTATGTGACCAAGGAGCCGTGTCCGATGTGTGCGGGGGCGATGTCATTGTCGCGGATTCAACGGGTGGTGTACGGGGCGGCCGATCCCAAAATGGGGGCGGCGGGAGGGGCCCTGAACCTGCTGCAGTTTGAGGGGATGAATCACCGCTGCGAAGTGCGGGGCGGGGTGCGGGCCGAGGAGTGCCGGGAGCTGTTGCGGGAATTTTTCC
>CAZURF010000031.1:0-16874 GCA_964623555.1 uncultured Akkermansia sp. | reverse complement strand
GTGATGGTGGCGGCTGCACCTACCTGTCCGAATTGGGTGCTCTCATTGAGAAGAATCTCGTTGGCAATGTTCCGACCGCTGGTGTCGCTGCTCGAACGCACCGTCCCGCCGTTCAGGGTCAAAGCCCCCGTTCCAAAGACCGAGGAGGCAACGCCATCCGGTCCGTAGGAGCCGCTCGCCGTCAGAGCCACGACCCCGGCGTTAAGGATGAAACCGCCGGAATAAGTGCTCGCAGCCTGATTAAGATAAATCAAGCCAGCCCCGTTTTTGATCATCGCCCCGGTGCCCGAGACGGTTGCCGTGTTCGTTGCATCCACCCCCGCACCGCCAAAAGTTAGATTAAAGGTATTGAGTTCGATGGTGCTTCCGGATGCGGCGATCAGGGCGCCGACGACTTCGTTTCCACCAAGATTTAAAGCCGTCCCGGCGACGGCCAAACGCAGGGTCGCGACATCCGAGAGTAAATTGTCCCCGGAGGTTGATAAGGCCCCTCCATTGATCAGGGTTTCGCCCGCGTAAGTGGAGGCGGCGGATATCGTCAAATTGCCAATTCCGTTCTTGGTAAGCCCTCCATTCCCGGTCAAGGAAACACCCAGGTTCTCATCCGCGTCATTCTGGAAGGCGATGCCAGCCCGGGCGGTGATGCTGCCAGAGCCGCTCAAGCTGGCGTTGGTCACCGACAGGTTGGTGACCGTCACTGAGGTGTTGATGGCCAGGTCACTTTCATTTGAGATCAGACCTAACGCCGTCAGGTTTCCGCCGGTTAGATTTGCAGAATTAGCCCCGGACACATTGACATAAGAAGCCGTGACACCTCCCGGATCTAACGTCAAATCAACGGCGGATCCGGTGGTGTCGATCAGGGCGTTGTTGCCAGAGACAAACGGCGCACTGGCGCCGGAAAGGTTCCAAACCACATTCGCTGGATCCGTATTCCAGTTTCCACTGGCTCCCCCATTCCACGAGTAATCCTGGGCGGCACTGGCGTCCACTTGGAGTTCCAGCGTCGTGGCCGTGCTGCGAAACGTGTAGATGCTCGATCCAGAAGTGATCGGAGAGCCATCCAAAATCAGGCCGGGCGCATTGTTCACTCCGCTGCCCGTCAAGGTCACCGGCCCGGTCAGACCGTTTGTGCTGAGGGAAGCGCCGGAAAAAAGAACGTAGGTTTGCCCGGAAGCCAACAGCCCGCCATGAAGGGTGATCGTGTTGCCGGTGCCGGAAAGTATAATGGCCCCTCCGGAAACGACGGACATGCTTCCTCCCGTGTTCATCGCGAAGTTATTGGAGCCACCCAAGGCCAACGCACCCACATTCAGAGAACCGGTGGCCGCAGTGTTGGAAAAGATGGCGGTGCCGCCGATTCCGGAAAGAGTCATGTTTTTGGTTCCGCCTCCGAGATTTCCCGCACTCAAGGAGCCGTTGTAAACGTTCAGGGCTCCGATCGTGTTGACTCCAAACCCGATCACAGCAATTCCGTTGGAGACCGTCAGGGTTTGAATGGTGTTGGTCCCGTTGAGTGTGCTGGTGCCTGCGGAAACGAGCGTCAAGTTAGTGAGATTGAGAGGGCCGTTAAAATTCATAGTCCGTGTTGCCGAAGAATTTGTGAAAACTAAACTTCCATTGGTCATCGCGCCGCTCAGCGTGGTGGAATTGGCCATGGTGATGGTGGGGGTTCCGGCATTTAGGTCAATGTCTCCTCCCAAAAAGCAGCTGTTGCCAAAACCTCCAAAGGTCACATTGGTTCCCTCAATCCGCAGACTGTTGGGAATGACTTCTGTTGGGCTTCCGTCGGTGATGGAACCAGACTGTCCAAATGTGGAACCGCTTTTAAGAACAACTCTTGCCGAACCTAGGGCGTTAAGGGATCCCTGATAACTAAGTTGCCCAAACACGGGAAGATCCCCCGTGATCGTGTTGCTTCCCCGTAACTGCACCCACCCCGTGTTGGTGGCCTCGCCGATGAAGAGCGCGTTGGAGGATGTGGTCACGATATTGCTGTAGGCAATGATAGTCCGGGTCGAGACCGGACCGGGACTCAACCAAAGACGGCTTCCACTAACAATGGAGATGACTCCGCGAATTCGATTGGTGGAGGAACTGTCCATGGTGTGGAGAATGGCGCCGTTGCTTCCGGTTGTTTGAACGTTGATATTTGCGAACCAATCCACGGCCCCGGCATTCGACTCATTTGTGGTAACAACCCCAGTGGTCGCATTGGTGCTTGTGACGGTGGTAAAAAAACGGCTGCCGACGCGAACTCCAAAGCCGGCCAGGGTTCCCGAGTCCCCAGAAATTGCGACTGTTCCATATCCGGTATCCCCAAGTGCATTCGTAATAGACCCCATGATTCCCAGGACGCCAGTGGAGGATCCATTGTTCGAAGCTACTGCAGTCAACCCAAGGGTTATATTTTGGGGTAAAATGGTGTTACTTCTAACATTGAAATAAGTATTAGCAGTGGCTGCATTTGATCTGGCAAGGGTGAAACCATTGTTGGATATTTTCATCGAGTTTGGACGCACGCTATTGGTGATCGAAACTGTGCCACCAGTGCCTTGAAAAATAGCATTGTTAGCTTGTCCGTTGGTCCAAGCGGCCCCGGAAATCCAGTTACCTGAAACAGGTGTATCATTACCGTTTGTATTTGTCGTCCAAAAGGCACCATTGGTTGACCAAACCCCAGTCCCTCCGATTCCACTAGTCGCACCATTGGCATCCCAAAATAAATTAGTTTGGGCGTGAGATGAAAAACCTCCAACAACCGAGAAGAGACATACCAGCGCAGCGATTTTTTTCATCCAGGCACTCGTTTGAACTGCTGTTTCCAAGATCCTACTCATCCGTAAGTAAACCTTACTCGGCTTAGCCAAATTTTCAACCGACGATTTTGGTCGTAAAAGTGATTTTTATGTTACAAGTTATTGATCAGTAACGCTTATTATTCCAAGCCAATGCATCAGGGTGCATAATATCTAGAAGCGGTCTGCCCAAGCCTTCGCAAAATCCCGCCGACCTTACCTAATCCTAATCTGGAGAAGGCCCGCCCGCCGCTACCCCGCCAAGGGAATATCGGTCATCAACCGCACGCCGGGCGGCGACTTCAACAACCTTGGAATCGCATTCACCAATGCCGCCACCGTGGCACTGTCCCCCGCCACCCCGCCCTTCAAATACGCCTCCACCGGCGGATCGCTCTCCAGCCGCAGCAAGTCATGCGGATCCTTCGCATCCAGATACATCTTCAGGTCCAGATGGATCGAGTGACCGTCCTTCGACTCCGCCCGCACCACCTGGTGCAGCCCGCACGTCAGCCCCTCCCGCACGGAGAAGTACTGCGTCTTGATGTCGTGGACCGCGATCATCGGCTCCAGCGTCTCCGTAACTTTCCCCACCTTCCAGCCAAACGCGTTCGCAATCAGCAGCAGCGACTCCTGGAAGCCCGCGTGCCCGGCCTTCCCTTCATCCCACAACCGCTTGAACTCGGCCGGCTCCAGCCCGCTGCCTATCTTCTTCTGCAACGGCTGCCGCCGGGTGGAGGCGTTGACCACCCGCTCCCCGTACACCGCTTTCACACTCCGGCACACCCCGCTCAGACAAACCGGCAGCAGATCCAACACAAAACCTGGATTCACCCCCGTCCCCAAAATCCTGCCCCCGCTTTTCCGGCACAGCTTGTCGATCGCCGCCGACTCCTTTGGCGCCCGGTGGGCCGGAAAAAGCAGCTCCTCGCAGGAGGAGACCACCGCCAGCCCCTTCTGGAGCATCGGCTTGCACTGCTCGAAGGAAATCTTCGCCCGGGAACCGGCCGTGTGGACGATCACCTCCGGCTTCACCTTTTTCCACATCTCCTCAAAGGAGGAATACATCTTCGCTTTGTTCAGGCCCGGCAGACCGCACACTTCACCCACCGTTTTGCCGGCCAGCGCGGGCTGAATATCGATCCCGCCGACAATTTCAAAATTCTTCCGCTCCGCCAGCAGGCGGACGCTGCTCTGCCCGATCGGGCCGAGTCCAAACTGCGCAACCTTGATTTTACGGCTCATCAAGGGAACATTCTTTATGAGTTTCGGGTCACGACAAAGCGGAAAATATCTGGCCTCCGTTTTTGGTCTTCTCGCTTTGTTGTCCATTCCCCTGCCCGCCGCCCAAAAGGCGGAATCCACCGGCGGGATCGTGGTCTCCGGCAGTCCGCAGTCCACCGAGGCCGGTCTCCGCATCCTGAAGGAAGGCGGCAACGCGGCCGACGCCGCCGTGGCCGTCTCCCTTACCCTCGGCGTGACGGAACCTTTCAACTCCGGCCTCGGCGGCAAGCTGGTCGCTCTCTACTACGATGCTGCCACCGGGAAAGTCTCCTACCTCGAGGCCCTCGAAACCGCTCCGCAAGCCATGTCGGTGGAGAAAATGCGGGCGATTCCCGCCGAGGAGCGCAAGCGCGGCTGGCAGAGCGCCGCCATCCCCGGCTGCGTCGCCGGACTGGAACTCCTCCACAAAAAATGGGGCAAGCTTCCCTGGCGGGATCTGGTGAAGCCGGCCGTCGGCTACGCGCGGGACGGTTTCCCCATCGGCGAAAAACAGATCGTGGAGTTCCAAAACAAATTCGACCTCGTCACCAAGGATCCGGAGGCCGGCCGGATTTACTATCCCGGCGGCAAGGTGCCCACCAACAACGCCATCCTGAAAAATCCCGACCTGGCCAAAACCATGGAAATCATGGGCGAAAAAGGGCCGAAGGCCTTCTACGAGGGCGAGATTGCCGACAAGCTCGTGGCCGCCTCCAAAAAGGGCGGCGGGGCCTTCGCCAAGGAGGATTTCAAAAAGTACCAGGTCCGCGAATTTCCACCCTTGGTGCAGGATTACAAAACCTACCGGATTTTCGCCGGCGCTCCGCCCATCACCGGCGGCGCCACCGTCCTCCTCAGCCTGAAATCCCTCGAGGCCAAAGACTGGGGCAACACTGCCTCGATGAGCCTTGGCCGCGTCGAGCAGGTCGCCCATGCCTGGCAGAACATCTATCCGCTCGTGGCTTCCAACTTCGGCGATACGCCCGACCGGGAGGAGCGGATCGCCAAGGTCTTTTCCAAGGAGAGCCTTGCGGAACTGACCCAAAAAACCATGACTGCCACCGCCCCTGCCTCCACCGAGCCTGAGGAGGCCACGCCGGAAAGCGCCGAGACCACCCACTTCATCGTCATCGACAAGACCGGCAACATCGTTTGCGCCACCCAGTCCCTCAGCCTCCACTGGGGGGCGGCCGTGGTGGCACCCGGCACCGGAATCCTCATGAACAACAGCCTTTCCAACTTCGGCTTCGGCCCAAAGAAATACGTCAACTCCGCCGAACCGGGTAAACGCCCCCGCAGCACCATGGCCCCGGTGATCGTCACCGAGAAAGGTAAAGCCATTCTGGCCCTTGGCTCCCCCGCTTCGGAACGGATCCCCACCGGCGTCTACCAGGTGCTCAGCAACCTGATCGATTTCGGCATGGACCCGGTCGCCGCCATCGACCAGCCCCGCTTCCACCTCAAGCGGGCCAAGAGCGTAGCCGAGCCCGCCAACGCGCTGGAACTGGAGGAGGGATTCGACACCGCCCTGGCCGAGGAGCTGAAGAAAAACTGGCAGGTGGGTTTCAAACAAAAGAATCAGTACTACTTCGGCAGCGTGAACGTGGTGCGCATCCTGCCCGATGGCAAACACGAGGGCTTTGCCGACGAGCGCCGGACCAACGTTGCCGCCGGGGAGTGATTTTCCCGTCGTGCGTCTTCTCGCGATTTCCCTGATGGCCGTGACCCTCGCCTCCGCCCGGGCCTCGGAGGGTTTTGTGGCCTCCGTCCAGCCGCTCGCCACCCAGGCCGGGCTGGATGTTTTAAAAGCGGGCGGCAACGCCATCGACGCCGCGGCCGCCGTGGCCCTCACCCTCGGCGTGGTGGACGGTCATAACTCCGGCATCGGCGGCGGCTGCTTCTTTCTCGCCCGGCTGGCCGACGGAACCTTCGTGGCGCTCGACGGACGCGAGACCGCCCCGGCGAAATCCACGCGGGACATGTATCTCAAGGACGGGAAGCCGGTCGAAGAGCTGAGTAAGACCGGTCCCCTCGCCTCGGCCACTCCGGGGGCCCTAGCGGTCTATGCCGAGGCGGTGCGTCGGCACGGCAAACTTCCGTTCGCGAAGGCGTTTGAGGCCGGGATCCGGCACGCGGAAAATGGATTCCCGATCGACCGGGTCTACGCCAAGAAGTTGGCCAACCAGGCCACCAACCTCGCCCTCTTTCCCTCTTCCAAGGCCATTTTTCTGAAAGCAGACGGCTCGCCTTATCTGGAGGGCGAGACCATCGTGCAAAAGGATCTCGCCAAAAGCTACCGCCAGATGGCCAAGGAAGGGGCGAACTGGTTCTACGAAAAGTCTTTCCCCAGGACGGTGGAGAAATACATGCGGGCCAACGGTGGCATTCTGGCCGCCGGAGATTTCCGGGAGTACCGGATCAAGGAACGCACGCCGCTGATCACCGGCTACCGCGGTTGGACGATCGTGGGCTTTCCCCCGCCCAGTTCGGGCGGAGTCCACGTGGCCCAGATGCTCAACATCCTGGAGGCGATGGGGCCGAAGATGCCGCCGCCGGGCACGGCGGAGTTTCTTCACCGGATGACGGAGGTGATGAAGCTGGCCTTTGCCGACCGCGCCCACTGGCTGGGCGATCCGGCTTTTGTAAGCGTGCCGCGGGGCCTGACCAACGCGGTCTACGCCAAGGAACTGGCCGGGAAGATCGACCCCAAAAAAACGACCCCGGTGGAGCACGGCACGCCGCCGGACTGGCAGAACAACAGTTTTGAAAAACACACCACCCACTTCTGCGTGGCCGATGCCGAGGGCAACTGGGTCTCCTGCACCGCCACGATCAACACGGCGTTTGGGTCGAAGGTGGTGATCCCCGGCACCGGCATCCTCATGAACAACGAGATGGATGACTTCGCCGTCGCCCCCGGCATCCCCAACTACTTCAAATTGGTGGGCGGCGAGGCCAACGCCATCGCGCCTGGGAAGCGCCCCCTTTCCAGCATGAGCCCCACCTTGGTGCTGAAGAATGACCAGGTGGAGATGGCGATCGGAGGGGCCGGCGGACCCACGATCATTTCCCAGGTGTTGTTGGGATTAAGCTATGCATTGGATGCCAAAATGAACCCGAAGAACGTGGTTTCGCAGCCGCGGTTCCACCATCAATGGTCTCCCGACCAGATCCGGATCGAGAAGTCCGTGCCGGAGGACGTGAAAGCAAAACTGAGATCCATGGGCCACCAATTAAAGGAGGAGGAGACTTTCGGTTTTTCGCAAATCCTGATGCGGAAACCGGACGGATCGTTCGACGGCGCCACCGATCCGCGTTGCGTGGGTCTGGCGGCCGGAACGCGGTAGGGACGCATACCGTTACGCGTCCATCCACACGACTCAACCTTAGGTAGGGCGGGCAGTCCCTTGCCCGCCTCGTTGCATTTTCAAAGTCCAACGCCCCAGGAGGCGGCCGCAGGACCGGCCGCCCCACCTACCGGAACATCGCCAAAATCGCCGTGATGACGGCGGCATTCACAAAGTCCGTCCCGCACGCTCCCACCAGCGGTACCACCAGATACGCCCGCGGCGCCGGGCCGTGCCGCTTGGTGATCGCGTTGAGGTTGGCCATGGCATTCGCGGTCGTACCCAGCATGAATCCAACAAACCCCCCGCTGATCGCCGCCGCCTCGTAATTCTTCCCGAAAAACCGGAACACCAGCCAAGAACCCAGGCCCCAGATCCACAGCGCCTGCACCGTGAGAATCGCCACCAGCACCGTGGCCAACCCCGCCAGCTGTTTGAGCTGCAGGGTCATCGTCGCCGTCACCAGGAAGTAGGAAAGTGCAATCGAGCCGAGCTCCTCAATCCACTCATGGGAAAGTTTTACCCTTTGCGCACCTCCCTTGCCGAGGTCGTACCAGTTGCGAAGGGCCGCGGCCACCATCATCGCCCCGATGTAAACCGGCAGGGTGATCCCCCTCGCCTGAATCCACTGCCCCACCACCGCTCCCAGCGCCATTACCAGGAAGAAAAATTTCAGGTGATTCATCAGGCTGGCGCTCTCGAGGTCGGGATGCCCGGCAGCGGTAATCGGTGTCTCTGGAATCTCCGCCTTTTGCCGGGTTTCCCCGGAAGCCGCCTTGAGATGAAACCTCCGGATGAGCCGCGCCGCCAAGGGTGATCCCAACAACCCACCCATGATGATGCCCGCGAGCGCAGCGGCCGTACCGATCGGACCTGCCCCGGCCACGCCTGCCTTCTCGAATGCCGGAGCGAAGGCCAAGGCCGTGCCCGGCCCGCCGGCCATGGAGACCGATCCGGCCAACGCCCCGATCAGCGGGTTCTGACCCAGCGCCTTGGCCAGCCCCATCCCGATGATGTTTTGGGAAACTAGGATGATCCCGCAGAGGAGAAAAAACTTAACCACATCCGGCCCTCCCGCCTTGAGATGTTTCCACGAGGCCATCCAGCCGATGGAGAGGAAAAAGGCGATCATCAGCGGGGTCTGCAAGGTCAGATCGAACTGTAAGGGCTGGGACTCAAAGGTCTCGCTCAGGCTAAAGAGGACGCAAAGCAACAACCCGCCCAAAACGGGCTCCGGCAAACAGAGATCACGAAGGATCGGAAACAGCCGTACCAAACCTTTCCCCAAAAGGATCCCCCCAGCCGCGATCGCCAGGGTTTCAATCAGGGAGAAGCTCATGCCGGAAACCCCATCGTCCATGCCGAACCCTCAAACCGCAAATGCTAAATCATCCGTTTGAACAAAACACGCTGCGATGGCTCCAATTGAAAAAACCGCAACTATGTGCTAATAAACAATATCTACATCTCTGACCCTTCCCAAGGTACCGGAGCTTGGAGGTTTTGGGACCAAAGAACCCAAAAACTTCCTTGTCCTTTTCTTGTATTCCTATTTCTGACCTTTGTCGGAAACGCCCATGCCCAAACCAATCTATCCAGCTACACCCCTGGGCAGATCTATTGGGGTCGAAGCAACTACACGGAATATATTGCCGGCAACCTTCCCCTGATCATTTCCGCGCCCCACGGGGGCGATGATTATCCCTCCGAGCTTCCCAACCGGACCAACACCTCCAGCTACACCATCACCACGGATCCGGACCTCTGGACCGCCAACCTCGCCCGCGCCATCCGCACCGCCTGCTCCAACCGCTACGGTCGCTTCCCCCATGTGATCATCTGCAACGTCCACCGCGCCAAGGTGGACTGCAACCGGGACATCGTGGAGG
This sequence comes from uncultured Akkermansia sp., assembly GCA_964623555.1. Taxonomy (GTDB): domain Bacteria; phylum Verrucomicrobiota; class Verrucomicrobiia; order Methylacidiphilales; family Verrucolacustridaceae; genus Verrucolacustris. Next base: position 7,577 of record CAZURF010000031.1, on the reverse strand, counting down.
GAGCCCAGAACAACACCAACACGCAGACGGTCTGGCGGGAGTTTCACGCCTACATCAACATCGCCCGCCAGCATGTCAGCAACAACTACGGCCGCGGCATTTATATCGACCTGCACGGCCACGGCCACCCCATCCAGAAAAACGAGATCGGCTACGACCTCTCGGACTCCGACATGTTCAAGTCCTCCCTGACCAGCACGGATGAGGATGAATCCACCATCCGGGCCATGAGCCGCCGGTCGCGGCTTAGTTTCACCGAACTAGTCCGGAGCGAATTGGGGCTCGGCGGATTGCTGGAAAAACGGGGTTTCCCCTGCGTTCCCAGCCATCTCAATCCCAACCAAGGAACCGCCGCCGGAGTCACCAACGAATATTTCAACGGTGGCTACAACGTACAAACGTACGGGACTAGCCTCATCAACGGAGGCACGATCGACGCCATCCAGATCGAGTGCAACTACACCAACGTCCGGGCCAAATCCTCCACCTCCACCTACGAGGAGGACGTGGTCGTACGCGCCACCTTTGCCTCTAACTTCATCGCGTCGTTGGAGGAATATTTCAAATATCACCAGGAGATGACCTTGAACACACAGGGCGCTCCCCCGCCCTCGGTCAACAGCAGCTTCAGTGACAAAACCATCCCCGAGGACGGCCAAACCTCCACTTCCAGCATCACCCTCGCCGATGCCAACAACCTTTTCTGGGGAGAATCCTCGGACCCCGTTGTGGTCGACACCAACGGCTTTGTCTTCGGCGGCTCCGGCATTAACCGCACCCTCGTGGTGCGTCCCCGCACGAACGCGTTCGGTAGCAACATCATCGTGATGGTGTATCAACAGGCCACCAACGGCGGAGTGGGTGCCGACTGGTACTACCTCGACGTCACCCCGGTGAACGACGCACCTATCTTTGCCGCCGCCAACAACCCCTCCATCAATCCCGGGTTCAACCTGACCCTTCCCAACCTGGCCACCGATGTGGAAAACAACGTGCTCACCTATCAGGTTCTTTCCGGGCTTCCCGCCAACGCCACTTTTAATTCGGCCAACGGGACGGTGAGTTGGCGACCCACTATCGCCCAGGCCGGGCAGTCTTACCCCATGGTGATCCGGGTGACGGACAACGGAACCAACCTACTGACTGCCACCAACACCATCACCATCACTGTGGCGGCCGCGCAAATCCCCACCGTTTCCATGGATTGGTCTAACACGGTCACAGCCACCAACACCAACTCCCAGCTTCGTCTTTCCATCCAGGGACAGACCGGCCCGGATTACCTCCTCGTGGCGTCCACCGACCTGACCAACTGGACCCCCATCTCCACCAACACCCCGGGCACGTTCCCCTTCATCTGGACAGATACCAACGCCAGCCAGCATCCGAAGCGTTTTTATCAGGTAAGGCTCGGACCCTAGCTCGGGATGAGTGCTCGTTGCCATCCAAACGGATAGCTCAACAATCCGCAGTCCCCATGGACGAAAGAGGAAAAATATCCCTACCCTATCAAATGTATCGTCTGCTGTGGCTTGGGATTTTTACCTGCAGTTCCTTATGTTGGTCAGGCGAACCCATGCGAATCGGCGTTTATTCCCACTCCGCCAACCCGGCCAAAGCCGCCAAAATCGTCGGCATCTTCACCAACATCCTGACGCCGGAAAAGGGATTTAACGTTCGCCGCGTGGATCCCGAAGGGATCCGCACCGGCGTCCTCTCCCATCTTGATGTCCTGATCATGCCGGGCGGTTCGGGGAGCAAACAGGCCACCAACCTGGAAACCACCGGCCGGGAGGCCATCCAGCAGTTCGTCAAAAATGGCGGCGGCTACGTGGGCGTCTGCGCCGGAGCCTATCTCGCATCCTCCCACTACCCCTGGTCACTTAAGCTGATCAATGCCCGGGTGATCGACCGGGAACATTGGGCCCGCGGAAAGGGCAACGTGATCCTCACCCTGTCCGGCCTCGGCCAAAAAGCGCTGGGTCATCCGGAAAAGGAGGTGGAGGTCTATTACGGGCAGGGCCCTCTGTATGGGCGGGGCACCAACGAAGCCTTGGGCGCATACGAGGAACTGGCCGTCTACAAAACCGAGGTTCCCAAGGAGAATGTCCCGCCCGGGGTGCCCATGGGGGTGATGCAGGGAACCACCGCAATTGCCCGGGGCACCTACGGAGAGGGGCGGGTCATCTGCTACAGCCCCCATCCGGAAAAACCGTTCCAGCCGGTCTTTCACTTCATCGAGAACGGGGTGCGCTGGGCCGCCGGCAAGGAACCGATTCCAGTCAGCGAAGATGAGTGGAAACAACGGGCCAACCCCGGCAAACCGGAGCCGCCCGATGCGGAAGAATAACCCTACTCTTCCGTATCCCCTGCCTTCTTTTCCTCTACCACGGCTTTCGTCGCCTCCACCTTCTCAGCCTTGCCGGGATCAGCTGCCGACGGGGTGACCGTCACGCGCATTCCCTTCTGCAGACCCTCCACCTTCCCCTCGGCCCCGTCGATGGTGATCTTGCCGACCTCCGCCACGTGAAAGGCCACCACCTTGTTGGTCTTCTCCGGAGTGACCACCCACTGGGCCTCGTCTAGTCGCACCGTGAAACGATTGTTTTCCGGTTTGGTTGAATAGATTTTTCCCGTCCGGGGCTCCTTGGACTGATTCAGCGGGGCCATTTTCTTTTTCTTCGTGGGGGCCGCCTCCTGGGCCGCCGCAGGCAAGGCCGCGGCAAGCAGGCAGATCGAGAGCAAGCTGAGGATGGTTTTCATGGGTGGGGGTTTCCTTGGGTTAGAGCCGAGCGATCAGCAGCTCCCGCTGGTAGATCATCTCCTTCGGCAGTTCGTGGTAAATTTTGATGAAAAGCTCGTTTTGGAATACCAGCTCTCGCCGCCAGGCCTCGGGATCGATCTTCATCATTTCCGCAAAGCGTTCGCGGGTCATTCCCTCCAATCCCTCGGTGTTGATGTCTTCAAAACGGGGGACCCAGCCGATCGATCCCTCCCGGGCATCGCTATGCCCGTGGCAACGGCCCACGATCCATTCCAGGACCCGCATGTTTTCCCCAAAACCCGGCCAGTAAAATTTTCCGTCGGCATCCTTCCGGAACCAGTTCACATGAAAAATGCGGGGCAGGATCTTGATGTGCTTACGCATCTCCATCCAGTGATCGAAGTAATCTCCCATGTTGTAGCCACAGAACGGCAGCATCGCCATGGGGTCTCCGCGCACCTGACCGTGACCGCCGACCGCCGCGGCGGTCATCTCGGATCCCATCGAAGCCCCGACGAAAACCCCGTGGAACCAGCTGAAAGCCTGAAAAATCAGCGGGATGGTCGAGGCACGACGGCCCCCGAAGATGATCGCGTTGATCGGCACTCCCTCCGGATCGTTCACCTCCGGGGCGAGCGCCGGATTGTTGGACATCGGCGCGGTGAAACGGCTGTTGGGATGGGCCGCTTTCTCCCCGCTGGCTGGATTCCACGGATTGCCCTTCCAGTCGATCAGGTTGGGCGGGGGCGGATTGTCTTTCCCCTCCCACCAAAGGTCGCCGTCCGGCGTTCGCGCCACGTTGGTGAAAATGGTATCGTAGGACATAATTCTCATCGCGTTGGGGTTGGACTTCTCGTTGGTGCCGGGAACCACGCCGAAATACCCGTTTTCGGGGTTGATGGCATGAAGGCGACCCGAGGGTCCGGGCTTCATCCAGGCGATGTCATCGCCGATGGTGGTGATCTTCCACCCCTGATAGGCCTTGGGCGGGATCATCATCGCAAAGTTGGTTTTTCCGCAGGCAGATGGAAACGCGGCGGCCACGTAGCTTTTTCGGCCATTTGGCTCCTCGACACCAAGCACCAGCATGTGCTCCGCTAGCCAGCCCTCGTCACGGCCCAGGAAGGATGCGATGCGCAGGGCCAGGCACTTTTTACCCAGTAGGGCGTTGCCCCCGTAACCAGAACCCACGGAGATGATCTCGTTGGCTTCGGGGAAGTGGGCGATGTATCGGCGCTCCGGATCACAATCCAGGACGGAATGGGTGCCCTTGTTGAAGTTGTCGGAGTTACCCAAATGGTTCCAGGCCACTTTACCCATCCGCGTCATGATCCGCATACTTAGGACCACATAGATGGAGTCGGTCAGCTCCACGCCCACTTTGGCGAGGGGCGAACCCGGCGGCCCCATCAGGTAGGGAATCACGAACAGGGTGCGGCCCTTCATCGCGCCGGCGAGCATCCCCCGCAGCTTTTGCCGCATCATTTTGGGTTCCATCCAGTTGTTTGTCGGGCCGGCCTCCTTCTCTCGCCGGGTACAGACGTAGGTGCAGTGCTCCACCCGCGCCACGTCGTTGGGGTTGGAGTGATGATAATGGCAACGCGGCCATTTTTTCTGGTCGAGCGGAATGAGCACCCCCTGCTGGACGGCCTGCTGGGTGAGGTATTCCTTCTCCGCCTCCGAACCGTCGCACCAGAAGACGTACTCTGGCTCGGCCAAGGTGACCGTCTCCCGGACCCACTCCTTGACGTAATCGTTCGCAGGCATCGAGCGGCCGAACTGGGCGGTCGGCGGCGTCGGCTGGATCTTCGTCACCCTTTGATTCTCGGAACAACCCTCCCCGATTGGCAAACGGCGGGGGATGGTTATGAGCAAATCTTTCCAGGCAAATCAGGGAGCCTTGTTTTTATCGCAAGGCCTTTTGGGAGGCCAAATCGTTGATCATCAGCTTGCCATCGTGACCGATGCCGGGGATCTCCACTTTTTCCCAGCCAAACTTCCATCCCTTCTCCTTTGCAAGGGCGCGGCCAGCCTCAAAAAATTTTCGGCCCCGTTCCAGCCGATTGATGCCTTGGCGGTTGGCTTCGGGACTTCCATCCAGATTGCCGACTTCCGCGCTGTTATCCGTGTCCGCCTGCCCCAAAAGAATGGTGAGCGGGGCGGCCAGGTAACGCCGGAGATTTTTTTCCCCGGTGAATGGCCCGGGCATTCCCCCCAGGCCGTAGGCCCAGTCCCAGTCCGTCCGCGGGAAGGCAAAGGTCCCGGGGTTGGCGGCCAAAATCCTGCGGGCGGTCACGGGCTCCACCGCCGCCCAACGACTGACCAGCTGACCGCCGGCGGAATGGCCGATCAAATAATGTTCCCGGCGCGGATTCCCTTCCCGCACCAAGACCGTCCGGATCAACTCGCAGGCAACCGCAAGGGAATGATCGGGTTGGGCCAGATTGGGACGCGCGTAGGATGAGGCCGGAAATCTCTCCGCGTCAAACAGGGGAGCCGCCACCATACCCCGCCGCTCCTTAGCCAGAGGTATCGCATAATTCCGATACTCCTCCGCGTTGCGCCGCATCCCGTGAAACACAAAAAAGACCGGTCCGGTGGAAAATTGAGGCGATTTGTAGGTGAAGACCCGCAGGACGTCCCGACCGCACCTCACGGAAATTTCCCCCTCCCCCTTCGGGGCAGGTCCGGCCTCTCCCGGACCGGCGGTGGCCACGCCCACCCCTGCCCCGAAAATCAAAACCGGCAAAAAGAAAAAACCACCGCTCCGGAAAAAAGCCGTACCCATGAATTTCTTAGACTAAGACAAGCCGCCGGCCCATACGAAAGGATTCTTCCCCGGGCCTCTTCTTGAACCGTGCCCTCACCGGGCGCAGGATCACATTACATGAGTTCCGCCCCGGCCTCCGGCTGTTTCCGTAATCTCGGTGTTTGTCTGGCGGTGGTTCTGCTGGCCAGCGGCTTGGCTTCGGGAATCCAGAGCTCCTGGGGTAAGGTCCGCGTGAAGTCCATCCTTCTGCCGACGGAAAACGGTCAATGGGTCGCCGCCGATCTCTTTCGCCCCCTCTCCGCCAGCGCCGAAAAGCCCGTCCCGGCCGTCATCGTCATTCCCGGCTTTCAACGCTCCAAGGAAACCCAGGCTAACATTTCCCTGGAACTGGCCCGGCGCGGCATCGTGGTGATCGCCATCGACCCCTACGCGCAGGGATTTTCCAGCTCCTCCCTCAGCACCCGGGCGGCCACGGAGGAAGGCTACGGTGCCTTTGCCGTCATCCGCTATCTCACGGATACCGGCAATCTCAACTATGTGAATCCCGACCGGATCGGTGTCACCGGCCACTCGGCCGGCGGTAATGCCGCCCTGCAGGCGGCCTCCCATTTCGGGGAGGAAGCCATTGGAAAAAATATCCGCAGCCGGGTTCACTCCGCCTTCGTTTCCGGATATGTCCTTTCCCTGAAGAAAAAGGTTCTTCGGACGGTTCGCTCCAATCTTGGGGTCAGCTACGCCCTTTACGATGAGGGCGCCTTCCGCAACGAGACGAAAAGCGCCGATTTACGGCAAGCCCCCGAGGCGATCCGTTTTATCGAATCCGGACGTGAACCAGACGAACCAGAACTGACCGCGGTGGAGATCAACCGGTATTACGGGGATCCGGCAGCCCGGAACCTGCGGGTTCTCTTCAATGAACCCCTCCTCCACGCCTTCCAGCCTTACAGTCGCAAGGACCTGGCGCACCAGTTGGATTTTTTTCGGAAAGTCTTCGATCTTTCCGGATCCCGGCCAGGCGAGGACCAGGTCTGGGTCTGGCGGGAACTTCTCTCCCTGTTGGCCTTTGCGGCGGCGCTGGTCTCACTTATTCCCTTTACCCGCCTGATTCTGCAGACCGTTCCCTATTTCCAAGCCTTGGTGCATCCCGTTCCCGAGGCGCCTCCCCGGCCCACCGGGCGTGGTCGCGCGATTTTCTGGGCTCTTTTTTTGACCGGGGCCGTTTTTGCCTGCGTTTCCTACATCCCATTCACCGAGCTCTCCCAGAAACTGTTCCCCGAATCCAGCAACCGCCAAGTCACCTGGTTTTTCCCCCAGCGCATGAACAACGGGGTTATGCTCTGGGCATTGGCCAACGGACTAGTGGGCTTCGGTCTATTTTTTCTGGGCCTCTTCCTGCAGGGCAGAAGGCCTTCCTGGTCCGCCCTTGGGCTGGATCTGGCTCCCCGCGAAGCCGCCCGGGCCTTGCTGCTGGCCGTCGCAGTGTTCCTCTTTTTTTACGGCCTCCTCTTCACAGTTTACCAACTTTTCCACGTTGATTATCGGTTTCTTTTTCTGGGTGCCCGCCTGTTTCAACCGGCCCTGCTCCTCCTGATGCTGGTCTACGCCCCGATTTTCTTTGTCTTTTTCCTCTCCAATTCTCTCCGCGCAAATCTGGCGCTCCGCTTTTCCGGCACCCCCCCTTGGCGGAGCCTCCTGCTTGCGGCCCTGGGAAACTCCTTGGGTCTTTTTCTCATTCTCGCGGTCCAATATTGGAGTTTTGCCACCACCGGGACCGTTCGCTGGACGGATGGCTGGCTTTACGTGAATCTGCTTTTCGGGGTCGTGCCAGTGATGTTTCTACTCCCCTACTTCCACCGTTATTTTTATCTGATGACCGGACGGATTCTGCTGGGCCCCCTGATCACCTGCCTGGTGTTCATCATGATCCTGCTCTCCAATACCGTCTGCTATCTGCCTCTGTAGGATTTTTTCAGGAACACTTCCCGCAACCCTTTCCCCCGCCCTTCCGGAAAATTTTCCAGACGAGATAGGCCACGGCCCCCA
>CAZURF010000030.1:0-16951 GCA_964623555.1 uncultured Akkermansia sp. | reverse complement strand
AACCCTCCTCCCGGAGGGCCTTGCAGGCCTGGACGCCGGAATAATCGAATTCGCAGGCCTGACCGATGACGATGGGGCCGGAGCCGATGATGAGGATGGATTTTATGTCAGTCCGGCGAGGCATGGTGGCTTAACCTTAAAGGGTGGCGGGGGAAGTTGGAAGAGGGAGATCGATTAGGATCGGGATTAGGATTAAGTAAGTTTGGAATGACGGCCGCGGCGGTGCGCAGCCCGACAGGGGTCTAATTCAAAAGATTTTGAGCCCTTTTCCGAGAAGTGCGGCATTAACGAAAGAAGTAGTTCAGGGCCTCGGCGATGCCGGCCCCGCCGGAGGCCCTGGCAAGGTAACCGCCCTCCTTTTTAACCTGCCGGAGGACCTCTTCATGGGAGTTGGAGGGGCAGGCGAGGTAGTGGCCGCAGCTGCGCTGGAGCATGGACAGGTCGTTAAGATTGTCGCCGGCAACAAAAGTGGAGCTGGGCCCAAGGTCGAGCAGGGCCTGCACGTGGCCCAGGCAGGAGCCTTTGTGATAGTCGGCATGGGCAAAGCGGAAATAGGGGCCGTTCCGGATCGTGATGATTTCCGGGCGGTCCTTAAGGATCTCCTTCACCATCTTTTCCGCATGGGCGATGCCGGTGGGGGAGTCCACCACCAGGCCAATGGCGCCCACATCGGGAATCACCGTGACATCCTCGTGGCTACCGACCTCCCGCTCGATCCTTTCCAGAATGGCCCCGTGCCGGCCAAACAGGGATTCATGAACCTCGGTGCAGGTTTTATTCCACTGCTCCACCGGATGGGCTTCCCGCTCCTGCACCCGGTGAATTTCCCTCTCGACCGTGACGATCCACTCCGGGAACAGAGGAGCCTGATGGTGAAGCAGTGCCTCCCGCAGCCCCTCCCAGGAGCGGCCGGTGGCGACCACCCAGGCGACTTCGCCTTTTTGGCGGGCCGATTGGAGCCATTGAAAAAAACCCGGGGCAAGAGGAGCGGAAGGGTCCTCATCGGTCAAAGTGCCGTCGAAATCGGTGCAGACGAGCAGGGGCTTCAATGGGGAAGGTTCAGTTCGTAGTGAAGGGCCGCGGCGACGAAAATGGAGGCGGTTTCCGATCGTAGCACCAGCGGCCCAAGGGAGGCAGGGCGGAAGCCAGCAGCTCGGGCGCGACCGATCTCGGCGGGACTGAAGTCACCCTCCGGCCCGATCAGGACATCCACGGCGGAAATCACCCCCTGGTTTTTCGCCTCGTTCACCAAGGTGGAAAGGGGGCGAGCTTCCGGCTGAAGGGAGCCAATGATTCGGCCGATGGGGGGTGCGGGATCCGGGGCGGACAGGAAAGTGTCGAGCGGTGCAGCTTCGGGGATCCTGGGGAGCCAGTTCTGGCCGGACTGTTTGCAGGCGGCAAGGGCGATGGCCTGCCAGCGGGCGGAGATCCGTTTCTCCCCATCCGGCTTGGAGACGGAACGTTCCGAGGCGATCGGCCAAATCTCCGAAACCCCGAGCTCAGTGAGTTTCTGCAGCAACAACTCCATGCCGGCAGGTTTGATCAGGGCCTGCCCGAAGCGGATCCGACAGGCCGGCCGGGGCGTTTTGGCGGTGGAAAGGGTTTCGAACTTCACGCGGTCGGGATCATCGGAAGTCAGACGGACACGGGCCTCGGTGCCGCGCCCGTCAAAAAGGGCGGCGGAGTCCCCGGAGTGGAGCCGGAGGACATGGATGGCATGGTGAGACTCTTCGGGAGAAAGGTAACAGGTGGCCAGATCCGGTTGGTAAAAGCGATGGCCGGGCACGGTTCAGCTCTTGAAAAGTTTCCGGGCTTTTTCGATGAAGGAGTGGCGCTCCGGATGGGTGGAGTCGTCGCAGAGCCTGGAGAACTGCTCGAGAGCCTGCTTTTGGGCGGTGTTGAGGTGTTTGGGAATTTCAACGCGGACGCGGACGTGGAGGTCACCCCGGCCCCGCCCGGAAAGGGAGGGGACGCCCTGGTCCCGGAGGCGGAAGACCTTGTCCGAGGCGGTCCCGGCGGGAATTTTCAGATTCAGCTCGCCGTCGAGACTGGGGACACTGATCTCGCCCCCGAGGGTGAGCTGGGCAAAGGAAACGGGAACCTCGCAGAAGAGGTCGTCTTCTTGGCGCTCGAAGACGGGATGGGAACGCACGGAAAGAACCACGTAGAGATCGCCGGCGGCGCCCCCGCGACTGCCGGCCTCGCCCTGACCGGAGGAACGGAGCCGCGCCCCGGTGTCGACCCCCGCGGGGATCTTCAGCTTGATGCGGGCATTTTCCTCCGCACGACCCTCGCCGTGGCAGTGTTTGCAGGGATGCTGAATCGTCTGACCGGTGCCACCGCATTTGGGGCAAGGCTGGGCGATGGAAAAGAAACCACGGTTGACGGCGACCTGGCCCTGGCCGCGGCAGGTGGTGCAGGTGACCACCTTGGAGCCGGAGGCGGCGCCAGTACCGTCGCAATGGGAGCAAGGGGAAGGACGGCGGATGGTGATCTCTTTTTCGCAGCCTTGGACCGCCTCCAGGAAATCGAGCTCCAGGTCGTAACGGAGGTCGGCTCCCTGATTGGATCGGGAGCCCCGGCGACGTCCCCGGCCGCCCCCACCGCCAAAGGCATCCTCGAAAATATCCCCGAAAATCGTGCCGCCCATGCCACTGGAACCAAAGACCTCGCGGAAGAGTTCAAAGGGATCGTGGAATCCACCCCCGGGCACACCTCCCCCCGGGGCAAAGGCCTGGTGGCCGAACCGGTCGTACGCTTCGCGCTTTTGAGAATCAGAAAGAACCTCGTAAGCCTCGCCGATTTCCTTGAATTTTTCCTCCGCCTTTTTGTCGCCCTTGTGTTTGTCGGGGTGATGCTGGAGGGCGAGCTTCCGGTAGGCTTTTTTAATGTCTTCGGCCGTGGCGCTGCGGGGAACCCCGAGGACCTCGTAGTAATCCTTTTTGGCGGCCACGGATCAGGCGGCCGTCGAGCCGGGTTGGGCCGGGCCGACCGTGACCACGCTGGCCGGTCGGAGGAGTCGGTCGCCCATTTTAAAACCACGCCGCCGCTGGTGGAGAACGGTGCCCTCCGGTTTTCCGGGAGCGGGCTCCTGGCCCAGCGCCTCATGGAGATGGGGATCAAACGGCTGGCCGACCGCGTCGATGGGGGTGACTCCGTGATCGGTGAGAAAACGTTCGAACTGGCTTTGGATCAGCTTGAGACCGGAGATGACCGAGGCGACGTCCTTGGCGGAGGCAGCGGCCTGGAGGCCCAGTTCCAGATGATCAAGGAGGGGAAGAAAGTCCGAAAGGATGCCCTGATTGGCGTATTTCAGGGAGTCTTCCTTTTCACGGGTCAGCCGTTTGCGTGAGTTTTCAAAGTCGGCGCGCACCCGGAGGAGTTGATCTTTGAGGGAGGCGATTTCCGCCGCCGGATCGGTTTTGGATGGAGATGAAGCCGGGGGATTCACCGGCGCGGGTTGCCCGTCCGGGAGGATGATCTTGGGTTCCCCCGCGGGGGTGGACCCCGGATTGCCCGATGGATGAGAGTGCTTGGACTTCATGGGTTTAGATATGCAAAAGGCATCACGATACGATGCAGAAGTTATTTACCGGAAAAGGGATGTCAACAGGACGCGAAGCGTCTTGATGGATTAGGATTAAGATGAAGATTAAGGGAACTCAAAAAGCGGCAGACGAAACCCAAATAACTATTGCTCGGACCAGAGGAAGTGGCGGTTCCGGAGGTCGTCGATCTTCCGGGCGAAGGCGGCCTGATTGGGTCCGCCGGCGTTTTCCAGGATGCGGTAGATCGCAAGGGCTCCCTTGAAGTCTCCCCGCTTTTCCTGAATTTTGGCGGCTTCGGCCCCCGCGCGGGCAAACCAAAGATATTCCGGCTGGGAGGGAGCCCCGGTTGGGGCCCCGATCCGGCCGTACAGCACGTCCAGATACGCCTGTAAGGCCTCGTCCTCCCGTCCGAGTTGTTCCAGTGCCCGACCCCGGATGAAGCCGGCCTCGTTTTTGTCCGAAGCATCGGCAGCGGGGCTTTTGAGAATCCCCTCTGCCGTGGTGACCGATCTGTCCAGGCTGGCTTTGTCGGTGCCCCCGAGGGCGAATTCACAGGCCAGGCGCCGCTTGCTGATCTCCACCCAAGCACGCTGCTCGGGCGTTCGGTTGGCCAGCAGGGAGTTGGCAATCTGCAGTCCATCCGCATAGGACCCGGCAGCACGGCAGGCATCGATTTCGGCCAAACGGGCATCCATGCGCAGCGGGGAATTTTCCGACAATGAGCGGAAGAGCTTGGTGGCCTCTTCCGGATTTCCCAGGGCGAGGGCGCTGAGGCCTGCATAATACAGGGCGTTGTCCGCAAGGGGGTCCTTGGAGAACTTTTTGGCCATTTCCCGGAAGGCGGTGAGGGCCTCGCCGTGGTTCTTCTCCTCGTAGTGGGTTTGGGCGATCTGGAAAGAAAGGGCCGGGGCGAGAGTGCTGTCGGGGAAGCGGCTGAGAATCTTGGCGAATTCGGCGCGGGCTTGGGTTCCGGTCAGCTCCCGGGCACGAAGTCGGGCCTCAATTCCGGAGGCCAAGGCCTGGGGGAGTAAAGGAGAGTTAGGGAAAGATTTTTCAAACTCCGCAAAGGCGGTGGCCGCTTCGGCGTAGTTACCGGCTCGGAGCAGGGAACTGGCGCGCCGCAAAACCGCCTCAGCCTGAAATGAACCGGAGCCCGGCAGTTGAGCCACCTCTTCCAAGGCGGTACGACTGGCGGCGGAGTCACCCTTAGACTCCAGCATCCGGCCCCGCTCCAGGGCCAGGGCGGCCCGGCGGTCGCTCTGGGGAAACTTTTCGGAAAATGTCTTTTCCAGCCGGGCAAACCCGATTGGATCCGGAATCCGGGCCGTGGCGAGGGTGGCATTATAAAGGGCTTCCTCGCTTTCCTTCGGGGTGGCAGCTGTTTTCAACGCGGCCTCAAAGGCCGTAGCGGATTCGAACGGCTTTCCTTCCTTTAGAAGAAGATCCCCCAAGGCGAAATGGGCCTGATAGGCGATTTCGCCGGGAAGGTCTGCTTTTTTGAGCACACTTCGCAACTGTTCGCGAGCGGCGGACTCCTGGCCCTGCTTGGCCAGAGCTTCGGCCAAGATGACTTGGGCGCCGGGAACGGCGGGTGAGGAAGGATAGTTTTTAATGAGGTTATCGAGGTCGGCGGATGCGGCCTCGGCGTTGCCTGCCTCCAGAGTTGCTGCGCCGAGCAGCAGGAGAGCCGGGGCGAAACGGCCGCGTTTTTCATCATCATTTTCCCTTTCCCGCACGGAATCGCGCAAGCGCAGGGCGGCGGTGGGAAGGGATTGGGAGGCTTGGGCGGCGGAGAGGTATTCCCGGGCGGCGGCCAGGTAGGTTTCCGGGTCTCCGCCCCGATCCAGGGCCTTTTCCAAAGCGGTGGCAGCATCGGCGGGTTTGTCACGTGCCCGGTCGATCCGGCCTATGGCGATCCATGCCCGAGCCAGCAGGTCCTGCCCGGCCCCGTCGGCTTCCTCGACCAATTGCTGGAAAAGACCGCGGGCTTCCTCGCTTTTGCCTCGGGCGGCAGTGATCTCCGCCTTCCAGTAGCGAGCCTCAATCTTGGCGGAGGGCGGTGCATCCCCCTTGGTTTTTGCCAACTCCTTTTCCGCCTCATCCAGTTGCCCTTCGGCAAGGAGGGTTTTTACCAGCAGGATGCGCGCCGTCTCGGCCGTGGCGGGGTCGGATTTCTCGAGAATCCGGCGCAGTTCCTTTTGTCCTTCGCTCCGTTGGTCTTCATTGAGGAGGGCGGAGGCGAGGCCGAGGCGTGCCTGGTTGGCCTGGGCTTCGGAAAGAGAGGAGGAATCCAGTCGTTTCCAGTCGGCCAAGGCCTCCTTCCACCTTCGGGCCTCATTCAGGGCCGAAGCACGAACCAAGAGAACCCGATTCGCGAGATCGGCAGGGGGATTTTTGGGAAGGGCGGCCAACGCCTCGGTGGGACGGTTGTCGGCCAAGAGGGCCTCAGAAAGCAAGACCTGGGCCTCCGGCTGGGGAGAGGAGCTGTTTTTTTGGAGCCAACCGCGAATGCGGGCGACGGCGTCCCGGGACAACCCATCCCGGATCATCTCCTCGGCCACGCGCAGGTCTTTGGGAAGTTCAGCGGCGGGGAGCCAGGGCTGAGAGCCGGGAACCAGGATTAAGATTGAGATTAAGATTAAGTTGGATTGGCGAGAATTCATCAGAGAAGGCCCTGGAGAATTTTGCCGGTGGCGCTTTCCCGGCAACGGGCCACTTCCATCGGCGCGCCTTGGGCCACAATACGACCGCCGGCTTCGCCCCCGCCCGGACCAAGGTCGATGATATGGTCAGCATGGCGGATGACATCGGGATGGTGCTCCACGACGACGAGGGTATGGCCGGATTCGCACAAGGTGAAGAAAACTGACAGTAGTTTTTCCACCTCCGCCAAATGAAGGCCGGTGGTGGGTTCATCCAGCAGATAGAAGGAAGGTCCGCGGGTGCGGGAAGCCAGGGCCGTGGCCAGACGAACCCGCTGGGCTTCGCCGCCGGAAAGGCGATCCGCCGGTTGGCCGATCGGGAGATAGCCCAAGCCAACCTTTTGCAGGGCCTCGAGGGCGGAGGCGAGGGGAGGGATGGCGCGGAATAGCTGGAGGGCCCGCTCCACCGAAAGGTCGAGGACGTCGGCAATCGAATGGCCCCGATACGTGACGGCAAGGGTTTCGCGGTTGTAGCGCCGCCCGCCGCAGGTCGGGCAAGGGGCCACCGCCTCCGGGAGAAGCTGTAGCTGGACGGTGATCTCGCCGTGGCCTCCGCAGGTTTCGCACCGTCCTCCCCGGACGTTAAAACTAAAGCGGGAGGGGCCAAAGCCACGCGCCCGGGAAGCCGGCAGGGCGGCAAAAAGTTTCCGCAGTTCATCAAAGACCCCGAGAATGGTGAGGGGGTTGGAGCGGGAAAGGCGGGCGAGGGGGGTCTGATCAATCACGAGGGCCCGAACAATGGTTTCCGTCCCGGTTAGGGAGGAGTACGAGCCAGGCTCCGGGGCGGCTGAGGGCCCCTGCAGTTTGCGCAAAAGCGCCGGAGCCAGGGTATCGAAGATCAGGGTACTTTTTCCCGAGCCGCTTACCCCGGTGACGCAGGTGAAGGAACCAAGGGGAATTTCCAGATCCACACCCTTGAGGTTGTGGGCGGAGGCCCCCAACAGCGCCAGCCGGCCGAGCGGCGCAGGTCGACGTGCTGGGAACGAGATTTTCCTCCGTCCGGAAAGAAAGGCTCCGGACAGGGAATTCTGGTCGGCGGCGATTTCCTTGGGGCTGCCTTGGGCGACCAGTTTACCACCTTCGCTGCCGGCCCCGGGTCCCAGTTCAATCAGGTGATCGGCACGGCGGAGGGTTTCCTCGTCGTGTTCGACAACCAGGAGAGAGTTGCCCAAGTCGCGTAGGGCACAAAGGAGGTCGAGCAGGCGGGAGTGATCCGAGGGGTGCAGACCAATACTGGGCTCGTCCAGAACATAGAGCACACCGGTGAGTCCTCCCCCCAGCTGGCTGGCCAAGCGGGCGCGACGGGCTTCCCCGCCGGAGAGCGTGTCCATGGCACGGTCCAAAGTGAGGTAGCCCAATCCCAACTTTTCCAAAAAGGTGAGGCGGTGGATCACGGCTTGGCGCAGGGGATCAAAGGCATGGGCGAGGGGTCCGGATGGAGGGGTTAGGTTTGCGAGAAATTGCCTCACGCCGGAGACGGGAATCTGGCAAAGGGAAGCGATGTCGTGCCCCTGCCCAGGGGGTCCACCAAGGGTCACGAGCAGTGCGTTGGGGTGAAGACGGCGGCCGCGACAGCTGGGACAGGTTCCAGGAGAAAAAAAACGGCGGAGTCGGTTGCGGGCGGCTTCGCCGGAGGCTTCCCTCATTTGGCGGTCGAGCTCCGGCAGGACACCCTCAAAAGATTTTTTTTCGCGCACCAACCGCCCGGGCTGGGTGGTTTGGAGGGTGAAGGCCTTCCCTTGGGAACCATGGAGAATGAAGTCGCGGGCGCTCTGGGGCCACTGAGACCAAGGAGTTGCCGGATCCACCTTGAGGTGCCGTGCCAGATCCCGACCAAGGTTACGGTAGTAAGAGCGGATCCGCGGGTGGGCGCGGTTCCATGGTGCGATGGCGCCCTGGTCGAGGGTGAGGTCGCGCTTGGGAACGACTTTGGCCGGATCGGGGGACAGGCGGACGCCGAGCCCGGAACACTCCGGGCAGGCACCTTCGGGACTGTTGAAAGAAAAGTGGCGGGGGGTGAGGTGCGGAGCCCGGTAACCGGTTTCCGGGTCCTCCGGTTCCGAGGAAAGGATCAGGTCGGGCTTACCAGATACCGGGGAAAAGTCCGGGGTGGCAAAGGCCACGACCAGGCGCCCCTGTCCCAACCGGAGAGCCAATTCCACGGAATCCGCCAGACGAGCGCGGTTCGGGGCCAGGATCTGGAGCCGGTCGACCACCAGTTCCAAGGCATCCTCCTGCCCGGAAGCGCTTCCCAGATCCAACCACTTGCCTTTTCGCCTAGCGCGTAGAAAGCCCTCTTTTTTGAGACGAGCGGGGTCGGCCGCAGGAAGGGGGGCCAAAAGAATGACGAAATCACCCGGGAATCCGTGCACAAGGCGATCCACAATCTGGGAGGGGGAGGAGGCGAGCAACGGCCGGCTGGTTTTTGGATCGTGGGGCGTACCGTTGGTGGCAAAAAGGACGCGAAGGTGGTCGTGGATTTCCGTGGAGGTCGCAAGGGTGGAGCGACCGCTGCCGCCGGAGTGGCGCTGTTCAACCGCGAGGGTGGGGGAGAGACCCTCGATGGAGTCGACGGCCGGGGCGGGCAACCGCTCCAGATGGAGGCGGGCGTGGGCCGAGAGGCTTTCGAGATAGCGGCGCTGGCCTTCGGCGTAGACGGTGTCAAAAGCAAGGGACGACTTGCCGGAGCCGGAGGGGCCGGTGAGGACAACGAGGCGATGTTTGGGAATGTCGAGGTTGAGGCCGGCGAGGTTGTGCTGGCGGGCACCGCGGATGCGGAGGAGGTCGCCGGGGCGGCTCACGGGTAGCGCGGACGGCACCGCGCGGGGCCAGGCCTAGGAGGCCGCGGCGGGCGTGGGGTCGACGTGGATGCGCCGGTTGCCGCGATCAAAGCGGACGTGGCCGTCGGAAAGCGCAAAGAGAGTATGGTCACGCCCCATGCCGACGTTGCTACCGGCATGGAACTTGGTGCCGCGCTGGCGGATGAGAATGGAACCCGCGAGAACAAGCTGCCCGCCGAACCGCTTCACGCCGAGGCGCTGGCTGTGGCTGTCTCGGCCGTTCCGCGTGGATCCTTGACCTTTTTTATGTGCCATAACGGTCTCCTGGTTTAGCGGCCACCCTGGATGGCCTTGATCTTGATGCGGGTGCGGTCCTGACGGTGCCCCACTTTACGATGATAACCTTCCCGGCGGCGGTATTTGTAGGCGATGACCTTGGGAGCGCGGTCTTGGGCCAGCACTTCGGCTACGACCTTGGCCCCGGAAACGGTCGGCTTGCCGACCTGGACCTTGGAATCCTGGGCAAAAAGAAGCACGTCGGAGATCTCAGTGGAGGAGCCGGGCTCGCCTGCAAGACGTTCCACCACAAGGGTATCGCCTTCGCGAACCTTGTACTGCTTTCCACCTGTCCGGATAACGGCGAGAGTTGGCATAAGGTAAAGATAGTACGCCCTAAATGACTGAAGGCAAGGATGTTCGTCTAGGGGGAAGGGGGCAGGTTCGTTTTCGTTTACGAAATGTCAGGGAAGTTTTGGGGAGCGGCCTGCAACATCACGGACCAGCAGAAGATCTTCGTGGCGGGCGCGGCGGCGGTGATAACGCTTCTCCATTTCCTCCAGCAAAGAGTTCCAGGCAGCCTCCGGAAGGATTTTCGGGGTCTCCCACTCCTCGGCACCCTTGAGTTTTCGTTGCCAGGAAACTTTTCCCGCAAAGAGGGAGACGCGATAGATAACAGGAAGCTCGCCGCCACCCGGTTTTTCCGTCCATTCGATGGCCCGGCGCACGGGCGGTTCCGATCAGAGTTCGCCGCGGGCGACCGCTTCTTTGGCGAGGCGCTCGGCTTCTTTTTTCCGTTCCTTTTCCGCCTTGGTGGTCCAATCGTCCCAAGATTTTCCAAAGGCGGTATCCTCGCCGGTAAAGCGGACGCGGGCGACGCGACTGGCGGGGACGGTCTGGGGAACGGAGTCCTTCCCCTGGGGCACGAAGAGGTGCACCAGGTCGCCGGCCTCGTTGTAAAGGTAGACAAAACCGAGGAGGTGGGAGCCGTCCTGAAGATCCAGGGTTACATCCCCGCGGTAATCGAACGCGGTCTGGAGCGCGTTCCGGCGGGAGGTGGCATCGGCGCATTCGAGCGTGGTGCCCTCGATCGAGCCCGGCTTGTGTGTGGGCAGGGCGTGTTTGTCGGCTTGGGGCATGGCGAAAGAGTGAGGAAAGACCTACGTGCCGTAGGCCATGGCGGCCTTGACGGTGCGGGCAAAGCCGGGGACGGAGCCGAAGGTGTCGTCGACGGAACTGGGCTCATAGCCGCAGTGCACCATGCAGTCGCGGCATTTTTCATTTCCGCTCTTGTGGCCGTAATTTTCCCAGGGGGTCTCCTCGATGAGCTGTTTGAAGGTGGGGACGTACCCGTCCTGAAGCAGATAGCAGGGTTTTTGCCAGCCGAAGATGTTGTAGGTGGGATTGCCCCACGGCGTGCACTCGTAGTCGACGTTGCCTTGCAAGAATTCGAGGAAGTTGGGGGAGAGGTTGAATTTCCAGGAGCGCTTGCGGTCCGCGAGGATCTGGCTGAAGAGCTTTTTGGTGCGCTCGCGGCCGAGGAAATGTTCCTGATCCGGGGCCTTCTGGTAGCTGTAACCCGGGGAGAGCATCATGCCTTCGACGCCGAGTTTCATCATCTCGTCGAAGAAAAGGCGGACACGGGCAGGATCGGCTCCCTCGAAAAGCGTGGTGTTGGTGGTGACGCGGAACCCGCGCTTCACGGCCTCGCGGATGGCCTCGATCGCCACCTGGTAGGTGCCGTCCCGGCAGACCGCCGCGTCGTGCTCGGGCTCAAGGCCGTCCATGTGGACGCTGAAAGTGAGGAATTGGGTCGGCTTAAACAGGTCGAGCTTGCGCTTCAATAACAGGGCGTTCGTGCAGAGGTAGATGTATTTTTTCCGGGCCACGAGGCCCTCGACGATTTTGTCGATCTCCGGATGGATGAGGGGCTCACCGCCGGGAATGGAGACCATGGGGGCACCGCACTCGTCCGCCGCCGCCCAGCACTGCTCGGGGGTGAGGCGCTTGTTGAGGACGTGATCCGGGTATTGGATTTTACCGCAACCGGCGCAGGCCAGGTTGCAACGGAAGAGGGGCTCGAGCATGAGGACGAGCGGATACCGTTTGTTTCCGCGCAATTTCTGCCCGAGAACGTAGGAAGCAACGGTCCATGCTTGGCTGATGGGAACTGGCATATTCGAAGACGAAAGGCTACAAATCTTGGCGGATATGTCAACGGAACCCGGCCAAAGGAACAATCCAGACAAACATCTATATTTCAATGGTTTATGAAAATAGGAATTCTCCAGCTCAACCTGACCGTGGGGGATTTTTCCGGAAATGCCGCCCGAATTCTCAAAGGTTACCAGAAGGTGGTGAGGGAAGGGGCGGAGTTGGTTCTGACGCCGGAGTTGGGTCTCTGCGGTTATCCGCCCCGGGATTTGCTGAACCGGGAGGATTTCCTCCAAGCGCATGAGCGGGCGCTGAAAGGACTGTCGGGCCACATTGGCAAGGTGCCGCTTTTGTTGGGGGGCATTGAAAAGTTCCGGGGTCAGGACGGCCGCCCCTTGCACAACGTTGCTTTTTGGGTGCAGCAGAAAAAAGCCCGGGTGGTGGCCCGGAAAGCCCTCCTGCCGACGTATGACGTTTTTGACGAGGACCGGTATTTCGAGCCCGGGGGAGAGTCCCAGCCGATCCGGCTGGGCAAAACGAGGGTGGGCGTGACCCTTTGCGAGGACATCTGGAATGACGAGGATGTCTGGCCGGTTCGGCGGTATCGCCGGGATCCGGTCCGCGAGTTGACCAAGAAAGGGGTCGATCTCCTGGTGAACCTTTCGGCTTCCCCCTGGAGCATCGACAAGGAGAAAACCCGCTACCGGCTTCTCAGGGAAGTGGCGATGAGGGCCCGGATCCCGGTAGTGCAGGTGAATGCTGTGGGCGGAAACGACGAACTGGTGTTTGACGGGCAGAGCCTGGCCATTGGAAGAAAAGGAGGAGTCCTCGCTCAAGGAGCGGCGTTTGGAGAGCAGTCGTGGGTGGTGGATCTGACGGGGAAGGAGTCGAAGGCCGATTGGGCCCCGGTGGAAGAACAGATCTACCGCGCCCTCGTCCTGGGCACCCGGGACTATCTGCAGAAGTGCGGCTTTGCGGAGGTGGTGCTGGGGTTGAGCGGAGGCATCGACAGCGCGCTGACGGCGGTGATCGCCGCCGAAGCGGTGGGACCGGACAAGGTGCTGGGCGTGGCCATGCCGAGCCGGTTTTCCAGCGAGGGCAGCGTGAAGGATGCAGAGGCGCTGGCGAAACGGCTGAAGATCCGGTACCTGAGAATCCCCATCGAGAATTCCTTCCAGTCGATGTTGGCCTCGATCGCACCAGCGCGCGGCGCCAAACGTGGTGGTCTGACCGAGGAGAACCTGCAGTCGCGCCTGCGGGGCGTGATCTTAATGGCGATTTCCAACGACACCGGGCGACTTCTGCTGACCACCGGCAATAAAAGCGAACTGGCGGTGGGCTACTGCACGCTGTACGGCGACATGTGCGGGGCTCTGGCGGTGATCGCCGACGTGCCGAAAACGATGGTGTACCGGGTGGCGCGGTGGGTGAACCGGGAGCGGGAAATCATTCCGAAGTCTTCGATCCAGAAGGCGCCCAGCGCGGAGTTGCGTCCCAACCAGACCGATCAGGACAGCCTGCCGCCTTATGAGGAGCTGGACCGGATTCTGGAAAGCTACGTGGTCAACGACGGATCGATCGGTGCGATGGCCAAAAAAGGGATCTCCAAAAAAGTGGCCCAGGAGATCGTGCGGAAGATCGATTTATCCGAATACAAGCGGCGGCAAGCCGCCCCGGGGCTCAAAGTCACCACGAAAGCGTTTGGAGTGGGAAGAAGGATGCCGATCGCCCAACGCTTCGATCCTAGAGAGGCGTAAGTTGGGCCAACCGTTTACGGAAAGTTTCAATCTTAATAATTGGTAAACGTAAATCTAAACGAAATAACGCCCTTCAGATCCGAAAGCAGGTGTCTGTTACCGGCGTGAGGCGATGGTAAAGCCATGCTTTTTCATCATCGGACCGAGCTCGTGGCGGAGCCAGTCGGCCGAAAGACCGAACTCGCGAAGGGAATAACGGTGGTTGCTTTTAAAGTTGAGGGACTTTTTGCCTGCCCGGGTGATTCTGGCGGACGCCCGCGCGCTAAGGGGGATACGGAAGTGGCGGTAGATCGAGCGGACGGTTTCGGCCGGTCGGGAAACCAGGTCGCGATACAGGATCCTCATATAGCGGGAGCGTTCCGCACGGTTGTCCTTCTCCTCCAAATGGCGAAACCAGGCGGCGGCCAGTTCGGCGTATTCCCGCGAGGCCTGGCTTTTTTTGGGAAGAGAGGGCTCGATCCAATGCCAGACGGGGTAGAAAACGCTGACATGGGAAGCGATCGAGTCCGCCGGATTCCGAAGAATGTTGATGACGCGAGCGTCCGGAAACTCCTCACGGAGACTCAGGACAGAGCCCGACAACTGGGTGGCTTTGGAGAGAAGAACTTTGTTTTTTCCGTGAAGATAGAGGTGCCGTTGCAGACAAGAGCGATAATAGCGCATCACACGGCGGCGTTGGGCGACCGGCAGGTCATCTGCGAAGCCCGCCCCCCAGAGTAGCCGCACGTAGGGAAAGAGGAGGTAGATGGCCTCGGTGACGAAGGTGTACACAAAGAACCCATCGTCCTCCTCCGGTTGGGCGAGGCGCATCTTGTGCATGTTGTCCCAACCGCCGAAGAAGCGGCGCTCGATCCAGGTCACCACCAGCCCCAGGAAGCTGTCCTGATTCCGGCCGAGAGAGGCGATGCCGAGGATGATCTTTTGTAGGAAGATGCTGGGAAAAATCGTCTGATACATCAGCACGGGAGCGAACGCCTCCCGATTCTGGGCGAGGAGTTTCTGAAGGAAGGTGGTCCCGCTGCGGGGCGGGGCGATGATGAAGACCGGCTGCCGGATTTCCTGCCGACGGAAGGCCGGGAAAAAAACATGGTCAAGAAACCGACCGGCCGCCACCACGATCCAGAACCCGGAAAGCAGGAGGATAAAAAAGCTCACAATCAACCAGCGACGGGGCCGGAACGGCTCACCGAGGTAGGAGTGGAAGAGCGCCTTGGAAGCTAGGCCGATATTCAGATACATGGCGGCGGAAAGGGTTTTTCTAGTGGAAAAAGAGGGGCGGACAATGCAAACCACTATTGTCCAAGGACCCATTTATGAACATTGATTTCCTCATCCAGGCGGTCGCGGAATACCGCTATTGGGCGATGTTCGTGATTCTTTTTGTCTCGGCGATGGGTGTGCCCCTTCCGGAGGAGCCCCTGCTGGTGGCCAGCGGTCTTTCCGTGGGCTGGGGAAACTCCCAGTACCATTTGGCCGTGTTCGCCTGTCTGGCGGGGATTTTGGCAGGGGACATGTGGGTTTATTTTCTTGGGCGGCGGGGAGGGGAGTGGTTCCTGGGAACGCGACTGGGTTCCTGGGTCTTTTCCGAAAAACGCCAGCACCGGATCGAGCACCTCTACGAAAAACACGGCGCCAAAACGGTCTTCCTGGGGCGTTTCATTCCGGCGGTTCGATTCGGCGTTTTTTTCTTCGCCGGACGGCATCGGATGCCGATCCGCAAATTTCTTGGGCTGAATGCGCTGGGGGCCCTGGTCTACGCCCCGTTCTGGATCTGGTTGAGTGCGGTCGCGGGGGAGAAATTTGCGCGCACCGTGGCGGCCCAAAAAGCAGCCGAGGCCTGGGTGGAAAGGGGAAGTCTCATTTTGATCGGGTTTGTCGTGGTGGTGATCGCACTGCTGATCTGGGGAGCGGGAAAGAAGAAGACCTAGTCAGCGGGAGTGGTTCCACTCCCGGGTCGAGTAGCGGTCGCGAAACAGTTTTTCCGCCAACTCCTCCTCCTGCCGCAACCTTTCGGCCCTGCTCCAAGAGGTCTGCAAAGCTTGGGCGAGAAACCCCGGCAAGAGTTCGGCCAGGCGGGCGGGCGGGGCCACGGGAAGGAGAATGCTGCCTTGATGCAGGCAACCCTGTTTGGTGCGGCGCTGGGCCGCGCCGGCCAGTTTGACTCCCTCCGGGTCCAAAACATCCGCGGGAACCGGCTTAAGAAAGCAGGAGGGATGATCCTTGGCGGGCTGGGCGGTGGCCAACCGGCATTCGATGCCCGCGGCCTGCAGGGCGGAGGCGACGCCATCGTGGATCGTCCGATAGGATGGCAGGGTGCCGGCCAGGGTCAGTGGATGATTCCCGGGTAGCACCAGGGTGTAGGTGAGGTCCCGACCGTGTTCGACCAAGCCCCCGCCGGTGTATCGCCGGACCAAGGAGGTGCCGGCCGGCGCCACGGAGGATTTTTGAAAGTAACCGATGGAAACACAGGATTCCTCCCAGCCGTAGATCCGGAGAACCGGGGCGGTCGCCAGGCGAAGAAGAGCCTCGTCGATCGCCATGTTCGCAGGGGCGGAAGATTTGCCGTCGAGGAGAAGTCGACCGTTCATTGGGGAATATGAGCCATGGTAGATTGAACCTTCTGTGAAAGGAAGAAACACCGGGGGTTGCGCTCGGGCATCCGGAACCCATAGTTCGGGATCATGAGATCGATCCTGAGAGTGATCCTGGTGGGTCTGCTGATGGCGGGTTGTGCGGGGACGGGAAGCCGGGATGCCTCCATGGCCATGGTTCGTTCCGATGTGCCGTTGAAGGAAGCGGGCCCGAACCAGGTGACGCCTGCTTCCTCCACTTTGCGTCGTGGCGACCGGGTATTTGTGCGCCGAGTGGTGGGGGATTACGCCGAGGTGGAGACGATGGACAAGCGGCGCGGATATGTCCCGGCCACGGTTTTGGAAGAACAGTAATAGCGGGAGTTGACCCGGCCCCACGGCATTTTAGGATTCCATTTCGCAGGGGAGTCCGGACGGCCGGGCTGAGAGTCGGGAACCAAGGTCCCGAGACCCTTGAACCTGAAGCGGATCATGCCGCCGGAGGGAGGAAGCCGAACGCTTGTCCCTTCCCATGATCCCGACTCGGGAAGGAGAACAGCATGATCGCCAAAACGGAAGTCGCCAAGGTTGAGGAACTGGATCCCATCGAGGGAATGAGGCGGGTCTACCTGTCGGGCTCCCGCCCCGATCTACGGGTGCCTTTCCGGGAGATTGAGCTCCAACCGACCCGGATGCCCGACGGCCGGTTGCAGGAAAATGATCCCGTGCGGGTGTACGACACCAGCGGTCCATGGGGCGATCCGGATTTCGCGGCGGACGTGCGACACGGTCTGCCGACTCCGCGGGCAGCATGGATTGAGGAGCGGGGGGACACCGAGATTTACCCGGGCAGGCAGATCCGACCGGAAGACAACGGTCTGAAGAGCGGGTCGGGCGCGCTGCAGGAAGAGTTTCCCGGAGGCAAAAGACAGCCCCGACGGGCGAGGAAACATCCCGTTTCCCAGCTACACTATGCCCGTCAGGGGATCATCACCCCTGAAATGGAGTTTGTGGCGATCCGGGAAAACATGAAGCTGCAGTCCGCCCGGGAGGCGGTGGAGATGACCGCGAAGGGGCCGCGGGACCAGCTCCGGTTTCAACACCCCGGACAGGCTTGGGGGGCGTCCATTCCCAATGAAATCACCCCGGAATTCGTCCGCAGCG
>CAZURF010000029.1:0-16960 GCA_964623555.1 uncultured Akkermansia sp. | reverse complement strand
CCACCGCGTCCAACGCGTCCCCGCCACCGAGGCCCAGGGCCGCATCCACACCTCCACCGCCACCGTCGCCGTGTTGCCCGAGGCGGAGGAGGTCGACGTCCAGCTCAAGCCGGAAGAGATCCGCGTCGAGGTCTGCCGCGCGGGCGGCCCGGGCGGCCAGGGCGTGAACACGACCGACTCCGCCGTCCAGGTCCTCCACATCCCCACCGGCCTGATCGTCCGCTGCCAGGACGGCCGCTCGCAGCTCAAGAACCGGGAAAAGGCCATGAAGGTGCTCGCCGCCCGTCTGCTGGAACGCCGCCGCGAGGAGGAACGCAACAAACTGGACAGCGCCCGCCGCCAGCAGGTCGGCACCGGCGAACGCAACGAAAAGATCCGCACCTACAACTTTCCCCAGAACCGCCTCACCGACCACCGCATCGGCTTCACCTCGCACGACCTGGCCCAGGTGATGGAGGGAAAACTGGGCGATCTCGTGGATGCCCTCGCCGCCGACCATCTCAAGCGCCGCCTCGAGGAGAATGCCCCGGCGGCATGAAGCTCCTCTCCGTCCTGGAAGCCACGACCGGCCATTTCACGAAAAACGGTGTCCCCTCACCCCGCCTGCAAGCGGAACTGCTGCTCGCCCACGCCCTCTCACTCCCGCGCCTCGGTCTCTATCTCCAGTTCGAACGGGAGCTGAATCCCGTGGAGCTGGAATCCCTGCGCCAACTGGTCCGCCGCCGGGCCGCGCGCGAACCGCTCCAGCACGTGATCGGCTCTGCCGGTTTTTGCGGACTGACCCTTCGCTGCACCCCGGCCGCATTGATCCCCCGGCCGGAAACGGAAATCCTTGTCGAGCATGCCACTCGGATGTTGGCGGACTTCCCGCCCGGCCTGGTGATCGACGTGGGCACCGGTACGGGCGCCATTCCTCTGGCCTTGGCCCGAAAACAGCCGGCCTTCCGCTATCTCGGGCTGGATCTTTCCTCCGAGGCCCTCGCCTTGGCCCAGGAAAACAGCACTGCCCCCGCCTCGGCACCCCCGGAAGGAACGACGTTGGCCTGGAAAAAGGGCGATCTCCTGGAAGGGATCACGGAGACCGCCGTGCTGGTCACCGCCAACCTTCCGTACCTGACCCCGCCGGAGATTGAATCCGCCGAGCCGGAAGTCCGTCACGATCCCCGCCTCGCCTTGGAAGGTGGTGCGGATGGCCTGGATCTGATTCGCCGTCTGGTTCCCCAAGCCGCCCGTCTAACCGCCAATCTCCTGCTCGAATGCGGCCCCGCCCAGGCGGACCCCGTGGCTGCGCTGGCCCGGGAAGCCGGTTTCCCCAGGGTCACCATCCATCCCGACCTCACCGCGCGACCCCGCGTGGTGGAGGCGCGGCGATCCTGAATCCAAAGAGAAATCCAAAAAGCCCTTTGCCTCATCCTTTCCTTTCCACGAAAATCACCCGTCCATGAAACGCGCCGTCTATCCCGGCACCTTTGATCCGATCACCCTCGGCCATCTCGACGTGCTGGCCCGGGCTGCCCGGATTTTTGACGAGGTGGTCATCGCGGTGGCCGAGGACAGCGGGAAGGACGCCTCCTTTACCGTGGCTGAACGGGTGAAGCTGATCGAGCAATGCATCGGCTCGGAGCCCTGGGCCAGCCGCGTCCGCGTGGCTTCATTCCACGGGCTGCTGGTGGAGTTTGCCCGCAAGGAAAAGGCCGTGGCCGTCATCCGCGGCCTCCGTGCCGTTTCTGATTTTGAGTACGAATTCCAGCTCGCTCTCACCAACCGGCGGCTGCATCCGGAACTTGAGTCGGTCTTTCTCATGCCGCGGGAAACCCTTTCTTTTCTCAGCTCCAATCTCGTTCGCGAACTGGCGCGCCTGGGAGCTCCTTTGGACGAGTTTGTTCCCCCGGCCGTGGTGCAGGCGCTTCGAAAAAAGTTCGTCCAAAAATGAAGATCGATCCTCGTCAGATCCCGGAAAGCGGGCTCGACCTCAAGGGGTCCCTGCCGGCTGCGGAGTACGGCATTCCAATGGAGGGAATCATCGGCTGGAACACCATCGATTATACCCTGCACGCGGTCCGGACCGGTGCGGACGTTACCGTGACTGGCACTTTGGGGGCATCTTTCCAAATCCAGTGCGCCCGCTGTCTTGACCCCATTCCCTGGAAGCTGGAAATCAAGGACTTCTGTCAGATTTTAAACCTCCCCGACGAGGCGGTGGCTGACTTGACTCCCCTGATCCGGGAAGACATCATTCTAGCCCTTCCGCTCGCACCCCGCTGCGAGTTGGACAGCGCCGGTCGGTGCCCGCGCTCGGGACGAGTCTTCGCCCCCGGCACGGACGACTTCGCTGAAAAAAGACGGGCCACGGTCTGGCGGGATCTGGACCGGCTCAAAACGGAGAATTGAAGCCATGGGTGTTCCGAAAAGAAAAACGTCGAAGATGCGGATGCGGATGCGGAAGTTCACGCATCGTCGCTCCCTGCCCCAGCTCCGTCGCGACAAGGCCGGCCAGCCTCATTTGCCCCATGTGGTCGATCCGGCCACCGGCCGCTACCGCGACCGCCAGGTCCTGACCATCGAGACGCCGTCGGCCTGAAACAGGCCCCTCGCGTCCCCGCGAGAAACCTTTCATGAAGATTGCACTTGATGCGATGGGGGGTGATTTCGCCCCCGAACGTCCGGTGGCCGCCGCCATCGAGGCCCTCGCGCACTTTCCACAGATTGAGAAACTCCTTCTCTTCGGCAAGGAACCCGAAATCCGGGCGGAACTGAAAAAACTCGGGCAGGACAAGCCCAACCCCCGGCTGGAGATCCACCACTGCGACACGGTCATCGAAATGGGCGATCCCCCCGTGGAATCGCTGCGGCGCAAAAAGAACAACTCGATCCTCCGCACCATTGACGCCGTCCGGGACGAGCAGGCCGATGCCGCCGTCTCCGCCGGCCACACCGGTGCCATGGTGGCCGCCGCCACCATCCGCCTCCGCACCCTCCCCGGTATCAGCCGGCCGGGGATCGCCACGATCATGCCAACGGAGACCAATCTCTTCATCCTCATTGACGCCGGCGCCAACATCGACGCGCGCCCCGAGCACCTCCTCGATTACGCCCTGATGGGCTCCATCTTCTCGGAAGAGATCCTCGGCTATAAAAAGCCTCGGGTCGGTCTCCTCTCGATCGGCTCGGAGGACGCCAAGGGCAACACGCTCACCAAGGACGCCTTCAAACTTCTCTCCGAGGCCCCGGTCAACTTTGTCGGCAACATCGAGGGCCGCGACCTGTTCGAGCGCCCGGTGGATGTGGTGGTTTGCGACGGTTTCGTCGGCAACGTGGTGCTGAAAACCGGCGAGAGCATCGCCACCGCCATCTTTCATTGGTTGGCCCACGAGATCAAAAAAACCCCACTCCGGATGCTGGGGGCTTGGCTGGCCCGCAACGCGTTCCGCGCCATCAAGAAGAAGACCAACTACGAGGAGTACGGCGGCTCCCTGCTCCTCGGCGTCAACGGCATCACCGTCATCGCCCACGGCAGCTCCACCGTGAAGGCGATCCGGAACGCCGTCCGTGAGGCCGTCGAGGCCGTCGAACACGGGGTCAACGACCGGATCATTCGTGCGGCCGAAATCGCCGGTGCCCACAAGGAAGCCAAAGCCGATGTCGTCTCAGCCTGATTCCGGCCTCGTCGTGGCCGGGACGGGCGTCTACCTCCCCGCCCGCGTCCTCACCAACCAGGATCTCGAGAAGCTGGTCGAAACCAGCGACGAGTGGATCATGACCCGCACGGGCATCAAGGAACGCCGGATCGCCTCGGAAAAGGAGACTTCCACCTTCATGGGCGTGGCCGCTGCCAAGCAGGCCCTTGCCAACGCCAAGATCAAAGCCAGCGACCTCGATCTCATCCTCACCGCCACCGTCACCCCCGACTCGATGTTCCCCTCCTCCGCTTGCCGGATTTCGGCCGAGATCGGCGCTACTGGGTGCCCGGCTTTTGATCTTCAGGCGGCCTGCTCCGGATTTCTTTACGCCCTGATCGTGGCCCACCAGTTTCTCCGGAACGGTGCCGCCAAAAACATCCTGATCATCGGCACGGAACGCCTTTCCTCGGTGGTGGACTGGCGGGACCGCAACACCTGCGTGCTGTTCGGGGACGGCGCCGGCGCGGTGGTGGTCCGCCAGGAGCCCGGCCGGAAAGGTATCCTCGCCTTTGACTGGGGCGCCGACGGCGCATCCTCCGAGCTTCTGCATTTGAAAAATCCCATGGCCCGGGGCCGGGCGATCGAACCTCCCGCTCCGCCCCATCCGGACTGCATCGTCATGGCCGGTAAGGAGATTTTCAAACAGGCGGTGAACGCCATGGCTGACTCCTCCCGCCGCACCATGGAAAAGGCGGGCGTGAAGCTGGAGGACATCGCCTGCGTCATTTCCCACCAGGCCAACATCCGGATCATCGATGCCCTCGTCGAGAAGCTGAAATTCCCACGGGAGCGCTGTTTCGCCAACGTCCAGCGCTACGGGAACATGTCGGCGGCTTGCATTCCGGTCGCGTTGCACGAGGCCGGCCCGGAAATGAAGCTCAAGCGGGGCGACAAGGTCCTGCTGGTCGCCTTTGGGGGCGGCCTCACCTGGGCGAGCGCAATCCTCGAGTGGTGATCTTTAACCGCTGACATCTGCGGCGTGGCGCCGCAAGTCTTCCAACTTCACATGTTCCAAGGCCGCCTCATGGGTGGCCTCCAGCACCACCGGGGGCGCTTTTCCCGCCAGCCGCGCCTCCTCCCAGCGGGCCGCACAAACACACCAGCGATCCCCCGGCTTCAGGCCCGGGAATTCGTATTCGGGGCGCGGCGTCGAAAGATCGTTTCCCGCCATCCGGCTGAATTGCAAAAACTCAGCCGTCACTTGGGAGCAGACCGCATGGCACCCGAAATCCGCCTCGTGTCCCTCACAACTGCCCGAGCGTGTGAATCCCGTCAGGGGATCCAACGAACACATCTTCAGGGCCGTCCCCAAGACGTTCTTCTGACCACTTCTTTTACTGACCATGCTCCATCATGAACCAGCCTCCCACCTGGGGTCAAAAAATCCTCCGACCAGGGTCACTTGAAATATCTATCTTGTTCATCTTCAGATGTTTGCATAATTATTCTTCTTCAGATTCCTGACTCGATTTGAAAGCCGAAATACAGGAAGATATAACCCATCATGGTGCGCGACCTTCAGCCGACGCCGGAGCCCGATCCCGCCCTTCCCGTCCTGGACCGGTTAAACCCCAACCGCACCTCCACCGCATCATCCCCCGCCCTCGGCCGTCTTGGCCCTCCTGGCAACGCCCCCCTGCTGGAGGAACTGTACGAGCAGTGGAAAACGGATCCCGCCGCGGTTGAGCCCGTCTGGCGGGGATTTTTCGAGGGCTTCGAACTCGGTTGCCAGCTTCGTCCTCCGTCCCGCGATGGCACCGCCTCCCTTCCAACCGGTGACGTTCTCCCCCAAGCCCGTCTTTACAACCTCCTCTTCGCCTACCGGGCGCTTGGTCATACCCTCGCCCATCTTGACCCTTTGGGCCTGACCCCCGCCGAAAATTCCGATCTCGCCCTTTCCACCTTCCGCTTCACCGACGCTGACCTCGACCGCGTCTTCGACTCCGGCACCCTCGGCGGCGGCGGCCCGCGGACCCTCCGCGACATCCTTGCGTACCTCCGCGAAACCTACTGCGGCACCCTGGGTGTGGAGTTCATGCACATCATGAACTTCACCATCCGCCGTTGGCTCCGTGACCGGATGGAGCGGAACCGCAACCAGCCTGTCTTCACGCCGGAACAGCAGCGCCGCATTCTTGAGAAAATCATCGCCGCCGAATCCCTCGAGCGTTTCCTCCACACCCGCTACGTCGGCCAAAAGCGGTTTTCCCTGGAGGGCGGGGAAACCCTCATCGCCGTGCTCGACTCCCTGCTCGAGGCCTGCCCCGCCAACGGCGTGGAGGAAGTCGTGGTCGGCATGGCCCATCGCGGCCGGCTCAATGTCCTCGTCAACACCCTGGGCAAATCCCGGCGGAAGCTCTTCACCGAGTTCCATGAGAACTACGTTCCCGAAACCGTGCTCGGTGATGGCGACGTGAAATATCACCTGGGTTACGAGAACACCGTGACCACCTCGGAAAACAAAAAGCTCCGTGTCTCGCTTGCCCCCAACCCCAGCCACCTCGAGGCCGTCGACCCCGTCGTCGAGGGCAAGGCCCGGGCCCGGCAACGCCATCGTGACGACACCGTTCGGCGCGAGAAGGTGCTCCCCGTCCTGATCCACGGTGACGGCGCCTTCATCGGGCAGGGCATCGTCGCGGAGACCCTCAACCTCTCCAAGCTCGAGGGCTACAAGACCGGCGGCACGATCCACATCATCGTCAACAACCAGATCGGCTTCACCACCATCCCCATCGACTCCCGCTCCACCCGCTACTGCACCGCCCCGGCAAAATCCCTCGGCCTCCCCATCTTTCACGTCAACGGCGACGATCCCCTGAGCGCCTGCGCCGTCATCCAGCTCGCCCTTGAATTTCGCCAGAAATTCCACGAGGACATCGTCCTCGATATCGTTTGCTACCGGAAACACGGTCACAACGAGGGGGATGAGCCCAACTTCACCCAGCCCACCCTTTATTCCGAGATCGATCAGCACCCTTCCGTCAGCCGGCTTCTCGCCCGTCGCCTGCTCGACTCCGGCGTCATCACCGAGGATCAGATCCAGAAAATCCGCTCCCAGCTCGACATTGTCTCCGAGGATGCCCTCCGCGAGTCACGCGAAGCCGTCACCCATTTCCAACCCAAGCTTCGCCCCGACCTGCGTTGCCCCGACCTGCTGGAGGAACTCCCCACCGGCGTCCCCGCACCCACCCTCGCCAAACTCGGCCGGGCCATCTCCCAGATCCCCGCCGATTTCCAGATCAACACCAAGATCCGAAAAATGTTGGATCACCGCCGCGCCATGGCCGAAGGCAAGGCCCCGCTTGACTGGGCCTGCGCCGAACACCTCGCCTTTGCCTCCCTGCTCACGCAAGGCCACCCCATCCGCCTGTCCGGTCAGGACAGCCGTCGTGGCACCTTTAGCCAGCGCCACTCCGCCATCTACGATTTGCGGACCCGGGCCCGCTACATCCCCCTGAAAAATATCTCCAAGGATCAGGCCTCCTTCTGCGTTTACAACAGCCCCCTCTCGGAAGCCGCCGTCCTTGGTTTCGACTACGGCTATTCCCTCGACTGCCCCGAGATGCTGGTGCTTTGGGAAGCCCAGTTCGGCGACTTTGCCAATGGCGCCCAGACCCAGATCGACCAGTACATCGCCGCCGCCGAATCGAAATGGGGTGTCACTTCCCGCATCACCCTGCTCCTGCCCCACGGCTATCACGGGCAGGGTCCGGAACACTCCAGCGCCCGGTTGGAACGGTTCCTCCAGCTTTGCGCCGAAGACAACTGGGTGGTCACCTACCCCACCACCCCCGCCAACTACTTCCACCTGCTCCGCCGGCAGTCGCTGCGGAAAACCATCAAGCCCTTGGTGGTCATGACCCCCAAGGGAATGCTCCGCGATTCCCGCGCCACCAGCCCGGCCCAGGACTGCACCCGCGGCTCTTTCCAGGAAATTCTGCCGGATCCTGCCGTCCCCTCCGGGGCTCGCCGCGTCATTCTTTGCGCCGGCAAGGTCTACTACGACCTCGCCGAGTTTCGCGAAAAACACGGCCTTCAGGACATCGCCATCATCCGGCTCGAGCAGATCTACCCGCTCCACGAAAAGAAGCTCCAGACCGCCGTCTTCCAGCATTCACCCGATGCCGAGATCGTCTGGTGCCAGGAGGAGCCCCGCAACATGGGTGCCTGGAGCCACCTGGAATCCAGGCTCCGCAGCCTTTTCATGAAGGAGATCCGCTACGCCGGCCGCCGCGCCTCCGCCTCCCCGGCCACCGGCGCCCTGGCCATTCATACGCTTGAACAAAACCAACTCCTCGCGGCGGCCCTGGGTCTACCCAAACTCCAGCCCCCGGTTGCTCCGTTGGCCTCCGCCCACCCCTCGGTTCCCCCAAAAGCCTCCGGAGGGCCGCGCATCCTTGCCGTCAAAAATAAATCTGCCAAAACCAAAGCCGTGCGTAAGCCAACCCCTCAGCCTAAGGTGAAGCGGAAAGGGAAAAAATGAGCGCGGCCACGTCGAACCTTGTGCCTGTAAAAGTCCCCTCCGTTGGTGAATCCATCACCTCCGGGGTCATCGGCAGCTGGAAAAAAAAGAATGGCGACTCGGTTGCTTCCGGCGATCCGCTCTTCGAGATCGAAACCGACAAGGTCACCTCCGAGGTCTTTGCCGAAACTTCCGGCACTCTCGAGATCCTCGTGGCGGAAGGCACCGAGGTGAAGGTTGGTCAGGTCGTCGCGCATATCCTCCCCGGCAAAGCTGGCGGCAAACCCTCCGTTTCTGCGCCTGCCAAGCCGGCCGCTGATGGCAAGGAAGGGCCGGTTCTCCCGCACCGCTCGAGTTCAACTCCCAAACCCGAACCCTCCATAAACCTAAACGTCAACGAACGCTCCATCTCCCCTGTCCCCGCTTCCCGCGGCTCCGACTCCGCACCCCGCACGTTCCGCCCCGGCCGCGAATCACGGCGAAAGATGTCCCCGCTCCGCCGCAAGATCGCCGATCGTCTCGTCAGCGCCCAGCACACCGCCGCCATCCTCACCACCTTCAACGAGGCGGACCTCTCCAAGCTCATGGCCCTCCGCTCCGAGGTGCAGCCTGTCTTTCAGGCCGAGCATGGCGTGAAGCTGGGCTTCATGTCCTTCTTTATCCAGGCCGCCGTTCACGCCTTGAAAGCCGTGCCCGCGGTCAACGCCCGCATCGAGGGTGATGAAATCGTCGAACAGCACTACTACGACATCGGTGTCGCCGTCGGCACGGAGAAGGGCCTGGTGGTTCCCGTGTTTCGGGACTGCGACCAGCTCGACCTGGCCGGCCTCGAAAAGGCTCTGGTCGACTTCGCCCAGCGTGCCCGGGAGGGAAAACTCTCCCTGCCTGATCTTGAAGGCGGCGTCTTCACCATTTCCAACGGCGGTGTCTACGGCTCGGTGATGTCCACCCCGATCCTGAATCCGCCCCAATCCGCCATCCTCGGTATGCACGCCATCCAACCGCGACCGGTGGCGGTGGATGGCCGGGTGGAGATCCGTCCCATGATGAACCTCGCCCTCTCCTACGACCACCGTCTCATCGACGGCAAGGAGGCGGTTACCTTCCTGATCCAGATCAAGAAGTTCGTCGAAAACCCCACGCTCGCCCTCTTCGGCCTTTCGCCGTCTTGAATTTGGTGGGGCGGGGTCGATGACCCCGCCTGCGTTTGGGTTTCAGAAGCACAAGTAGTAACGAGGCGGCCTCATCGAGGCCGCCCTACCATGACATCCTTCCAGTTGTCCTTCATCTTAATCCTAATCCCCATCCAACTCGCCGTTCGTTCTTTCTTCTTCGTAAACGTAAACGTAAACGTAAACGAATGGTAAAAGTTTCCGTCTTTCTCCTTTTGCCCCTGCTGCTTCTTTGCGCTTGCTCCAAACCAGGAGACGGTTCGGCCCGCCGGGCCCACGAACTTCTCGAGTCCGGCCGTTTCGAGGAAGCCCGCGACCTCCTGGATACCTCCCTCAAAAAAACCCCCGACAGCGCCGCTCTCCGGCAGGAGCGACTCCACCTCGCTCTCCTGCTGGGCCAACCAGAAATTGCCGCCGCCGAGGCCCGCCAAATCCTCCGCCTCAATCCCAAAGCCCAGCCTTACCGACGACCTTTGGAGGATCGCCTGCCCGCCGTCCGTGCGAACGCCCTCAAGGCGCTCGCCCTCGATCCGCCCGACCGGCCCAACCCAGGTTCCCTCATCAAAGCCGGGCTCAAGGATCCCGATCCCACCGTCCGCCGGGAGGCCGCAGAGGCCACCCGGATTCTTGCCTCCCAGGAAGCCCTCAAAATCCTCCGCTCGGCAGCCAAGGATTCCGATTGGCTGACCCGGGCCACTGCCGCACGGCTTTTTGGCCAGCGCGGCAACCCGGATCTGATCCCCGACCTTTTCAGAATGCTCCAGGACGCCGACTCCTATGTCCGCCGTTTCGCCCGCCGCTCCCTGCTGGAGCTGGCCGAAAAGGCCAAACCGGAGGCCTACCTGCCCTCCCTCAACTCCAGGGATCGCACCACGCAGATCGTGGCCGCCCTCGCTTTGGTCCGGTTGCAGGACGGGCGGGGCGCGGAGGTTCTTTTGGCCGAAATCTCCAACCCGCTGGGCATCGAGCGCGTCGAATGCGTGAAAGCTGTTTCCAAGCTGGTCGATCCGCGCGTGGTTCCCGTCTTGCGGACCGCTACCGGGGATCAGGATCCCGAGGTGCGCGTTGTCTCTCTCATCGCCCTCGGCCTGTTGCAGGATCAGGACTCCACTCCCCTCCTGAAAAAAATTTCCACCGACCCGGCCGCCCCCAAGGAGGTGAGGCTGGCCGCCACGAAAGCCCTGGACTTGATCAGCAGGCCTTCGGAAAAACCCTGACCTCCCCCGAAGCCCTCTTTACCGCCACTCGTGCTTTGGATAACGCCTTTGCAACTCGGCCTTGAGTTGCGGATAGGTCTTTTCCCAGAACGAGGATAAGTCCTGCGTCACCTGCAACGGTCGGTGGTTGGGGCCCAGGATTTCCATGGTGACCACTGCCTTCCCCTCGCCGATGACGGGCAGCTTCCTGAGTCCGTAAAGATCCTGGATCTTGGCGGAGATCACCGCCTCCCTTCCTTTCCCGTATCTCACCCGCGCCGATTTTCCCCCCGGCAGTTGAATCCGCTCGGGAGCGAGGGCCTCCAGTCGTTCCGTCCTCTCTTTCCCCAGCCACCCCCGCAGGGCCGAGACCGCGCTGGTTTCGTTGGCCTGTCTCCACGTCAGGCATCCCTCCACCTGCGTCTCCAGCACAAGTCGCTTCGCCGGATGATCCCAAATCGGCCAATCCCCGCCGCCCCATCCCCGCACAATCTCCAGCCTATCCAGCAAGGCGTCCGCTTCTGGATTCCAACCCGGCCAGGCGCAGCGCCCCGATAGCACCGCCTCGGCCAGCGCGGCTGTGGCCTCCGGACCCGCCTCGGCCTCCCTCCTTTTCTCCTCCAGCACGAGGTCCCGGAATTTCACCTGGTCCAGACGCACAATCTTTCGGCCGTTCTCCTCAAAATCCAGCCCCCGCTTCTCGGAGAAATCACCCGGAAACATTTCCTTGAGCCACGCCTCCTCCACCGCCGTGATTAACCCCATCACCACCTCCACCTCCCCGTCCGTGCGCCCGATCTCCTTGAGTTCCCCCGCCACCACCAGGAGCCGGTCTCTCACCACACTTTCTCTTGCAATGGTTCCCCTGCGCCCGCCGACCAAGGCGCAGCGCAGCGTCCCGCCGTCCAGACGCTTCCCCAGATGATCGGAAAAGCCCGCCAGCACGCACCGTCTCAATTTCTCCCCTCCGGCCGGTTTTTCCTCGGTTTTCAATCCCATTCCCTGGGCGATCTGCAAAAGCCGGTCCCGCACCGCCGCCGCCTCTCGCGCCGCGCCCCCGTGGATTCCCATCCGCCCGCAGGCTCCCGGGTGAAATCTTTCCTTTTCCGCAAACCGCAGGGCCCGCAGCCAGACAAACAAATCACTCTCCTCCTCCGCCTCCCAGAGGATCTCCGCGCCTTCGCCTTTGCGTCCCGCCATCCGCTGCAGAAGCGGGCGGCCCGACAGCAGGGCCGCCATCCCCGCCGCCCCGCGCAGACACCCCTGCTCTCCCGCCTCGATTAGCATCCGTGCCAGCCGCGGGTGAACCGGCCAGCCCGCCATTTTTTTCCCGGTCGGTGTCAGTGGCCCTCCCGGCCCCTCGGTGGCGCCAAGATCCGCCAACAGCCGCTCCGCGCGCTCGACCGATCCTTTTTCCGGCGGATCCACCCAGCGGAAATCCGCCAAACGCCCCGCGCCGGCCGCCGCCAACACCAGGGCTGCCTCGGCCAGATCCAACCTTCGGACCTCCGGATCCTCGGCCTTGGCCCGCTTTGACCAGTCCGCCTCCGTCTCCAGCCGGACGCACACCCCCGGT
Source organism: uncultured Akkermansia sp. (assembly GCA_964623555.1). Taxonomy (GTDB): domain Bacteria; phylum Verrucomicrobiota; class Verrucomicrobiia; order Methylacidiphilales; family Verrucolacustridaceae; genus Verrucolacustris. The sequence continues at coordinate 4,874 of CAZURF010000029.1, read as the reverse complement.
GCGGTTCGCCCCGCCCGACCCGCCCGCTGGGCCGCCGAGGCGTGGCTGATTCTCTCCACCAGCAAGGTTTCCAGCCCGCGGCGGGGATCGTATTTGGCGATCCGGGCCAAACCTCCGTCCACCACCGCCCGGACCCCGTCCAGCGTCAGGGAGGTCTCGGCCACATTCGTCGCCACCACCACTTTGGGACGGTCATACCGCTGGAGAGCCGCATCCTGCTCTGCGGGCGGCATTTCCCCGTGCAAGGCCAACACCACCGCCTCCTTTTGGCTCAAACGCGACTCCAGGTCCCGCCGGCACCGGTTGATTTCGTAGGCCCCCGGCAGGAACACCAGCACATCCCCCTTCCCTTCCTTCACCAAGCGCTCCGCTTCGCGCGCCGCCACTTCCGCCACGCCTGATCCGCTCAAATCCTCTCTCTTGGGAAGGTAACGGGTTTCCACCGGGTACATTCTCCCTTCGGAGCGCAGCACCTCCGCCCCGATGGCTTTCGCCAGCTTCTCCGTCTCCAGGGTGGCCGACATCACCACCAGGATCAGATCCGGCCGCGCCGCCTCCTGCAGGTTCAGGATCCTTCCCAAAGTCAGGTCCCCGTACAGGTGCCGCTCATGAAACTCGTCACACAGCACCGCCTGCACCCCTTCCAGCTTCGGCCGGGAAATCATTTGCCGGACCAGCACCCCCTCGGTCACAAACCGGATCCTCGTCCGGGCCGAGGTTAAGTCATCCAGCCGGATGGTGTAACCGACCTCCCCGCCCAGCTCCACCTTTCGCTCTTCCGCCACCCGCTTCGCCAGCATCCGTGCCGCCAGCCTCCTGGGTTGCAGGATCACCGCCTGGCCTGACTCCCCCAGGCACCCGCCTTCCAGCAGCATCTGGGGAATCTGGGTGGATTTACCGGACCCGGTCGGGGCCTCGATCACGATCCGCCGCTTTCCCGCCCGGATCGCCTCCAACAAGGGTCCCCGGATCTCCTCAATGGGCAGAAGGCTTGGCATCGGGGCATCCTAGCGGGGTTGGTTTACCGAAAACGACCAAGCTTTGCCCCGGTTCCGAATTGCCCGCCACATCCGGCGATGCCGGGAGTCGCCCGCCCGATTTCGTTAAATCTTCAACATTCCTCCTTACCTCAACCGAAACCTCAAACTAAACTCTCCCCATGCACCTACGCGTCTCCGTCTCCGCCCAGCGACTCGACCTCATTGGCGATGACGGCAAGGTCGTCCGCTCCTTCCCCGTCTCCACCGCCAGGAAGGGCACCGGCTCGGAACCCGACAGCCACCAAACCCCGCTCGGCTGGCACAGGGTCTGCGAAAAGATCGGCGACGGCGCCGCTCCTGGCACCCAGTTCATCGGACGCAAACCCACGGGCCGTATCTGGAAATCAACCGACCCGGTGGAGGAGAAAAACCTCGTTCTCACGCGCATCCTCTGGCTCGACGGCGAAGAGGAGCACAACCGCACCAGCAAGGATCGCTACATCTACATTCACGGCACCAACCGCGAGGACCTCATCGGCACCCCGGCCAGCGCCGGCTGCGTCTGCCTGAAAAATTCCGACGTGATCGATCTTTATAATCTCGCCCCCGTGGGCACCCGCGTTGAGATCGTCGCTTAGTTTAACCAGAAAGGTGGGGCGGGCTTAATGAGCCCGCTTGAGGAAATCGCTAAACTCCCTGGCTTCAAACTCTCAGCACCGTCCCGGATGCTGCTTTTCCCTTCACCACATGGGTCAGGTTTCCCGCCACCCGGCCGTCCACGAATTCCACCTTCTTTAGCCCCTGCCGGAGGGCCACCGCCGCTGATCGGCACTTGGGGATCATCCCGCCGCTGATCACCCCCTCCTTTTCCAGTTGGGCCAGCTCCGCTGCCCCGATCTCTCGGATCAACGTCCTGGCATCCTTGGGATCCCTCATCAGCCCGGGCACATCCGATAAAAAAACCAGCTGCTCGGCCTGCAACGCCCCCGCCAGGGCCGCTGCCGCCACATCCGCGTTCAGGTTCATCGCCCCACCATCACTTCCTTGCCCCACCGGACTCACCACCGCCGTCTCTTTCGACTCCAGACACTTTTTCACCTCACCCACAGCACACTGCTCTACCTCGCCCACCCGCCCCAGATCCACCCCGCCCGCCTTCGGCGCTTTTTTGGCCTGAAAAACTTTTCTGCCGCTGATCCCCTTTGCCCGGCCCCCCAGCTCCTTCAATTGAGCCACAATCCCGGGATTCACTTTCCGGTCCAACACCTCCTCCACCACCGTCATCGCCGCCTCGTCGGTGACCCGGAATCCTTGGGCAAAAACCGCCTTCAGCCCCCGCTGTTCCAATGCCGCGCTGATTTCTTTTCCTCCACCGTGCACCAACACCACGGGAAACCCTTCCTTCGCCAATCCGGCGATTTCCCGCAGGATCTCCGTCACCTTGGCCGGATCTTCCATGGCGCTGCCGCCGTACTTCACCACGATCCCCCCCGGCACTGCTACTCCCCCAGGTTGATCCGCACGTACTTTTCCGAAAGATCCGTCGTCAGCATCCGGTACTCACCCTTGCCCAGATTCAGGTCCACCTGGATCGATACCCGCGACCTCCGGGCCGCCGCCCGCAACCGCCCCGGCGGCGTCGCCGCCGCCACCCCGCCCCGTACCGCCGACACCCCGTCGTAATGGATGTCCACCAGTTCCTCCCGCATCCGCGCCCCGCACGCCCCGATCGCCCCCATGATCCGGCCCCAGTTCGGATCCCCGCCGGCCCACGAAGTCTTGACGAGTGGGGACCGGGCAATCGCCTCCGCCATCATTTTTGCGTCCCGCTCGGTTGCCGCCCCACACACCCGCAACTCAATCAGCCGTGTCTTCCCCTCCCCGTCCTCCACGATCTTCTTGGCCATCTCCAGCATCAGCTGCTTGAGGGCGTTCGAGAACTTTCCCAGATCCGGATCGTAACTCTTTAGGGAAGTGTTCCCCGCGGCGCCGTTGGCCAACACCAAGACGGTGTCGTTCGTGCTCATGTCCCCGTCCACGCTGATCCGGTTGAAGCTGTGTTCCACCGCGTCCGCCGTCAGTCGCACCAGCGTCCGCTTGTCCACCGCGGCATCGGTGGTCACGACGCAGAGCATTGTCGCCATGTTGGGATGGATCATCCCCGCCCCCTTCGCCATCGCCCCGATCGTCAGCCGCCGTCCCGCGATCGTTAGCCGCACCGCTGCCTCCTTCCGCACCGTGTCGGAAGTCATGATCGCCCGGGCCGCCGTCGTCCCCCCGTGGGGCGTCACCCGGCCGGCAATCGACCGGATTCCCCGCAGAACCTTCCGGATCGGCAACAGTCGGCCGATCCGGCCCGTCGAACAAACCAAGACCTGGTGCGGCCGGCATTGCAAGGCATTCGCCGTTTCCACCGTCATTCGTTTCGCATCGGCGATCCCCCGCACACCCGTACAGGCGTTGGCGTTGCCGCTGTTGAGGATCACCGCCCGGATGGGGCCGTTTTTGATGTGAGCCTGGCAGACCCGCACCGGCCCCGCTTTGACCTGGTTGGTCGTGAAGGCTCCCGCCGCCTCAGCTGGCCGGGCCGAAACCACCAGTGCCATGTCCTTCTCCCGCCCGGGCTTGATCCCCGCATGGTGCCCCGCTGCCAGAAAACCTTTGGGGGACGTCACCGACCCCTTCCGCAGCCATACCAGCTTGCTCACCAGTCCAACCCCTGCCCCTCGGGAAAACCGTGCCGCAGGTTGAAACATTGCACCGCCTGGCCCGCCGCGCCCTTGCCGAGGTTGTCGATGGCCACGACCACCAACGCCCGGCCCGTCCAGTCGTCCACCCGCACGGCCAGTTCCGCCCCGTGCCGACCCATGACCCGCTTCGTCTCCGGCAACGCCTCGCCGGGTAGCACCCGCACCGCTGCGGCATCCTGATAAAAAGCCTCATACTCCTTTTGAAAATCGGCCTGCACCGTTCCCTTTTTCAACGGGAAGGAGATGGAGGTCAGCATGCCCCGGTTCAAGGGGGCCAGATGGGGCACAAACGCCACCTTCACGCCCGCCCCCGCCACCGCCGACAGCTCCTGCTCAATCTCCGGCCGGTGCCGGTGGTTCGGCACGCTGTAGGCCCGCAGATTCTCGTTACACTCCGCGAAGAGATACCCCGGCTCCACTTTTTTGCCGGCGCCGGAAACCCCGCTCATGGACGAAATCAAGATGCCTTCGCCGGCCACCCGGCCCGATTTCAGGGCCGGGGCTAGTCCCAGGATCGCCGTGGTCGGATAACAGCCCGGGCACGCCACCAGGTCCGCCTTTTTGATCTTCTCCCGGTGAAGCTCCGGCAGGCCGTACACCGCCTCGCCCAACCGCGCCGGGGCCGGATGAGCCGCCCCGTACGTCTTCTGGTAAACCTCCGCGTCCTTTAGCCGGAAATCGGCGCTCAGATCGAACACCCGCTTCCCTGCCGCCCGCAGTTCGTTCCCGATCTCCGCCGAGACCCCGTGCGGGAGGGCCAGGAACACCACCTCCGCCTTCCTGGCCACCTCGGCCGCGGAAAGATCCTCAAAACGGACCGCCCCGGCCGCACCGCCGATGGCCAGCGTCTCCGCCAACGTCCGCCCCTTGAGCTGCCGCGAGGTCACCGCCGTTACCTTCATGCCCGGATGCCGGACGCAGATGCGCACGAGCTCCTCGCCGGTGTACCCGGATGCGCCCACGATCGCGATGGAGACAGGTGAACTCATGAAACGGCACATTAAGGCCGTTTGAGAGGAATTTTTCCACTCCCAACCGGCCAAAAAACGCCGGTCGGTGAACAACTCAACCGATCAGCGTTTCGAGAACTGGAAGCGCTTGCGGGCGCCGGGCTGGCCGGACTTCTTCCGCTCGCGTTTGCGGG
>CAZURF010000028.1:2022-17010 GCA_964623555.1 uncultured Akkermansia sp. | reverse complement strand
AAGATGAGGGCGAGGCAGAAGGAAACGGCGGGAAGAAGGGTGGGGACAAACCGCCTCGGGAAGGCGGGGGAGGGAAAGGAAAGAAGGGCTAAGAGGAAAGGGATTTGAGGCGGTGGCGGAAAGTATCGACAACCCCGGCAAGCCAAGCATCGCCGAACTTCCGCCGCACGGTCAGGGCGTAATAGATCTCCGTGAGGCCCGGGACCTTGCGAAGGTGGCGGATTTGGCGCGATTCGAGTTCCCGTTCCACCACGATTTTGGAGACAAGAGCCAGGCCTTGGCCGGAAAGGGCGAGCAAGCGAAGAAGGGCCATGTCGTCGACCTCGGCATGAATTCGGGGTTCGAGACCCGCCTTGGCCAAGAGCAGGTCGAAATCGGCCCGGACCTTGCTCTGACGACTGGGAAGAAACAGGGGAACGTCCTGTAGGCAGCGGGGGAAGGGCGCGTGGGTGAACTTTCCGCCTTTGCCCCCCACCAAAAACACCGGCACCTCGCCCAAGAGGTGGTTGAAGATCCCGGTGGCTCCGTCGCCCTGGATGGGGAAGTTGGAGAGAACCAGATCCAGCCGATGTTCCCGCAGGCGTTGGGCCAGATCCTTGAGGGGACCGGCTTCCACCACCACGGTGATGCCTGCATCGGTCAGGAGCGGCTGGATGAAATCGTACTGGAGGTTTTTGGAAAGGGGGCCGACCGCGCCCAGGCGGAGGGTTTTCTGGGTTTGGCCCCCTCCCGAGTGCCGGAACCATCCCATTAACTCGCGTCCGGTGTTGAAAATCGTCTCGGCATGCTCCCAGGCCACCCGGCCACCCTCGGTCAGGATCAGTTGCCGCCCTTGGCGCTCGAAGAGACTCTGACCCAGCCACTCCTCCAGTTCGGCCAGTTGCTCGCTGAGGGTGGAGGGAGAAATCCTCAAGGCCTCCGCTGCGCGGGTGAGGTGACCGTAGCGGGCGATCACCCAGAAGTGACGGAGGTGATGGTAGTTCAGCCACTCCGGTAATTGCTCCGCGGATTTCATAGTTCGAAAATACCGAACAAAAAACACGAAACAATCTAATTTAACGAAATATGAAAACCGGCTACGAATCCAACCGTGACAACCGGCCATGCAAAGCAGAATTGGCTCATCCCGGCAGGGTTGGCGGCAGCTCTTTTGATTTTTGCCCTCTTGGGCTGGGTTCCGGGGCATATCCTCCGGCCGGCCCCGAAACCGCTGACCGCAGAGGAGCAAAAGAGCCTAACCCCGGATGAGGCGCTCGCTCGCCTCAAGGAAGGTAACCAACGGTTTATTTCAGGGAATACCTATGACCGGCCCTGGAATCAGTTGCGGGACGTGACGGTCAATGCCCAGCACCCCTTCGCCTTCATTCTAAGCTGCATCGATTCTCGGACTTCGAGCGAGGTGGTCTTCGATCAGGGAATAGGGGACCTCTTCAATGCCCGGGTGGCCGGTAACGTCTTATCCAATGACATTCTTGGCAGCATGGAGTTCGCTTGTCAGGTCGCCGGCGCCAAACTGATCGCCGTACTGGGGCACACCAATTGCGGGGCCATCGTCGGGGCCTGCTCCGGGGTCAAGCTCGGCCATCTCACCGGCCTTCTCGCCAAGGTGGAGCCCTGCGTGAAAGAGGCCCGGGTGGATCAACCGGTAGTACCGGGGAACGATCCGGCCCTGGTGGCGGAAGTGACCGAGCTCAATGTGCGACAGGTGATGGCCCAAATTCGAAAGGAAAGCCCGATTCTTCGGGATCTGGTGGCTTCCGGGAAGCTAATGGTCGTCGGGGGTATTCAGGATCTGGATACCGGGGAAGTCCGGTTTCTTCCGGAGTAAAGAGCAGCCACGTGCAAAACTTCGTCGATCCAGCGATCCTGTTCTTTGTCTTCGGCGTTTTTGCCGGGGCGGTTCGCTCAAACCTGGAAATTCCCCGCTCGATCGCGAAATTTCTCTCGCTTTACCTGCTGATGGCCTTGGGACTCAAGGGTGGTTTTGCCTTGGGAAAGAGCGGCTTAACCCCCGAGATCTTACTCAGCCTCGGGGCCGCCCTGTTCATGGCCTTTTTGGTGCCCGCCATGGGCTATGGCTTTCTGCGGAAGAGGGTTTCCCGCTATGACGCCGCCGCAGTAGCCGCCGCCTACGGCTCCGTCAGTGCGGTCACGTTTGTGACCGCTGTCCAGTCCCTGGAAAACATGGGCATGACGGTGGGGGGTCATATGGCCGTGGCGATGGTGATCATGGAATCCCCAGCCATCATCTGCGCCGTTTTGTTGGCCAATAAATTGCGGCACCTTACAATGGCCGAGGCAACGAATCTTGGTTCTGTTTCGACCCCGCCGGCTCTTTCCATCCGCAAAATTCTCCATGAATCTTTCACTGACGGGGCCCATTTGTTGTTACTGGGGTCGTTGGCGGTCGGATTTATCAGCGGGGAGGCAGGTAAGGCGATGATGCAGCCCTTCTCGGGGGATTTATTCAAGGGCATGCTGGCATTTTTCCTCTTGGACATGGGCTTGCTGGTGGCAAAAAACTTCAAGGATGCCATCCGCGCTTCCCGGATCCTGCTGGGATATGCCGTTTGCAGTCCTTTTATCCATGCCGGAATCGCCTTACTGATAGCTCGGGTCTTAGGGCTGCCGGTTGCTGACGCGGTCCTTCTGATGGTTCTTTCCGCCAGCGCCTCCTACATCGTTGTCCCGGCGGTGTTGCGATATGCCATCCCAGAGGCCAACCCGGCGATCTACTTCGGTCTCAGCCTCGGGGTGACTTTTCCGATGAATATTCTGGTGGGTATTCCCACCTACACATACTTGGCGAAAAGATTTCTTGCGGTTGGCGGTTAAGGCCAACTCTATTTAGATCGCCCATTCAACAACGAGGTGGCCTGTGGAGAAACCGCGCTCCCAAAGCTAGGGCTTTTCCTCGGTAGGGGGTTCGAGCTCGGACATAATTTGCAGGATGCGGTCGCCGCGCTTTTGAGCCTCGTCGAATTTAAAGTGAAGCTTGGGCGTGTATTTGATGTGGAGAGCCTTGTTGATTTCCGACTGCCATTCCTCCTTGAGAGCGTTGAGGTCATGCAGGATCTGCTCATCGGGGGTGCGGCCGTCGAGATGGGAAACAAACACCGTGGCATGACGCAGGTCGGGGCTGACATCGACCCCAGTGATAGTGATGAGCGTGCCCTCCAAGGTGCGCTCCCGGCTGACGAGGCGGGCGAGAACGCCGCGGATGGATTCCGAAACGCGAACTAATCGACGGGAGGACATAGGGGGTTAGATGAAGATTAAGATGAAGATTAAGAAACGTCCGACGATCAGAGGGTTTGGGGGACTTTTTCGAGCTGGTAGCACTCGATGATGTCGCCTTCCTCGTACTCGTCGAAATTGCCCAGCCGGATACCGCATTCGAGACCCTGACGCACCTCGTTGACGTCCTCCTGGAACCGCTTGAGCGTGACCACGCCGCCGTCGTAAATCGGCTGCTTCTTGCGGATGACCCGGGCGCGGCCGCTCTTGGTGATCCGGCCGCTCTGGACTTGGCAGCCAGCGACCATGAACTTGGAGAGCTCGAACACCTTCTTGACCAGGGCGGTGCCCAACGGGGTCTCGCGCAGCTCGGGATCGAGCATGCCGGTCATGGCTTCCTTCACCTGGTCGACCAACTCATAAATGATACTGAATAGCTTGATCTGGATGCCCTCGCGCTTGGCGGCATTGGCCGCAGAGTTATCCGTTTTGGTGTTGAAGCCGATGACCACGGCGCCGGAGGCCTTGGCGAGGAGGATGTCGGACTCGGAAATCGGGCCGATGGCGGATAAAACGATATCGAGATCAATTTTCTGGCTCTGAATTTTTCTCAGAGATTCGGTGATGGCTTCGACTGAGCCCTGGACGTCGCCCTTCAGGATCATTTTGAGGCACTTCTTCTGGCCCTCGGCGATGCTGGCAAAGAGGTTTTCCAGGGTGACGCCTCCCGGCGTGCCGCCCGGACCCGAGGCCAAGCGTGAAACCCGCTCGGCTTCTTGCCGCTCTTCCATAATGGAGCGGGCTTCGCGCTCGGAACCGACGACGACGACTTCTTCGCCGGGGGCGGGGGCGCCGGTCAGGCCGATGATGCGAGCAGGAGTGGAGGGACCGGCTTCCTTGATGGTTTCGCCAGTATCGTTGAGGAGCGCCTTCACCTTGCCCATGTGCGGGCCGCAGACGAAGGAATCGCCGACCTTGAGACATCCCTGCTGGACGAGAACGGTCGAGGTGGGGCCACGGCCGGTCTCGATCTGGGTCTCGATGACCCGGGCGCGGGCATGGCCAGTGGGATCGGCGCGAAGTTCGAGCACTTCAGCCTGCAGGCCGATCATTTCGAGAAGCTTTTCGATGCCGGTGCCTTTGGTGGCGGAAACCTCGCAAACCACGGTTTGACCGCCCCACTCCTCCGGAGCCAACCCCTGTTCCTGCAGTTGGCCTTTCACGCGGTCGACGTTGGCGCCAGGAAGGTCGACCTTGTTGATCGCGACCATTACGGTGACCTTGGCGGCCTGGGCGTGTTTCAGGGCCTCGAGGGTCTGGGGCTTGATGCCATCGTCAGCGGCGACGACCAGGACGACGATGTCCGTGACGGTGGCCCCGCGGGCGCGCATGGCGGTGAAGGCCTCATGGCCGGGGGTGTCGAGAAAAGTGATGCTCTGGTTGCCCCGCTTCACCGAGTACGCGCCGATGTGCTGGGTGATGCCGCCGGCTTCACCCGCGGCGACCTTGGTGCGGCGGATGGCGTCGAGCAGGGAGGTTTTCCCGTGGTCGACGTGTCCCATGAACGTCACGACAGGAGGACGGGGTTTGAGGTTCGCGGAGGGGACAGGCTTGGGCCTGGGGGGCTCGACGACGGGGGCAACCTTGTGAACCCCGCCGCCCTCCTTGCGTTTTTCCGCCATGAAAACAAACCCGCGCTTTTCGCAGATTTTCTTGGCCACCGGCTCCTCCAGGGTCTGGTTGAGGGTGGCAAAAACATTCATTTCCATCAGTTCATGAATCAGCTGGAAAGGCTTCAGGTTGAGCCGGGTTGCCAGGTCGCGCACCTGGATCGGCGGCTTCATCTGGATGATCTTGGATTCATCCACCGGGGCGTCGGCGGCAGCCGGGGCCGCGGCCTCGGGGGAGGGAGCCGGAGAGGGGGCAGCAAGGGGAGCCGAAGCCACGGGGGCCGGAGCCGGTTCCGCGGCGGCGACTTTGGATTTTGCCGCAGTTTTCCTTACGGGAGATTCCTTGTCCCCGGTAGCTTTCGTGGCGCGGGGCTTTTTGGGAGCCGCGGCGGCTCCCTCGGCGGCTGGCGTTTTTTTGGCGGACGAGGTGGCCATGCCGGCAGGGGGAGGCGACTCAGGACTTGGCGGCTGCGAGGGCCGCCTGGGCCTTGGTCAGGATCTCCTTGGCTTGTTCTGGGGTGAGGTCGGGAACGGCTTCCGCGAGGTCGGTCTCGGTGGCTTCGACCAGGGCCTCGACGGTGCTGAAACCCACGGAGGCGATCTTTTGGGCCAGGGGAACCTCGATGCCGAGGGCGGTGGCCAGACTTTGGACGGCCTGCTCGAGTTTTTGCTCGAAACCAACGACCTCCGTCTTGTCCTCTTCCACGTCGATGTGCCAACCGGTGAGGCGGCTGGCGAGGCGGGCGTTGTGGCCCTTGCGGCCGATGGCGAGGGAGAGATTTTCCGCATCGACCAGGGCGCGGACGCGGTGGCTGGTTTCGTCGATCTCAATCTTGCGGAGTTTGGCGGGCTTGAGCGCCTCGATGACCAGCTCATGAATGTTGGGAGACCAGCGGAACAGGTCGACCTTCTCGTTGTTGAGTTCGCGGACAATGTTTTTCACGCGGGAGCCGCGGATTCCGACGCAGGCGCCGACCGGATCCACCTTTTCGACGTCCGACCAGACGGCAATCTTCGTGCGGAAGCCGGGTTCGCGGGCGAGGGATTTGATCTGCACGACGCCATCCGCCAGTTCGGCCACTTCGAGGGCGAGGAGGCGGCGGACGAAATCGGGGCTGGCGCGGGAAAGGATGATCTCGGGTCCGCGCTGGCCTTGCTGGACGGCCATCACCAGGGCCCGAATGCGTTCGCCGGGGGTGTACTCCTCGGTCGGGACGCGCTCCCGCGCGGGCATGATACCCTCGAACTTGCCCAGATCGATGACGACATCCGCGCGGTCGAAGCGGCGGACGGTGCCGGCCACGATGTCGCCGACGCGACCCTGGAATTCCTCCATGATCATGGTCTTTTCGATGGAACGGAGATTCTGGTTCATCGCCTGTTTGAACACCTGGGCGGCGATGCGGCCGAACTGCTTGGCATCGAGTTCGATCTCAACGAGGTCGCCGAGCCGGGCGGAGGGGTTTACGGAGCGGGCCTTGACGACGGAGACTTCATCCGGATTCGGGCGGGCGCGGTCGGTGGCCTTGAGCTTGGCAAACATCTGGATTTTTCCGGTCTTGGCATCGAGGGAGACCCGGACCTCGGTCTCGGGTGGGTAGGTTTTGTGGGCGGCGGTGACGAGGGCGTTTTCGATGACGGAGGACATGACCTTCCGGCTAATGCCCTTCTCCTTTTCCATGTAATCGAGTACCGTGAGGAAGTCTTGAGTGTTCATATTGTTTCTAGGTTGGGGTTGTGGGAGAAGGCTTTCGGCGAAAAAAAAGGTGGAAACCGTTCGAGTTCCCACCCAACCACCGCCGAGAGTCAACTCCTTGAAAATCATATCCAAACGAAGATATTGGTCAATCCGCGAAACCGGATGTCCCTTTTATGCCTAAATCGTTGAAAGAGGGCAGGATTGGTCTCGTGGCTGGGAGAGGCGTCTACCCAAGACTCGTCCTGGATGGGGCCCGGGATGCGGGCCAGCAACTGGTGGTGGCTGCGTTCGAGGGTGAGACTGAGCCCTCGGTGGCCTCCCGGGGCCGACCCTCCGCCTGGCTGCGGGTCGGGCAGTTGGGTGGGCTGGTCTCTTTCTTTCGCAAGCAAGGGGTGGATAGGGCGATCTTTGCCGGTCAGATCACACCCAAGCGGCTTTACGACCTGCGCCCGGACCTGAAAGCCCTCTGGATTCTTTCCCAGCTCAAGGAGCGGAATGCCGCGACCTTGTTTGGGGCGGTGGTGAAGGAGTTGGAGAAGGCGGGCATCCGTGTCCTGCCGGCGACGACCTTCATGGAGGCCCATTTGGCCAAGCCTGGGCTGATCGCCGGGCCGCGAGCTCCCTTGCATCTTTCCGCCGACATCAAGTTTGGCTGGCCGCTGGCCAAGGCGGTGGCCCGGATGAACATCGGCCAAAGCCTGGTGGTTCGTAAGGGAACCGTGTTGGCGGTGGAGGGTTTTGACGGGACAGACGCCACCCTGAAACGGGGCGGGCAGATTGCCGGACAGGATGCGACCGCGCTCAAGGTCACCTCGCCGGCCCAGGACATGCGGTTTGATGTGCCGGTCATCGGGCCTCGGACCCTCCAGAGCGCGGCGGAGGGAAAAGTCAGGGCGATCGTGCTGGAGGCGGGTCGGACGCTGGTGCTGGAGGCGGAGGAGGTGAGAAGGTTGGCGGAGAGAAACAAGATCACGCTTTGGGGTCATCGCGGGGGAGCGAGCCAGTGAGTGCGCCGGTGAAGGTGGGGGTGGTTGGGGTGGGCCACATGGGCAAGGAGCATGCGAGGATTTATGCCGAATCGCCCAAGGCGGACCTGGTGGGTGTATTCGACACCGATCCGGGCATTGCCAAGAAAATCGCGGACAAATGCAGGACGCGGGCCTTTGCAACCTTGCCGGAAATGGTGGAGGCGGTGGAGGCGGTGAGCGTGGTGACCCCCACAATCCACCACCTGGCCTCGGCGGAGCCGTTTTTGAAAAAAGGCCGGCATGTGCTGGTGGAGAAACCGATCGCGATGGATACCCGAGAAGCGCGGGAGCTGGTGACGCTGGCGGAAAAAAACGGGGCGAAACTGGCGGTGGGGCATGTGGAGCGGTTTAACCCGGTGTTGGCGGCTCTGGAGGAGCGGCTGGGGCGACCGCGTTTCATCGAGGCGCACCGGCTGTCGCCGTACCCGGGCCGGAGCACGGACATCGGGGTGGTGATGGACCTGATGATCCACGATCTGGAGATCATTCTGCATCTGGTGAGATCGCCGGTGACGTCGGTGGACGCGGTGGGCGTGCCGGTCTTGAGCAAGGGTGAGGACATTGCTAACGCCCGGATCCGGTTCGAAAACGGTTGCGTGGCCAATCTCACCACCAGCCGGATCAGTCCGGAAAAACTACGGAAAATCCGGGTGTTCCAGGATGACGCCTACCTGTCGCTCGATTACATGAAGCAGGAGGGGGAGATTTACCGGAGGGAAGACGGGAAAATCACACGGGACAAGATCCCGGTGCGCAAGGGGGAGCCGCTGAAAAATCAGCTCGAGGAGTTTTTGGACAACGTGCGGCACGACACGGATCCGCGGGTGGCGGGGACACACGGATTCGAGGCCCTGCAACTGGCTTCCCAGATCTGTGGCCAGATAACGGCGATCGGAAAATGAAGACCTCCCCATTGGATCACCCCCGCATCTACGTGGTGGCGGGAGAGGTGAGCGGCGATCGGCTGGCTTCCGACCTGGTGCGGGCGCTGAAGAAGCGAAATCCCGAGCTGAAGGCGTACGGAGTGGGGGGTCCCATGTTGAGGGCGGCAGGACAGGAGCAGAGTTTTGACCTGGCACGGCACGCAGTGGTGGGGTTGACGGATGTGCTGAAAAATCTGCCGAAATTCCTGAAGTTTTTTCGGCAGGTGAAGGCCGAGATCGCGCAACGGAAGCCAGACGTGGTGATCCTCGTGGATTATCCCGGTTTCAACCTCAGGCTGGCCAAGGCGCTGCACCGGGAAAATCCCCCACCGGCGGTTGTTTACTATGTCAGCCCGCAGGTTTGGGCCTGGAAAGCAGGCCGGGCAAAAACGATGGAAAAAATCCTGGAGCGGCTTTTGGTCATTTTCCCTTTCGAGGTGGAGTGGTTTTCCCGGCAGGCGCCCAAACTGAAGGTCAAGTGGGTGGGCCATCCGCTGGCCGACCGCTGGATCGAGCAGGGGAAAGCCCGGGCTGCCGAGGAGATTCCCTGTATCGCCCTCCTGCCCGGAAGCCGGCCCAAGGAAATTGCGCGGCATTGGCCCCTGCTTTTGGAGACGGCCGCGCGGATCGCCCGGGAACAGCGGAATGTCCAGTTTGTCACCCTGGCGACGGGCCCGGAGATGCGGCAGCGGCTCGAGGAGGAGTGGTCGAAGCATCCGACCAGTGGCGTCAGTCTCGACATTGTGTCAGGCCAGTCCCTCACCCTGCTGAACCGTTGCACCCTGGCCATCGTGGCCTCGGGCACCGCCACCCTCGAATGCGCAATGGCTGGCCTGCCGATGCTGGTGATTTATAAAACCTCCTGGTTCACCTACCTGCTCGGGAGGTTGCTGGTGAAGTTGCCCTATCTTTCGATGGTGAACGTGTTGGCCGGGGAAAAAGTGGTCCCGGAATTCCTGCAGGGAGCGGCGAATCCCGAGCGGTTGGCCACGGCCACGCTCCAGATTTTGCGCAACCCTCGGGGAACGGAAAAAATGACCCAACGGATCCGACAGGTGGCCGCCAAGCTGGGGGGACCCGGGGCGGCGGAGCGGGCGGCCGAGGAGGTGGAGGAGGCGATCCGCCTTCGGCGGGCGCTAGTGGTCGCGGCGCAGGAGCGTATCGGCGATGGCGAGGAGGGCGTGGGCCCGGGAGCCGAGCGGCCGAAGGGCTGAGCGGGCGGCACGGGTAAGCCGGTCCGCCTCCCGGCGGGCGCCGTCGAGGCCGAGCAATCGGGGGTAGGTGGCCTTGCCCGAGGATTGATCCTTGCCAATGCTTTTACCGAGTTTTTCCTTGGTGGAGACGATATCGAGGATGTCGTCGATGACCTGAAAGGCCAGGCCAAGGGCACGGCCGAATTTCGTGAGGTGGGAGAGAGTGCGGGCATCGGCCCCGGCGGACATGGCGCCAAGGCGGAGGGAGGTGGTGATGAGGGCTCCGGTTTTGGCGCGGTGGATCTCGACGAGTTTCTTCAGCGGGATGCGCTTCTTTTCCGAATCGAGGTCGAGAACCTGGCCGGCGATGAGTCCAAGGCTGCCGGAGGCGTGGGCTAGCTCAGTGACCAAATCGGCGCCCGTGTAGCGGCGGTTGGGCTTGGTGCGGACCACGGAGGCGAAGGCCTCGGTGAGAAGGCCGTCCCCAGCGAGAACGGCCACCGCTTCCCCGTAGACTTTGTGGTTGGTGGGGCGGCCGCGGCGGAAATCATCGTCATCCATGCAGGGAAGATCGTCGTGGACGAGGGAGTAGGTGTGGATGCACTCCACGGCGCAAGCAGCGGGCAAAGCGGCGGACTCCTTCCCGCCGGCGGCCCGGGCGGCGGCGAGACAGAGAATCGGGCGGAGCCTTTTTCCTCCGGCAAGAAGACTATAGCGCATCGCCTGATGGATGAGCGCCGGGTGGGCCTTCCTGGAGATGAGGCGATCCAGGGCCTTTTCGACCATGGGCAGGCGGGATTTCCAGTAAGCCTCGGGTTTCATGGGAAGGTTGATTTGAGGAAGGGACCGCCCCAAAGGCAAGCCGGGAAGGGGACGAGTTGGAATTTTTCCCGTTCATCGATATCCTTCCAGGATGGCCACTGAACCCTGGAAAATCGGAGACCGGACGTTTCAATCCCGCCTTTTGGTGGGAACGGGGAAGTTTCCCTCGGTTCCAGCCATGCAGGCGGCCCTGGAGGCGAGCAGAACCGAGATCGTCACCGTGGCCCTGCGGAGGGTGGATCTGACCGGCCAAAAGGACCCGCAGGCCGACATGCTGGAAGAGATCGACCAGGAGAAGTATCTGGTCTTGGCCAACACCAGCGGCGCGATGAATGCGGAAGAGGCGGTCCGGTTGGCGCGGCTAGCCGTGGCGGCCGGCCTGCCCAAATGGGTGAAGCTCGAGATTCACCCGGATCCGCGGTATCTGCTACCCGACCCGATTGAAACGCTGAAAGCCACGGAGATCCTCGCCAAGGAAGGGTTCACCATTTTGCCCTATATCAATGCCGATCCGGTGTTGGCCAAGCGGCTGGAGGAGGCGGGGGCAGCCACGGTGATGCCGTTGGGCGCACCCATCGGCTCGAACCGTGGACTGGAGACCCGGGCCCAGATCGAGATCATCCTCGAGCAGGCCCGCGTGCCGGTGATCGTGGATGCAGGACTGGGCGCGCCCTCCCATGCGGCGGCGGCCCTGGAGATGGGGGCGGATGCGGTGTTGATCAACACGGCGATTGCGGTGGCCGAGGATCCGACGGAAATGGCCGCCGCCTTCCGACTGGGGGTGGAGGCGGGTCGGAGAGCCTACGAGGCCGGGCTCAGTCCCGCCCGGCGGGAGGCCGCCGCGACGAGTCCCCTGACCGGGTTTCTCGACGAATGAGCGGCCGGCCGGGAAGCGCCCTGGAGGGGCTGCCGTTCGGGCGAACGACGCCGGTGGCCAAGTTTGAGGAGTTGATGTTTGGAACCACGCGCCTCGAGGAACTGGCGGAGCTGGCGCGGAAGGAAACGCGTAAAAATTTTGGAAGAACGATGCGGCTTTTCGCGCCTCTTTATCTTTCCAACGAATGTGTGAACACCTGCCAGTACTGTGGTTTTTCCAAGGATAACCCGATTCGGCGGGTCACCCTGACGCCCGGGGAGGTGGTGGCGGAGGCCAGTCATCTGGCAGGAATCGGATTCCGAAGCGTGTTGTTGGTGAGCGGGGAGCATCCCCGTGAGGTGCCGGTTTCCTACCTTGCGGAGTGTGTGAAAAAGACGGTGCCGCTTTTCCCTTCGGTGGCGATTGAGGTGGCGCCGCTGGAGGTGGAGGAATACCGGCAGGTGGTAGCCGCGGGGGCAGAGGGACTGGTCTTATACCAGGAGAGTTACGACCGGGCGGCGTATGCGGAGATGCATGTCTCGGGTCCCAAAAGAAATTTTGACGAAAGGCTGCGGGGGCCGGAGCGGGGATATGAGGCCGGGTTCCGCCGGATCGGGCTGGGGGTTCTGATTGGTTTGGCCGACTGGAGAAAGGAGTTGGTGGCCTTGGCAGGCCATATCTCCCATCTCATGAAGGTGTGTTGGCGGGCTCAGATCACGCTGGCGTTACCGCGGTTGCGACCGGCGGCAGGTGGATTCCAGCCACGGGTGGCCATGTCGGATCGGGACTTTGTCCGGGCGATCTGTGCCTACCGGGTGGCCTTTCCCCAGGCGGGGATCGTGCTGTCGACCCGGGAGCCGAAAAACCTGCGGGACGGGCTCATGGAGTTGGGAGTGACGATGATGAGCGCGGGTTCCGAGACCGAACCCGGCGGCTACACGGGCGTGGGGAAAGAGCGGCTGCACCGGACGGTCCGGGGTCGGGAGGTGGCGCTGGAGGCAGGCGAGTGGGAGCGGGCGGCGGCCACGGAGCAGTTTGAGATTTCCGACGAGCGCAGCGCGGAGCAGTTGAGCGCGGTCCTGCGCGCGCGGGGCCTGGATCCGGTCTGGAAAGATTGGGACCGGGCCCTGACCGCCTAGTTATGGCCGCCAAAGTCACGGTGTTTGCCAACGGGAAGGCCCGACAGGTGGATCCGGAAAAAACCGTGGCCGAGATGGTCCGGGATCTGAAGCTGACGCCCGCGGCGGTGCTGGTGGAGCGAAACGGGCGGGCGCTGCTACGGCAGGAGTGGGAGAAAATCAAAGTGGAGCACGGGGACCGGCTGGAGTTGGTGAAGGTGGGGGGGGGGGGATGAGTGTTTGGGGGTGGATGGGGGGGGGCGGGCGGAAAACCAAGAACTAGTGGAGGTCGCAGCTGGGCCAGACATTTTGGACGTCGTCGTGGTCCTCCAGATCCTCGATCAGGGCCACCACCTTGCCGGAGGTTTCCGCATCCGGGGCGGGGGCAAGATTTTCGGGTTCGTAGATAAAGCGGCTGGCCGCCGGAACCAGATTTTTGGCCCGCAGGGCCTTGTCGACCGCATCGAAACGATCCGGGGGGCAGACGACCTCGGTGGAGTTGTCGCCGGCGGGGCGGACATCGTCGGCCCCGGCTTCCAGGGTGGCCTCCAGGGCGGCATCCGGATTGGCGTTTTCCAAAAGAAAGACCCCCCGGCGGCGAAACATCCAGGCGACTGAATTGGAACCGCCCAAGTTGCCCCCGTGTTTGGTGAAGAGGTGGCGGATTTCGGCGGCGGTGCGGTTTTTATTGTCGGTTTGGGTTTCCACCATGAGGGCGACACCGCCAGGGCCGTAGCCTTCGTAGGTGATCTCCTCGATCGAGCCCCCGCCCTCCAGTTCCCCGGTGCCTTTCTTAATAGCGCGGTCGATGTTGTCGACGGGCATGGATTCCGCCCGGGCGGCAGCGATAGCGGTGCGGAGTCGGGGATTGAAACCGGGATCCCCTCCGCCCAGGCGGGTGGCCACGGTGATCTCCTTGGCGAGCTTGGAGAAAAGGGCCCCGCGTTTGACATCGGTGGCTCCTTTCGCCCGTTTGACTTTTGCCCAGTGGCTGTGACCGGCCATGGTTCAAGATTGAATGGGAAGGGGGGAAGGTGTCGAGAGAGGGAGAGGGTGATCGTCGGCGGAAGCCGGGTCCGGCAACCGCCGTGGCTCCAGGGGTCAACAAGGACGTTGCAGGAGATTAAAAATACGGAATGATTCGGGGCTTATGGCGGGGGAGGTGAGCGACGAGGAGTTAATGACCCGGATTCGCGAGGGGGATGAGGAGGCGTTCCGGGTGTTGATCGAACGGCACCAGGACCGGGTGTACGGAACCGTGGCGCGAATGATGGGGGGAGCGGGGCCAGAGGCGGAGGAGGTGGCCCAAGATATTTTTCTGCGCGTCTGGCGGTCCGCGGGGACGTACCGGGCGGAGGGCAAGTTCACCACCTGGTTGATGACCGTGGTTCGGAATCTCGTCTTCACCCGGGCTGGGCAGAGAAAGCGAAGGAGGGATATTGATGGCGAGGATCGGGTGGATGAGGAAACGGGGGAGAGTCTGATGGAGAGTCAACCCGATGGATCCACCCCAACTCCTTTGGCCAATCTAGCTTACGCGGATTTGAGCAAGGCGGTGGAAGAGGCCTGCCGGGAACTTCCGGAGAACCAGAGGATGGTGGTGCACCTGCGGCAGTACGAGGGAATGGAGTTTGAGGAGATTGCAAAAATTACCGGGATGAGTCTGACGGCGGCTAAAGCGTTGATGTTCAGGGCCCGGGAAAGCCTAAAAAAGAAACTTTCTGGATATTTGACCGCATCCAAATAAGAAAAACGTGGTCTAATCCTATATGGCAAACCAAAGGACATCAGAGGGGGGGGCGGATGGGTTGGGGCCGGAGTTGGAGGGGCTTCTGGGCCGGGTTCCTCCTCCCAAGGCCCCGGTGTGGTTTGCTGCCAAGACGCTGGCCCGGCTTCGGGAACAAGATTTGTCCCACAAGGGAACATGGTCCTGGCGGCTCAGCTGGCGCTGGATGTGGACGGCGGGGACGGCGGCGCTGGTGGCCGGATGGGTCCTATGGAACAAGCCGGCGAAGCCGTCTGAAATCAGTGACGCGATGGTTTTTGCCGCCTTGGATGCACTCGTGGAGCAGGACGAAGAAAATCGCTGGTGGGCGGGGCTATGAAAAACTGGTTGGTATGGTCTTTGGGCGTGGTTCTGGCTGCGGCGCCGTTGCGCGCCCAAGAGGGGAATCCAGAGGAGGGGATGGATCTAAAGGCCAAAAAAGAAAAAAAGGAGTCTGCCCGTCCGCCCAGAATTCCGGACGCCCCTTATGTGCCGAAACGGGGAATGGTGAAGCGGGAGAAGGGGCAGTTTTGGGCCGGGCCACCGGATGAAAGTCGCTTTGTCCAGATCCTTACCTTGACGCTGGTGCCCAGGGAAAAGTTGCAGGAAAAACTGGCGGAGTGGCCCAACTATCAGGAACTCAACGAGGCCCAGCGGCAAAGGTTGGTGGAGCGGAT
>CAZURF010000028.1:0-1922 GCA_964623555.1 uncultured Akkermansia sp. | reverse complement strand
GAGAAGGCTTTCGGTTGGGCTTCGCTTTTGGATAGGACCGTCTTGATATTGTAACATTCGGGAACTTGTCCTTCCTTATTCAGAACTTATTCACATCCCTGCATGAGGGATGTGCTGATCCTAACGAGTGGGCAGGAGGAGCACCATTATGTCGCGAGAAACCTTCGGGATCATTTGGAGGAGCAGGCCGGCACGGAGTTGCGCGTGGAAGTGCGGGAGTTGGGTCAGGATGGGCTGCAGGGCTGGTTAGCTTGGCTGCGGGAGGGGTTGGCCAGAAGGCCGAAAGGCGGGGATCGGGTCCTTAAGTGGATGCGGCGGGCGACGGATGGAGCGTTGGGTCGGTCCCGTTGGCCTGAACTGCGGCGGGCCGCGGCAAAAGCGCTGGAGGAGTGCCGGCCGGAGTTGGTGGTGTTTTTCGATCCAGCGGTGGGCATGGCGCTGCAGGAACGGGTGCGGGACCGTTCCGAAGCGGGATTTCAAAGGGTGGGGGTGGCGCTGGAGGCGGAAGACTTGCGCGCGTGGGAGAAGGTATCGGCGGATTTAATCTGGGTCTCGGATGAGGGGGCAGCGGAGGATTTGAAGTCAAAGAACCCGGGAGTGCCCGAAATCGTGGCGGGAGGGTGGCCGGTCCGGCCTGAGTTTGTGTGTGAGGCAAAAGCCGAGGGGAAGACCCGGACGGATCGATTCCGAATCCTTTACCTGGTGAACTCCCGCCGGCGGAAAGCGGTGCGAACGGCGGAGAGGCTACTCGGAATTCCTAAAACCGAGGTGACGGCTGTGGTGGGCCGGGAAGAGGAGCTGAAAAAAATCCTCCGGGAGGCGTTGCCGGAGGCCAAGGAGCGGTTGCTGGTGCGAGGCTGGGTGAAGGACCTGGCCGGACTGATTCGGGGGCATGATCTGGTGGTCACCAAGCCGGGTACGATCAGCGTCCGGGAAATCCTTGCCGTGGGCCAACCGCTCGTTTTGGTGGAGGGAGGCAAGCGGGCGGAGCAGAGAAAGGACATGTGCCGTCTGGTGACACGAATCGGCGGCGGGGCGTTGGCGGATTCTCCCCAAGAGATCGCCCAACGGGTAAGCGCGGCTCTGGAGGGTGGGGGAGTGGGATGGCGGGAGTGGCGGCGGCGGGCACGCAAGGAGGCCCAGCGCACGGAAGGAGCGGTGGGAAGGTTGGCGACCCGGATTTGGCAAATGGCGCGAACGGCTCAGGTTACCGAGCGAACGCCGGAATTGAGGCTTTTGCCGGCGCTGCCGGAGTCGGGTCGCAAGCAGCTACTGATGGTGGATTTGCATGCCCATTCGATGTTCTCCGACGGGCGACTCACCCTCCGGGAACTGGTGGATTTCTACGGTCGACGGGGCTTTGACGCCCTGTCCGTGACCGACCATCTGGTGGACCCGCGGAGGCTCTTGGGGCGGTTGGCGGGCCTGACGGGGTTGGTGCTGACTCCGGACGATCTTCCTGAATATTTCCGCGCCTTGAAAGAGGAGCGAAATCGGGCTTGGGCGAGGTATCGGATG
Organism: uncultured Akkermansia sp.; assembly: GCA_964623555.1. Taxonomy (GTDB): domain Bacteria; phylum Verrucomicrobiota; class Verrucomicrobiia; order Methylacidiphilales; family Verrucolacustridaceae; genus Verrucolacustris. The sequence continues at coordinate 404 of CAZURF010000028.1, read as the reverse complement.
ATTTTGTTTCCGGGTCTGGAATTCAACCATGATGGATTGACCGCCAAGGGGTCGGCCCATCTCTTGGGGGTGGATTTGACAGAGCCGATTGATCCGGCCCTGCCGCTCAAGGAGATTTGCCGAAGGATTCGGGAACAGGGAGGTCTGGCGATTGCCGCCCACCCTCATCATATGAGTTCCGCATGGGGCAAAGACACGCTCTACCTCTGGGAACGGCAGGAGGAGTACCGGTCATTGATTGACGCGTGGGAAATCGGAAATCGGGATGATCTTTTCAATCCGGTCGGACTCAAGCGGATGCCCTTCATCGCGGGGAGCGACTTCCACAAGCCGAAGCATCTGACCAGCTGGAAGACCCTGCTGTTTTGTGAAAAGGACCCAGAGGCGATCAAAGAATGCATCCG
>CAZURF010000027.1:0-17224 GCA_964623555.1 uncultured Akkermansia sp. | reverse complement strand
GCGGCGTGCGATTTGGGTCGCCGGTGGGACAGGTCGTCGAGCAGGGAACGGGCGCTGCGGCGCGGGTCGTCGGCCCCCAGTTGTTTGAGCACGGCCCGCTCAAATCGCTCCACCAGTTTTCGGTGGGGCTCCTTGGTCTCGAGCCAATCCAGGGCCAACTGCAGAAGACCGTGCATGGGCCCGAGATTCGCATCGGGTTCGGAGGACTGTTCGATGGTCTGGGCAAAGTAGGTGGCCGCGAGAATCCGGGCGTAGGACTGGCGCAGGCCCGAGCGGGAACGGACCACCCGGGCTTCCCGCAGATGGTGGAGGCTGGTGCGGCGGGAGGGTTCCCAGCCGATTTCACACTCATGAAAAAGGTCCAGATGACCCCGCATGGGGCTGCCGGGTTTGGCCGCCCCTTTGGCCAGGGTTCGGACCACCCCGTGGGAGCGGGTGAGCCAGACGGCCAGGAGGCTGGTCTCACCCTGGCGGCGGAGATGGAACAGAATCCCTTCATCCTGAAGTGGTTGGCTCAAGTCCCCAGCCTAGCAGAGAGGGCAACCCGGGAAGATAAGAGGCATGACTCAGGCTGGGGGAATGTGTAGAAAGCGGGATGGCGACCGCACGGGAAACCACAGTCGAGAAGGAAGCCAGCCTGACGGGCACCTCCCTGCACAGCGGATCCAAGGTCCGTCTGACGGTGAAGCCGGCAGGCGCCGGCACGGGTTATCAGTTCCGGCGGATGGATTTGGCGGACCAACCCGTCATTCCGGCCTTTCTCGAAAAAGTGAAGCAGGTGGAGCGGGCCACCACGCTGGCGGAGGGGAGTGTCAAGGTCAGTACGGTGGAGCATCTGCTTTCCGCCCTGCGCGGTTTGGATATCGACAACGCCCTGATCGAGCTGGATGCCAACGAACCCCCGATCGGTGACGGCAGCGCCGCCCCGTTTTTGGACCTGCTGCACAAGGCGGGGCGCAAGGAGCTGGATGCCCCGCGGGCCACGTTTGAAATCCGCGAGCCGGTTTGGGTGACGGCCCCCGACGGCGGTTATCTGGCCGCCCTGCCGCACGACGGCTTCAAGGTCTCCTGCACCAACGCCAACCACACCGTCCACCACACGCAGTTCCTTTCCATCGAGGTGAATGAAAAGAATTACGCCCAGGAAATCGGCCGGGCCCGGACCTTTGTCTTTTACGAGGAAGTGGAGCCGTTGCTGAACAAGGGGCTGATCAAGGGCGGAAGCCTGGAGAACGCGGTGGTGATCCGGGGCGAGTCGGTCATGAGCAAGGAGCCGATGCGCTACCCGGACGAATTCGTCCGTCACAAGATCCTCGACATCATTGGTGACCTCGCCCTGTTCCCGATCCGGATCCGCGGCCACATTCTTGCCGCGAAGCCCAGCCACGGGCTGAATCTCCAGTTTGCCAAGGCCCTGCTCAAGGCCTGGCGGGCCTACCAGTCCTCGCTGATGCCGGTGGAGAACATCCCGGTCGGGGAGCGGGCGCTCGACACCAACGACGTGATGAAGATCCTGCCGCACCGGTACCCCTTCCTCATGGTGGACCGGGTGCTGCGGTTTGAGGGCGACACCAAGGCGGTCGGATTAAAGACCGTCACCATCAACGAGCCCTTCTTCCAGGGCCACTTTCCGGGGCATCCCATCATGCCCGGCGTCCTGCAGATCGAGGCCATGGCCCAGGTCTCCAGCATCCTGCTCCTCCGCAACACGGAGAATGCCGGCAAGCTCGGCTACTTCATGAGCGTGGACAAGGCCAAGTTCCGCAAGCCGGTGGTGCCGGGAGACACCCTGATGATCCAGGTGGAGCTGACCAAATCCCGCGGCAAGATCGGCAAGGCCTCCGGCCAGTGTCTGGTGAACGGGGAAGTGGTTTCCGAGGCGGAACTGATGTTTGCGGTCATCGACCGCTAGGGGCCGGCATGGCGGTTCACCCGACGGCGGTCATCCATCCCAAGGCGAAGGTGCCCTCCTCGGTGGAGGTTGGGCCCTATTCCGTCATCGGGGAGGGCGTGGATTTGGGGGAAGGCTGCGTGCTCCGGCACCATGTGAATCTGGAGGGGCCCAGCCGGTTTGGGAAAAAGAACCTGTTCCATCCCTTCTGTTCGGTCGGGGGGAAAACCCAGGATCTGAAATACAAGGGCGAGCCCACCTATCTCGAAGTGGGGGACGAAAACAACTTCCGGGAGTTTGTCACCGTCAACCGGGGCACGAGTCCGGAGGAAAAGACGGTCATCGGCAGCCGGAACCATTTTCTCGCCTACGCCCACATCGCCCACAACTGCGTTGTCGGCAACGACTGCATCTTTTCGAACAACGGCACCCTGGCGGGGCACGTCACGGTGGGGGATTTTGCGGTGATTGGCGGGCTTTCGGCGGTGCATCAGTTCTGCCGGATCGGGCGCCACGCCATGCTGGGCGGCTGCACCAAGGTGGTGCAGGACGTTCCGCCCTACATGATTGCGGACGGCAATCCGGCGGTGGTTCGGGCGGTGAATCTGACCGGCCTGCAGCGGAAAGGATTCTCGGAGGAGGCCATCCGCGGCCTGAAGGATGCCCTCAAGGTTCTGTTGAACCCAAAATACAACCTCTCCCAGGCCCGCGAGTATCTGACGGAAAAGGGGCCGAAAACGGCCGAGGTGGCGGAATTGCTGGAATTTTTGAAAAGCTCGGAACGCGGTGTCGTGCTGCGGTAGTTATCCGACTTCGGGTCGCCGGGAAATCAGGCCGGCGGCGCTGGCTCGTTGGTAAAACTCCTGCAGGCCGGCACGGCCGCGCGGGCCCCAATCGAGGGTCAGGTCGTTCACATACATTCCGATGAACTTGTCGGTCCGTTTTTCGTCCATGCCGCGGCTAAGCGGCAGGGCGTGGCGGACGCCGGCCGGCCGGTGTTCCAGGCCATAGCGCACGCTTTCCCGCAGGGTCTCGGTCACGGCCGCGATCACCTCCGGGCCCAGATCCCGGCGAACGACGTTTCCGCCCAGGGGCAGGGGAAGTCCGCCCGTTTCCTGCGCCCACCACTGGCCCAAGTCCTCGCAGAGGGTAAAGCCCTCCTCCGCGTAGGTGAGTTGTCCTTCGTGGATCAGGAGGCCGGCCTCCACCTTTCCGGCGGAGATCTCTTCCTGAATTCGGTCGAAGGGAACGATCACGGCCTGAAAGGAGCCGTGGGGCAGGCCGAGGTAAAGTTGCAGTGTGAGGTAGGCGCTGGTGAGCAGCCCGGGCACCGCGATCCGGAGTTTTTTCATCTCGTCCCGGGAATATTTCTTCTTTGCCACCAGGCAGGGGCCGTAGCCGTCGCCGAAACTGGCCCCGCAGGGAAGGAGGGTGTACCGGTCTGAAATCGTGGTGAAGGCGTGAAACGAGACGGCGGAGACATCCAGTTCGCCTTTTTGACAGCGGCGATTGAGGGTCTCGATGTCCTGCAGGATGTGTTCGTACTCGTGGCCGCGCAGGTTCACCAGGCCCTTGGCCATGGCGTAGAACATGAATGCGTCGTCGGCATCCGGGCTGTGACCGAGAAGAAGCTTCATCCCTTCCAATATCGACCAAAAAAATTTCGTTTACGATTACGTTTATGGTTACGTACCAGGCGCATCGGAAAAATCATAAACCTAAACGTAACCGTAAACGAAGGGTGGTTACGTCCTGAGGCGATTCGTCGTTTAGTTGTAGTCTTCCTTCGTGACCGAGGCGGCTTCGCGGGAACCGAGCAATTCCGCCTGTTGAATCACCAGCGGGGTGGACTCATCAAAGCGGTAAGCGTGACAGTTCGGGCAGAGGAGGGCCTTTTTCAGGACAATGCTGCCGCAGCCCTCGCAAACCTTGTAATCGGCCGGCTTCGCCAAAATCTTGGCGGCGGCGCTGGCCCGATCCGGAGGCGTTGCTCCCATGGCCGCAAGCTACTGATCCCCAACGGTTCGGCAAGAGCTTCAAATCGCACGGGGACAGTCCTAAGTTGGTGGGATGTCGGGAAAATCAAGCCGGATTTCTGTTTTGTGGGAGGGGGTGGATCCACGCGGCCGGGATGTCCGCTATGCCGCTTATTTTCACCACTTCAACCGCGGCGACTATTATGAGGCCCACGATGTGCTGGAGTCCCTGTGGTTGGAGGGCGGCCGGGGAGCCCCCTCCGCCGCCTTTTATCAGGGGCTGATTCAGTTGGCGGGCGGCTTCGTTCACCTGCGCAAGCATTTCGAAAATCCCGGTCACCGGGTCCACGGGCAACGGTTGGCTCCCGCCGGCCGACTCCTGGCTTTGGCCGAAAAAAACCTCCGGTCCTATGGGGGAGAATGGGAGGGGCTGGCGATCGGAGCCGTGCTGGAACTGGCCCAAACCACCATCGAAAAGTTGCGGGCGGGCGGTCATGCCAAAAATCCGTGGAAACCGGAGGAGCGGCCCCAGGTAAGCCTGCCCTCCTTGGGCAAAAAGGGAACCGCCCGGGCGAAGTAGCGTCGGGGATGGATCAGGACCGGGCCGGATCCGTGTCCGCGTAGACAGGGATGGGCTCGCCATCGGGCATCCAGTCTGTGCCGGGGCCGCCGCCGCGGATCAGGTGGATGGTGAAGGTGCCATACCGGAACTTGAGGTGGGCGAGAATCGGCAACCGCCGCTCGTCATCGGTCATCCAAAGTTTCAGCCAGCCCTTGTGCCGGGTGGATGCCCCGACCGGCTCGCAATGGAGTTCGATCAACCTGCGCGGCTCCCGGTCTTCCAGTTCGATCTCACCGATCTTGGCGCAGGTCATCTTGCCGAAAAGGGGCTCCTTGTTTTCCAGGATGTTCCAGGTGACCGATTCGCCCTCCTTCCACGGATGAATGCGGAGGTGGTAGAGCATGGAGCCGAAGTCCTCACAGGGACCCTCCGGCAGGTCGAAATTCTCCTCCGGTTTGTCGGGCGCGGGCCAAAAACGGCCCAGTTTCACGGAGTACTGCGGGACCGTCTTGCGGATCCGTACGTTGCCGCCCTCGCTGCGGTCCTGTCGGTACTCGAGGGACCGCCACGGTTTCACCTGGGTCAGGGAAAGAAAGCGGCTGCGAATCGGGTAAAAAGCCTCGATGGGACCCCGCGAGCGGAGGTAGAGGTCGAATTTCTGGACGTTCTCCTGGCCGGGTTCGGTGGTGGCCGTGAAGGTGCCCTCGGCCGCATGGACAATGCCCCATTCGATCAGATAGGTGAGTTTTTCCCCCTCCGGCCAGGGGAGGGGCTGGGCGAGCAAACGGGCGGATCCAAACAACAGCACTGCGATTGCGCAGCTCAGGTGCTTAGGGGTTCCGCGATAAGTCATGGAAGGATTTGAAAATGGGGAAACTCCCCATTTTCATTTCGAAGCGGTGTTCCAGATGCCGGACCAGTCCTTGGGCGGGGGGGTCCGGGCAAAGTTGGCGATGCGGGTGAGGAATTCCAGCGAAGGGCCGTCCTGTTCCTTGATCCGGAGACACTCCCGGAAGGCTCCCTCGGCCTCCTTCCATTTTTGTTCCCGGTACAGTTGCAGGGCATCAGCGTAGACGTTGTTGAGCTTGGCGAGGGCGGGTTCGAGGGAACCCTGGCGCCCTTGCAGTTCATAAATCCGGACGGGCTCGACCTTGCCGAAGACGGTGACGAGGTCGATTTCCCGGGCCTCCACCTCGGTTTCGGCCAACCGGTAGCACTCCTCGTTGATCAGGATGGTGGTCCCGTAAATTTTGTTCACTCCCTCCAGCCGGGAGGCGATGTTCACCGTGTCGCCGATGACGGTGAAGGATTTGGTGGTGTCCGAGCCCACGGTGCCGATCACGGTGTCTCCGGTGGCCAGGGCCATCCGGGCATGGAACTTGGGCACATTCCGCCGCAATCCGGTGATCTCGGAAATCTCCCGGCCGAGCTGGTGGAAGGATTTGAGCAGATCGAGGCAGGCGAGGCATCCGTCCCGGGCATGGGTTTCCCCGGGGGAAAAGGGGCTGGCCCAGAAGGCCATGACGGCATCCCCGATGAACTTGTCGACGATGCCGTGGTGGGCGCGGATGGACTCGGTGGAGGCGGTGAAGTAGCGGTTGAGAAGGCGGACGAGGTTGGCGGCGGTGAGCTGTTCCCCGATCCCGCTGAAATTGGAGATGTCGGAAAAGAAAATGGTGACCTTGCGGCGTTCCGCCACCTCCTTGAGCTGGCCGGTGGAGGCGTCGACCACGTTGGCGACGATGCGGGGATCCAGAAACTGGCCAAAGGCTTCGCGGAGTTTCTCCTTGGACTTCAGTTGCTCGACCATCTGGTTAAAGGAGGTGGTCAGTTCGCCAATCTCGTCGCGGGAGGTGACGGGGAGGGGGTCGGAAAGTTCGCCTTCGGCCGTCTTGCGGAAGGCGGCGGTGAGCCGGCGGAAGGCGGTCTGGAGACGCCCGGTGATGACGAGGAAGACCAGTAGGCCGAGGATGCCGGCGAGGCCAAAGAGAATCAGGTTGGCGTGAATCACGTGCCGGATGTTTTGGTTGGTTTCCTGCAGGGAAGCGGCGGCCAATTCCCCGGCTTTGGTCCGAACCCGGGTGTAGATGGGGTTGAGATCCTCGTAGCGCATCATCTCCTCCAGCGCCCGTTTGGCCTCGGGGGTTTTCCCCTCCAAGGCCCGGTCGATGGCCTCCACCGCCGCCTTCATGTATTCCTGGGTCCCCACCTCCAGCGTGCGGACGGTGCCGATCAGCCTGGCCATCCCGAGGCGATCCTCGACATCGTTCCGCTCGTCGTTGCTGCCGCGCTCGGCCAAGTCCACGGATTCCTTGAAAATCCGGGTGACCACGTCCCTCAGCTCATGGCCCCTTTTTTGTCCCCGTAGCATATCTTCCCGGGAACGACCGGCGTTGACTGTTTGGTGGGCGAGGATTTCGATTTCGAAGGTGTAAATGTCCAGCTCGTTCATGCCGTTGGCCAGCGGGAGGTGATATTCCTCGATGGCGGCCAGCTCCATGGAGGAGTCCCGGATCAGGAACAGGGTAAAGGCGAGGGCACCGGCAAAGAGAATCAGCAGGGCGATGACGCCCGACATGATTTTCAAGCGGAGACTTGCGCCCATGGTTATACAATACAGGGCTCAGCGAGACGTTTCGAGGCGGGAAATTAGCGGTGGGAAAGCGATCGGAGTGCTCGGTTACGGGCACGTGTACGAAATATCCCTAAGCCTTTTTCCGGACGAGCCAGACGCCTTCCTCGCCGCGGGGATCCAGGAAGCGGGCCACCAGGGTGAGCCCGACGGGGCGGAGCCAGGCTTCCACCTGGAAAACGGTGGGGCGGCGGGAAGAGAATACGATGACGGGCTTCTTTCGGGAGATCCAGCGGGCCTCGATCCGGGCGAGGCTTTTTTGACGGGGATCGGGAAAAACGCCGAAGTGAATCCGGCCTTGGGGAAGGCGCGAACGGTATCGGCGCACGGCCTCTTCCAGCCAATTTCGGGTGGGGGGGTTGTCGTACTGGGAAAGGACTTTCCGGGCTCCGGCAAAGCCTGATTTTCCCGGGGCCAGGTTAGCGCTGAAGAGAAGGAGGTCGCCCGGTTGCATGGAACGGCAGATTCGTCGCAAAAGGGGAAGGGGATTCAGATTGGGGAGAACGCCGAAAAGAGTGAACAGCTTGGTGGTGGAAGGCGGGAGATGGAGGGCGGGAAGGGGCCGCGAGAGGTCGATTTGGAAGGCTCTCTTTTGGCGGCCCGGGAGTCGCCGGGCGGCGCGGCGAACGAGGGCAAGGTTGGTGTCGGCGGCCAACAAGTGGGCGGGCGGGGGAAGTTTCCCAAGAAGAAGGGACTCTTTGAGTCCATCGGCGCAACCGAGAGCCACCAAGGCGTAGTCTCGGCTTAGTTTTCTACGCAGAATGGAGGCGGGCTTGGCGTAAAGACGGCGGACCCCGGGACGGCGGGGAAAGGGGGAACAGGCGAGGTGGACCTTTTGCCAGAGGCGACCCAAGGCGGGGGAGGAGTAGAGGGCGGAGGCGGGGAGCTCGGAAGGCACGGTTGGCGACCAAGGTTAAGAGGAAAGTAAAGAGAACGCGAAGCTCTGCAGAGAAAGATCCGAAAAAATACCATCGCCCGGCGCCCCCGATGGGGAAAGGGCCCGGGCGATGGGATCTCCGAAAACCGGAGTCGTTAGGCGAGGCGGACGAGTCCGCTTCGGCCCACGAGGTTCCGGAAATATTCCGGGAAGTTCTCCTCCTTGAGCAGACGCTTGCGGAGTTTGGTGAGGGCGGCGTTCTGAATCTGGCGGATCCGCTCCCGGGTCACGTGGAGCTGCTCGCCAACTTCTTCCAGGGTCCGCTCCTTGCTGTCCCCCAGACCGAAGCGGAGCTGGAGAATCTGCAGTTCGCGCGGGTTAAGGAAGTGGAGGCAGCGGGCGACCGCGTCGCGCAGGTCGTCCTTGGTGTGTTCCTCCGTGGGATCCACGGCCTCCGGATCGGCCAGAAGGTCGACCAGGGTTCCGTCCTCCCCTTCCTGCCCGATGGAGACGTCCAGCGAGACGGTGCCGGCGGAAACCTCGCGCAGTTTGGTGACCCGTTCGGGTTCCACCTGAAGCTCGTCGGCGAGTTCCACATCGGTGGGCTCGCGGCCGAGTTCGTTGCCGAGGGCGGTGCTGACGCGGCGGAGACGCTGGATTTTGTCCACGAGGTGGACCGGAAGGCGGACCGTCTTGCCTTGGTTGGCCAGCGCCCGGCGGATGGACTGCTTGATCCACCAGCAGGCGTAGGTGCTGAACTTCACCCCGCGGCTGGGCTTGAAACGGTCGACGGCCTTCATCAGGCCGAGGTTACCCTCGGAGATGAGGTCGAGAATCGGCAGGCCGCAGTGGTTGTAGTCCGCGGCGATTTTCACCACGAGGCGGAGATTCGATTTGATCATCAGCTCGCGGGCCCGAGCCTCGCCACGGCGCACGCGCCGGGCGAGTTTGACTTCCTCGTTGCGGTTGAGGAGGGGGGTTTCACCGATGCCCTTGAGGTAGGACTGAAGGGCGGCGGGGAGATCTTTCTCCCGGGCGGCCGGAGCCTTCTCTCTGGTGACTTCCATTTGTGTTTTCATACAGGGTTAGATCGCTGGCCTTGCAGAACGTTCGGACTTTTTTTATGGGGGGCAAATTTTGTCAAGGGTAAGCGGCATAAAAAAATGCATAAAACATTGATAATCAGAATGATAAAATTTTTATAAAAATCTGATTTTTTGGGCAAAAAAATCTCGCGCCTCATGGCGGCGACCGGAAGTCCCGGATGTCGGGACCAAAAAGCGGGTGATGTTTTATGCCAAAAAATGGCGCCCGGCGTTGGGGCGGGGTTGGTTTTAGGATTAAGATGGAAAGAAGGATGAGAAAAGAGGCCAAACCAAGGACGACCGATTGGGTGATCGAGGCCAGAGAGCGGGGGATTTACCTGCCGCAAGTTGATCTGTGGATGGATCCTCAGCGGCCGCAAAAGCGGGCGCTGGTCTCACACGCGCATTTTGACCATCTGGCTCCCCACGGGGAAATTTTGGCGAGTCCGCCGACGGCCCGCTTGCTGCGGGCCCGCACCCCGAAGGGCACAAAAATCCGGGAGATTCCTTTTGGAAAACCGTTTTCGCTGGGCGCGGGCGCGGTCCTCAAGCTGACGCCGGCCGGACACATCCTGGGATCGGCGATGGCCTGGGTGGAACGGACCCGACCGAGCCGGACGAGCCTGCTGTACACCGGCGATTTCAAGTTGCGGGAAGGCGGCTCCTCCGAGGCCTGTCGCCCGTTGAGGGCGGATATCCTCGTGATGGAGACGACGTACGGCCTGCCCCGCTACCGGTTTCCGCCGTCCGCGCAGGTGATGCGGGAAATTCTCTCTTTCTGCCGCGGGGCGGTGGAGGACGGGGAGCTGCCGGTCCTGTTGGGTTATTCGCTGGGCAAGAGCCAGGAGCTGCTGGCCGGGTTGGCGAAGGCCGGTCTGCCGATCCTGCTGCATCCCTCGGTTCACCGGATGACGGAGATTTACCGGGAGTTGGGCGTGACTTTTCCCGCCACGGAAATCTGGAAGAAATCGGGGCGAAAACCGGACAAGGCCGTGGTGATTTTCCCGCCGCAGGCCGCCCATTCCGCCCAGCTGCGCGGGATCGCCAACCGACGTGTGGCGGCGGTGACGGGTTGGGCCTTGGCTCCCGGGGCGAATTACCGGCTGGGATGCGACGTGGCCTTTCCCCTTTCCGACCATGCCGACCATGCGGAGCTGAAAGAGCTGGTGAAGCAGGTTGCTCCCGGGGAAATCCGTACCCTGCACGGGTTTGCCGCCGAGTTTGCGGCGGAGCTGCGGGAGGAAGGATGGAATGCCTGGCCGGTGGCCGGGGACACCCAACTTTCCCTGGGGTTGGCCCCGGCCCGCGCGGGGGAAAAACATGGGACCCGGGAAGCGGGGCCGGTGCCAAAATCCGAATTTGGAAAATTCGTGCAGACGCTGGAGCAGGCTGCCGCCACCTTTCGGACACAGACCAAGACGGAGGCGCTGGCCGGATGTTTCCGCTCCCTCTCCTCTTCCTCCCTCGAGACGGCGGCCCGGATGCTGGCGGGACAGGGGACGGCCCTGCAGGTGGGCATGGCGCTGATCCGGCGGGCGGTCCTGGAGGAGCTGGGGCTCGATCCGCAGGCCTGGAAGGAGGCTTACGCACGCCACCAGGATTCGGGCCGAACCGTGGGGGAGTTATTGACGGGAAGAACGAAGCCGCGGGCGTGGACCCTGGAGGGGGTGGGCCGCGAACTGGAAACGCTGGCCAAGGAGCGGGGGCCGGTCGCCAAACTCGCCCGGTTAAAAAAACTTTTCCGGGCGATGCATCCGCTCGAAGCCACCTGGTTGCTCAAAATCATGACGGGAGGTTTGCGGGCCGGAATCCAGGAAGGCCTGGTGGAGGCGGCGCTGGCCCGGGCGTTCGATCGTCCGGCCGAGGAGGTGCGGAAGGCCCATATGTTGACGGGGGATCTGGCCCGGACGGCGGTTCTGGCCCAGCGCGGAAAACTTTTGGAGGCGGAGCTCACGCCCGGTGTGCCGGTGAAGGTGATGCTGGCCAGCCCGGAAAAGGACGCGGCCTCGATTCTTCGAAGGCTGGAAGGTGCGGAGGCCTGGGCGGAGGACAAGTACGACGGGGTCCGCGCCCAGATCCACTGGGGAAAGGGAAGGGCGGAGATTTACAGCCGGGACCTCAAACCGATCGGGGAGGCGTTTCCCGAACTGCGGGAGGCGATCCGGAAGCTGCCCGGCGAGGGCATCCTCGACGGCGAAATCCTGGCCTGGGAGGAAGGCCGTCCGTTGCCCTTTGCGCGGCTGCAGCGCCGGCTGGGGCGGAAAGAGGCGGATCTTTTCTTTCGTCAGGATGTGCCGGTGGCGTTGGTGGCGTTTGACCTGCTGGCCCACCGCGGAGCCGGATATCTTTCGGAGCCATGGCACCAGCGCAGAAAGAAGCTCACGGACCTGATGGCCAAGGCGCCGAAGGAGCTGCGGCTCGCGAAAGCGACGCCGGTGGAGGATGCGGCGGACCTGGAAAAAAGGTTCACGGAGGCGCGGGAGGCCGGCCACGAGGGGTTGATCGTCAAGCGGGCGGACAGTCCCTACCAGCCGGGGCAGCGGGGCCAGCTTTGGCTGAAGTTCAAGAAGGCCCTGGCCACCCTGGATGCGGTGGTGACCGCGGTGGAGTGGGGCCACGGGAAACGGAAAGGGCTGCTCTCCGACTACACCTTTGCGGTTCGGGACCCCAAGGGAGGGCTGAAAGTCATCGGCAAGGCCTACTCGGGGCTGACGGACGAGGAGCTGGCAGCGTGGACGGAGATTTTCAAGGATCTCACGATCGACGTGAAAAACCGGCGGCATCGGGTCCGCCCGGAGAAGGTGGTGGAGGTGGCGTTCGACGCGGTGCAACCAAGTGACCGGCACGATTCCGGCTTTGCGCTGCGTTTCCCGCGGATCGTGAGAATGCGGGAAGACAAGAAACCGGAGGAGGCGGACACCCTGGAGGAAGTGCGCAAGTTGGCGGGGGCGTCGGGGCAGGAATAGTTCGAAGGACCATTGTTTTTGGCTAAGGAATCTCGATGCGCTGGTTACGAATTTATGGCATTTGGCTGGCGTGGGGAATGGCCTCATGGGCGGGGGAAGTGCCGGCCACGCTTTTCCTGACTTGGGAAGGGGATCCCAGGACGACGATGACGGCGCAGTGGCTGCGCGGTCCGGGATTGGGCGATCGTCCGGAGGAAGGCAAACCGGAGCTGGTTCGATGGAAAAAGGCGGGCGGTGGAGAGTGGTCGGTTTTGGAGGCGAAAACAGCCCCGTTCCCAGATCCTCAAAAGAGCGGTTTACCGCGGTGGGCTCTGGTGAAGGCCGCTTGGACGGGGTTGGAGCCCGGGAAGGAGTATGAGTTCAAGGTGGGGGACTCGCCGGGCATGAAATTCCGGACCGCCCCGGCGAAACTGGAGGGCTCGCTGGTGTTTGCGGAAGGGGGGGATGTGGATGTGACGGAAACAGCGGAACGGATGATTGCCCTGGGCTGCCGGCAGGATCCGCTCTTCTTCAGCTTGGGGGGCGATCTGGCCTACAGCGAGGGGCAGGACGTCGCCAAGGAGATCGCTTTCTGGAAACAGTGGAACCGGGCGGCCAAAACCCCGGACGGGCGGCTGGTTCCTTTTGTGGCCGGAATCGGTAACCATGAGGTTAAAGGGGGGTACTGGCAAGAGGGGGCAACGTTTGCACAGATGAAGGAGCGGGCGCCTTTCTTTTTTGCGCTGTTCGGGTCTTTGTACCGACAGGATGAGCCGGTGGCGCTGGATTTCGGGGATTATCTCTCGCTGCTTCTGCTGGATACGGGGCATATCACGCCGATGGATCGTCAGGACGAATGGCTGGAGAAAAATCTGGCGGCCCGCAAGCAGGTGCCGTGGATCTTTGTTTCGTGGCACGTCGCCTGTTATCCTTCGGCCAGAAAATGGAACGCCCAGCCGATGAGCGGGTATGCGCGGGAAAACTGGATCCCGCGGATCGAGAATTCGCGGGTGGCCGGCGTCTTCAACCACCATGACCACGATCTGCAGCGGGTAGAAACAGAAGGGAGAAACGGCCGGAAGGTGATGGTGTTCGGCAACGGGGCGCTCGGGGTGGAGCCGCGGGAGGCGGTCTGCCAGGAATCCAAGGAACTGGCGAAATTCCAGGCGAACGTGAACTATGTGAACGTGGTCACGATGACGCCGGACCGTGCGGTGATCAGGAGTCTGGGTCGGGACGGACAAGAGCTCGATAAAACGGAGATACAAGTTCCAGCCTTGAAGTAAGAAGATAAAAATAGCCGATTACGATTACGTTTACGATTACTTTACCAAAGACGGTAATCCTTTAAAGACAACGAATTGAGTTAAAAAAGAAAACCAACACATCTTTTTCACAAAGTCGAAGTCTAATCTCTTATGGAGACTTTTGAAAAATTGGATGTTTGGAGATTGGCAAAGGTTTTGGCCTTGGATGTTTATCGAAGCCTCCGTCATTGCCGGGACTTTTCCTTTCGAGATCAGATGCAAAGGGCCGCGGTATCCATTCCCTGCAACATCGCGGAGGGGGTGGAGAGGAACTCCCAGGCAGAATTCAAGAACTTCCTTGGTGTCGCGAAAGGTTCCGCCGGGGAGCTGCGCACTCAAATCATCATGGCCAAAGACCTCGAGTATTTGGAAAACGGGGGCTTTGAGAGGTTGATGGAATCATCCGTGCGCGTTTCCCAAATGCTTGGCGGGTTGATCCGATCGATTGAAACGGGTTCCTTGCCGAGGCGACCGAGCGCCCTGAATCCAAGGGTTTCGTAACCGTAAACGTAACCGTAAACGAGCGGTTCCGAATCCATCGTTCTCAATTGGTAAAATTCCGTTTAGAGTGACCCCGTGAATCTGATCGAGGCTTTTCGCGAACTGCGTTGGCAGGGGGCGGTGGAGATCCTGCTGCTGACGGGGGTTTTCTACTACGGCTACAAGCTCCTGCGGCGGACGCAGGGGGCGAAGGTTTTGAGCGGGTTCCTGCTGGTTTTTTTTGTGGCCCTGTTCGCCTCTCGGTTTCTGGAACTCCGGGTGCTGAGTTTCCTGCTCCAGGCATTTGTTTCGGTGCTGGTGCTGGCGTTCCTGATCCTGTTCCAACCGGAGATCCGGCGGGCACTGGCGGAGATCGGCCGGGCGGGCGGCTTCACCTTCCACGCGGAGCGGCAGTCGTTCGTGATCGAGGAGGTGATCAAGGCGGTGACGGAACTGCAGGAGCGGAAATACGGGGCGCTCATCGTCTTTGAGCAGTCGAGTCTGCCGCAGGGCATTCTGGACTCGGGGGTGCCGGTGTACGGGCAGGTCTCGGAGGAGCTCTTGGCGACGATTTTTTTTAACAAGACCCCCCTGCACGACGGGGCGGTGATCTTGCGGGGGGATCGGATGGCGGCGGCGGGCTGTATCCTGCCGGTGAGTCAACAGGGGATGAGCCGGACGCTGGGATTGCGGCACCGGGCGGCCCTGGGATTGACGGAGGAGAGCGATGCGGTGGTGTTGGTTCTTTCCGAGGAGACGGGGCAACTGACGTTGTGCCGCCAGGGGGTGATGGACCGGCCTCTCGAGGTGGATGCGGTTCGGCAGCGCCTGACCGAAATTCTGGTGAGCGGGGGCGAGGGGGTTTCCTGGATCGGTGGCCTGGTCCGTGGATTCGTTCGCCCGAGCGGCGGACCCAGGGGGCTGGCCCGGCGGCTCTGGCGGGCCGCGGTTTGCCTGGTCTTGGCCGCCGTGACTTGGGGGGTGTTGCGTTCGATCGTCGAGGGCATGCGGGCGGGGCTGGCCTGATGGGACAGCGACGCTGGTTCGGCACGGATGGAATCCGGGGCCGGGTGGGAAAGGTGCCGATGACGGCGGAGTTTGTGGCGGCGGCCGGGGCGGCGGCCGGAAAGTTTTTTGGCCGGGAGAAGCCGGGGGGGACGGTGTTGGTGGCGCGGGACACGCGGGGATCGGGTCCGGAACTTGAGGCGGCGCTGGCGGCGGGGCTGGAGTCCGCCGGCATGAAGGTATTGCGGGTGGGGGTGATGCCGAGCGGGGCGGCGGCGATGATCACGCCGGTCCTGGGGGCCTGTGCCGGGGCGATCCTGAGCGCCTCGCACAACCCCGCGGAGGACAACGGGCTGAAGTTCTGTCGGGGCGACGGCCGGAAGCTCGAGGATGCGGAGGAGGAGAAGATCGAGGCTCTGCTGGACCTGGAATATCCGCCGAAGATCAAGGCCTCGGCCGGAGGAGAGGATTTTTCCTGCTCGGCCGGGGCGTTGGCCGCCTACCGGGAGAAGTTGCGGGAGGGTTTCGGGCCCGGTTTCACGCTGGCGGGGCTGCAGGTGGTGGTGGATGCGGCAAACGGTGCGGCCTGGCGGACCACGCCGGAGATTCTCCGCGGGTTGGGGGCGGAGGTGGAGACGATCGCGGACCGGCCCGACGGAAGGAACATCAACGCGGGATGTGGTTCGGAACATCCGGAGAAGCTGATCGCAATGGTGAAGGCGAAAAAGGGCTGGATCGGCGTGGCCCATGACGGCGACGCCGACCGCTTGGTGTTGGTGGATGAGGAGGGCGAGCGGGTGGACGGGGACGAGGTGATCGCCATGGCGGCGCTCGACGCGCTCGAGAGGGGAGCCCTGCCCAGCAAAACCGTGGTGGCGACCGTGATGAGCAATCTGGGTTTGGAAGAGGCAATGGCGGCCCGGGGGGGGAAGGTGAAACGGACGCCGGTGGGAGACCGGTATGTGGCGGCGGCCATGCGGGAGGGTGGCTTCACGGTGGGCGGGGAGGCCTCGGGTCACCTGCTCTTCACGGATGTCTCGCCGGCGGGGGACGGGCTGCTTTCGGCCCTGAAAATCCTGGACCTGGTGAAACGAAAGGGCCGACCCCTGAGCCAGCTCCGGAAGGGGATGAAGAGGTATCCGCAGGGGCTGGTGAACCTGAAGGTCCGGCACAAGCCGGCCTGGGAGAGCGTGCCGCCTCTCGCCGCGGCGGTGCGGGAGATGGAGAAGTTTTTGGGCAAAAAAGGCAGGATTCTGCTGAGGTACTCGGGGACGGAGCCGAAAGTGCGACTGCTTGTCGAGGCGGACGAAGAAGATAAGATCCGTAAGGTTCAGGATCGGCTGGTGCCGGTCCTAAACGAACACCTGGGAGAATGACATGAGCGACAACGCACTCGATCAACTGAAGAAGTTCACCACGGTGGTGGCGGACACGGGGGACTTTGCCTCAATGAAGCAGTATGCGCCGCAGGATGCGACGACCAATCCCACCCTGATCGAGAAGGCGGTGGAGATGCCGGCCTATCATCCGCTGCTGGAGAAGGCGGTGGCCGAGGGCAAGGGCGGGGCGGGATCCAAGGAGGAACGGGCGCGGGCGATCATCGATCGGCTTCTCATTCTGTTCGGCGGCGAGATTCTGAAGATTGTGCCCGGCCGCGTTTCGACCGAGGTGGACGCCAGGCTTTCCTTTGACGTGGAGGGAACCATTGCCAAGGCGCGGCATCTCATCGGCCTCTACAAGGCGGCGGGGATCCCGAAGGAGCGGATTTTGATCAAGATCGCCGCGACCTGGGAGGGGGCGGAGGCGGCGCGGGTCCTGCAGAAGGAGGGGATCAACTGCAACCTGACGCTGATGTTCTCGCTGCCGCAGGCGGTGGCGTGCGCCGAGGCGGGGGCAAAGCTGATTTCACCCTTCGTCGGGCGGATCTACGATTGGTTCAAAAAGAGCACGGGTAAGGAGTATCGGGGTGCGGAAGACCCCGGCGTGCAGTCGGTCAAAACGATCTACGCCTATTACAAAAAATACGGGTACAAGACCGAGGTTATGGGGGCGAGTTT
Source organism: uncultured Akkermansia sp. (assembly GCA_964623555.1). GTDB lineage: Bacteria > Verrucomicrobiota > Verrucomicrobiia > Methylacidiphilales > Verrucolacustridaceae > Verrucolacustris. The sequence continues at coordinate 407 of CAZURF010000027.1, read as the reverse complement.
CCGGAACATGGGACAGATTGTGGAACTCGCTGGATGTGACCTGTTGACGATCAGCCCGGGGCTACTGGGCGAACTAAAGGCATCGACGGCCAAGATCGAGCGAAAGCTCGACGAGGCCGCAGCGAAAAAGGATCCGATCCAGAAGATTCCCAATGACGAGAAGACGTTTCGGTTCCTGCTCAATGAGGATGCAATGGCCACGGAGAAGCTGGCGGAGGGCATCCGGCTGTTTGCGGCGGACGCGATCAAGCTGGAGAAGTTCCTGCTGACGCGGCTCGCGTTGTGAGGCGGAAAATTCCTTCGGGAGAGCAGTAACCTTTCGGGGGTTGCCGGCGTAGCAGTCGGCAACCCATGCAATCGAACATCTCGCCCGGGCGGCATGGGGCCGCCCGGGTCTTTCTTCAAGG
>CAZURF010000026.1:0-17822 GCA_964623555.1 uncultured Akkermansia sp. | reverse complement strand
CCGAACTTCTGTTGCATTTCGACCACAAGCTTCAACAGGTGGCAACGATGACAGGCTACTCCGATTCCTTTTCATTCTCCCGCGCGTTTAAGCGCGTCTTGGGACTCAGTCCGAGTGAGTACCGAAGCCAAGGGCGTGAAAACGCAAAGGCTGCTTTGAATATTGTCGGGGACTCAGCCCACGAGATCGGACATGCCCCCCCCAGAATCCGTCATTCCCCTACCTGAATTTCCAAGGCATGTTAGTTTTGTGATCTGTATTTATTTCCTTTTTGACGGACAACTCCATTTTTGATTCAGAACGGCGAGTCGCCTCGTGAATGCTGATAGAGTGATGCAGAATAGGAGGTTGGGGCGGAGAATTTTGTGGTGTTCAGGATTCATTTTACTCGGGCTTAGGTCTTTGCAGGGAGCAAGTCCAGGGCCCGACGGGGGACCCGCCCCCACCTCCTCGAAAGGCTGGGAGTGGACGGTGCTTTCGGACGCAGCCGGTGGAGCTAAGGGTGCGGCGGTTTTGAAGGATGGCCGGATTTTGGCGACCCGGACGGATCTGACTGAGAGCGCACGCAAGGTGATTGTCAGCGAAAGTCTGGATCATGGCACGACCTGGAAGGATTTAGCTACCATCTGTGAAGCGGGTCCGGATATAGATTTGGGCGATGGTCATCTGATCCAAACGCGCGCGGGTAACCTACTTTACAGTTACCGTGAAAACCGTTTTACCGGGATCCATGCGCCAGAGCGGTCTTATGCGATCCGGGTTGCCCAGAGCACCAACGGAGGAACCGAATGGAAGTGGCATTCCGATGTGGCGACCTCCTGCGCACAGGGCTTGGAGAGAAAACTTAGCGGGGGGCTATGGTCCAGTTTTCTGTTGGAGCGCGCCGATGGCACCTTGCAGTGCTACTACGATGACGAGTGGACTCCCTTGGTTCAGGGTAAGGCCAACCACCAGTGGGTCTCGATGAAAACGTGGAATGCCGCGGCGAACGCCTGGACCGACCCGGTCACGGTGGCACGAGCGGTCCGGCAAGGGGATCTTTCCCGTGATGGGATGGCGACGGTGGTGGAGACTTCGGCGGGACAGCTTTTGGCGGTTCTAGAAAGTGTGGCTGCGGATCCTCCCCATCCCAACATTCTCCGAGTTGTCCGCTCGACGGATGGTGGTGCCACCTGGTCTTGGGCTAACGGCCAAGACAACCTTTTTTATGCGGCCCAAGGAACTCGCCGTATGGCGATGGCTCCTTGGCTGGCACGGCAGGCAAACGGCCGGATTTTCTGCGTTTTTGTAACCGATGAAGATGCTTCTGAGCCCTCCGTCCCTGGCGGGAACCCCAGCCTCATGAAAATCCGCTTACGGGGGATGTTCAGCGACGATGCCGGCAAGACCTGGTCGCTGCCCATCAAGATCGAACCGCGGGATCAACATGCTTACTTGCCGGGGGTTCTTGCCTTGCCTGACGGAGAATGGCGGGTCTTGTACACGAGTGCCGACCTGAAGTCTTACGTATGCCTGCGGGGTTTCTTTGCCCCGTGACCGGGTCTGCCAGGATCGTCGCATCCGGCATCGCCCTCGGTTTGGTGACCCTTTTGCTGGCGGGTGCGGGATACCGTTTTTTTGGGAGAACCAAGACCTCTGTGCCGGAGCTTCATTGGTGGAATATGTTTGCAGGACCGGATGGCGGGAGAACGTTGGCCCTGGTTCGAAAATTCAACGCGGCTCATCCGGAGACACGAGTTTCCATGCAGCGCATGGACTCGGGGTTGTACTATAACAAACTTTTTGTGGCTGGTTTGGCCGGCCGAGGTCCGGAAATCTTTGTGATTCACGCGGACGTTCTCCCGCGGTTTGCCCGGGCCGGGCTATTGGAGAATCTCTCCCCTCTTCGGGCCCGGGATAATTGGGCAACCGGAGACTTTGATTCCCAAGCCGAAGGGGCGGTGACCTTTGACGACCGAATGCTGGCAATTCCGTGGGATATTCATCCCGTGGGTTTATATTATAATAAGGATCTTTTTCGCCGCGCCGGCGTAGTCGATTCGTTAGGTCGGCCGCTTCCACCCGTAAACCGTGTTGAATTTCTTGAGGCCCTCCGCAAACTCAATGCCTCGGGGGAGAAGGGATTTGCCTTCACGTGGTTGCGAACCAATCTTCTGACAATCATGCGGCAGTTTGGGGGCCAATTCTTCAGCAACGATGGGTTACGATGCACCTTGGATGATGTGCGAAACATCGAGGCCCTGCAGTTCTGTGTTGACCTGATTCATCGGGAACATCTGGTCAGTCCTCCCCAAGGAGGAGATCCCTTTGCTGGATTCAGGCAGGGGCACATTGGCATGGTGATGGAGGGTGTCTGGATGGTTGCCGATTTTGGGCGCGCGGGGTTGGATTTGGGGGTGGCTCCCGCTCCGCAGATAGGGGTGACTCCAGCTGTTTGGATGAATTCTCACTGCCTTGCTTTGCGTCCAGGTTTGTCTCCCTCCACCCGTGAGTTGGCTTGGAATTTCATCCGTTTCCTTTCCAACGAGGGATTGGACTGGGCTGGAGCAGGACAGATTCCGGCTCGTCGAAGCCTGCGGGAAACGGCCGCTTTTCAGGCCATGCCAGTCCAGGCTGCGTTTGCCCGCCAAATTCCCTTTGGGTTTTATCCTCCCAGAATTCCCATCAGTTTTGAATTCAGCGGAGAATTCGATTTGGCGGTCGAGCGTGCTTTGCGTGGGGAAGTGGACGCGGCCACGGCTTTGCGGCAAGCGAGTGCACGGGTGAATCTGGCCTTGGAAAGGGATCGCCGGACCCAAGGCCGATCCTGGGAGACCCCATGAGGTGGCTCGGTTGGATGGGTTGGGGCATGGCAACTCCTTTCGTGGTGCTTTTTGCCGCTTTTGTCATCGCTCCATTGGTCTTTGGGCTTGGGCTTGGTTTTTTTTCATGGGACATGCTTGGAACAACTCAGGCAACTTGGATCGGCCTGGAAAATTACTTCGAGGCGGGCAGGGATCCCTACTTTTGGAAGTCCTTACGGGTTACCCTAGTTTTTGTGATTTGCACCGTCCCGTTGGTGGTGGGTTTTGCCACCGGTCTAGCCCTGCTTCTTGACCGCACAACGCACCGCCAGGGAGTTTATCGGGCCATGCTGGTTCTTCCCATGATGATCAATATCACCGTGATTGGTATTCTTTGGCGCTGGTTTCTTAACCAGGACTTTGGTTTGTTTAATGCCTGGTTGGAGAACCTGGGCATTCGCGTCCCCTGGCTGGGTGACCCCGGTTGGGCGATGGCTTCGATTGTGGGGATGACCCTATGGTGGACGGTGGGCGGACCTGCGATCATTCTTCTGGCTGGACTCCAGCAAGTGCCTCGACAGCTCTATGAGGCGGCGGCCATCGACGGGGCAGGGCCGTGGCGCACCTTTTTCTCCGTGACCCTGCCGATGCTTCGACCGGTCCTTTTGTTTGTGGTGGTCACGCAGGTGATTGCGGCCTTTCAGGTTTTCGGTCAAACCTTCATGGTTACCCGTGGCGGTCCGGCGCTTGGCACCCGGGTGCTGGTTCAGTACATCTATGAGACCGCATTCACCAACTACCGCATGGGGTATGGCGCAGCGATGAGCTGGCTGCTTTTTTTGGTGATTGCTGGGGTCGCGTTGGCCGTATTCCGGCTTCTAAAATCCGAATGAAACGTTTTACATGGATTTACGAACTCCTCTTGGTGGCGGTGACCGTCAGTCTTTTTCTTCCGGTGCTCCTCCTTTTTTTGACTTCTTTCAAACCGGAGGCAGAAATTCTTCACTACCGATCGGCACTTCCCGTCCATTGGACGCTGGACAATTACCACCGTTTGCTGACCCGCCCAGAAGAGGCCCCAGTTGGGCGTTGGTTTTTCAACAGTCTGCTCGTCGCTGGCGGTGTGACCCTCTTGGTGTTGTGCGTGGCCTCCCTGGCCGCCTACGCCTTGGCGCGTTTGCGTCTCCCTGGCGGTGGTTGGTTGTTTGGAGTCATCGTGGCAACCACCATGGTGCCGGCCCAAATCCTCCTCGTCCCGATGTACCTCATTCTCAACTTCCTTGGGTGGATCGACTCCTTTGCCGCCTTGGTCGTTCCAGCCGGAGCCAACTCCTTTGCGGTTTTTCTCCTCTACCAGTTTTTCAAGGGAATCCCGCGGGAACTTGACGAGGCGGCCGCCATCGATGGTTGTTCGCCGCTGGGGATTTACTTCCGGATCGTTCTCCCCCTCGCCCAACCAGCCTTGGCCACTGTGGCCATCTTCACTTTTATCGGAACCTGGAACGACTTTGTGGGGCCTCTCATCTATCTAGATTCCAACGATCACCTCACGATGCCGGTGGGCATCGCTTTGTTCCAGACCAGTTATTTCAATGACTACGGCATCACCTTGGCTGCCTCGGTGCTCTGCACGCTGCCGGTTTTGGTTCTTTTCCTCATTTTTCAAAAGGCGTTGGTGCGTGGAATCGCCATGACCGGAAGCCGGGAGTAATTTTTAGTCACGGTTTTGTTCCCGCGCGTAGGTCGCCATACCGTGAAGGTGACTGACCGTCACCCAGGGAAGCCAGAGGCGATGGAGGCCGCGTCCACGCGGAGGGGCGAAGGACCAGTGTTCCTGCTGCCAGCCGGGGCCTGCCAAATCGTAGGGATGGGCAAGGGTGGAGATGGCCCCCTTGGTGTTGTGCAGAAGAATCTCGGCCACCTCCCGGTCATGGTCATCGCCGGTGAGCCGGTGGAGGCGGAGGTAGTTGCCCGCGTCGAAGGCCATGTAAGAGTCGACCAGAGAGTGACCCGTGGCGATTAGTTGCATTCCAACGGTCGTTGCATCGGTTGGAAAATGGGGGGTCGGGTTCTCTGACATGGGAACCTTCCATATATAGATCCAAGTTTCTGCGAATGCCGCGGCCGCCTTGGCGTAGTGCACGAATCTTTTCTCGCCGGTGCTGTCAGCCAAGGCAAGGTAGGCATCGAGGGCGATGGTGCCGGCCTCCTTGTCTACGACATCGGGGTTATCGATCGTCCCGCCCACAAAACGGCCGAACTGATGGCCGTGTTGCCAAGCGAATTCCCCTGCGGCTACCGCTGCCTGCAAACACGCCTTCTTATCCAGTCGAAGGGCGCATTCCACCAAGAAACGCACGGCGCAAAGGGTGCTTTCTGGGGAATCGTTGGCCTCGCGGTCGGAATTTGCAAAAAATCCTCGAGCAAAGGAACCATCACGGCGTTGGACCCGCAGAAGAAAATCCGCCAAATCCTCCGCCCATTGGCGCCAGGAAGGATGGGCACGTCCGGCCTTTTTTTCGATCTCCCAAGATCGCAAGGCAGAGTGTCCTGCCTCCGCCAGGGAACGGAGGTAAACGATCCCCGTACATCCAAGGTAGGGCCAGATATACGGTTGGCCTTCCTTGTCGAACCCCTCCGCCTGGGGCGGGTTCATTCTTAAGGTGCAGAAACTGTTGAGAATGGCAGACCCCGCTTCCCGAAGGCGTTCTCGGTCTGCCGCGGGCACTCGGGTGTCAGTGGCTCCCTCCAAAAGAAACCATGCGGCATCGGTGTTGCGTCCGGTAAATCCAAAAAGAGCCTTGTGTTCGCAGGTTTGGCCCGTCGTCGCATCCATGGACAGCGGGATCCCTCGGTGGGGGCCGAAGTCCGCCAGGTGGTTGGCCAAAAGACGAAGGGAAGAAAGGCGGACTTCTTCCAACTCGGCGGGCACGAGGCGGGGTTTGAGAGTATTCCAGGCCCACCGCCAAGCGGGGGCGGGTTGTTGACTGATGCCCGGCGGAAAATCAAAACGGAATGCCACGGAATAGGTCTGGCTTTCTCCGTCGACCCAGGGGTGAAATCGCCCGCGCCACTGACGAATTTGCCCGCCTGGGAAGGTATCACCGGTATAGGTGACCTCCCCCTCATCTCCTGGATAGACGAATCCCACGGCGAGCCGAGAACCGTCGAATTCCGCTGTCAGGGATCCCAAACGAAGGCCACTCTGGACGAGCGGGGCCTGAGAGGAGGTATCCAGCAAATCCTCAGTCGTGGAGGTTCCGTCCGGTGAGGAGTTGAGCACCGCCAATGGATTGCCATCGGCAGGATCCGCCACGAGAAGGGGAGCCGCCATGCGGTCCTCGCGGATGCGGCAGACGCGGACTCCTTGTTCTCTCCAATTCCGGCTACCGAGAGCACCGGGTGCCACATCCACCAAGGATCCGTAGAGCATTCCGGGAACAAAAAGAGAGAGATCAGGCCACGGCTCGCGCAAGGGGCGGTCCCAGGTGATCCGGGTGAGAAATCCCCCCTCAAGATTTCCACGGACGGTGACGCTGCGAAATAGTTTTAAGACTGTGCCCTCGAGCGTCCAGTGGTCTTCGAAGAAAAGATCCGACCCTTGGCAGGTCAGACGGGCACGGGCGATCCAGCCCAGGCCCGTGGGATGGTTCTCCAGAGAGCAGTAAGGAGACCCGAAGGGAACAGAGCGCGGCAGGCAACCACGCTCGGCCTGGGCGGGTTGGGGCAAGCTCCAGACGGGCACTTCATTTTGCTCCACAGCCAGAGACCAGCCCGAGGCACCTGCACGGGCGGCCAATCGAAGACTTCCCAACGTTAGGAACTGCGGGGAATTCATCGTCCTGCGGTCGGGCGAAATTGGTAAGCGCGCTTGGGATTCTCGACCAGAAACCGATCGTAGTCCTCGGCCGTGAGGCCCCGGGAGAGGAGAAGGTTTCGAAAAGTGGTGAGTAGGTAATTATGCCCCGGGCTCCCGCCATAACTGGTCCAATAGCTGCGGCGCGCGGCATCCATGCCTAGCATAATTTGTGAAGCGAAGCCTGCGTCGCAAAGGGCCAGCACCAGGTCAGCGGTCGGGTTCCCCTGATCCGGTTTCCAGCGAAAGTGGCCGTCGTACTCGACAAAAACGCCCGTGGAAAGAATTTCGCGGTGGTAGGCCAGATCGGGTTTTCGGTCGGTGTGCGAAAGAACGACTTGGCGGGGATCGACGCCCTCACGCTGCAGAAGGCTTACCTGCTTCAGGGCGGCCGTGCCCTGTTCCGTGTGGGTCAGGATGGGGGCCCCGGTCCGTCGGTGGGCTAAACCGGCCGCGACAAAAATCCTCTCCTCGTGCTCGTTGATCCGGTTCAGACCCGAGGCGATTTTGATCAACCCCGCGCGGTGGCAGGTTCGCTGACACTCAGGTCCGGCGTAGTCGTTGGCATCGATTCCAACTTCCAGATCGGCGACAAAGAGATCTGCCAGACGCTCGACTGTTAACCGCTCCCCCCAGGCGCCCTGGGGATAGTACTGACGGAGATGCAGGCCTGTCGGACAAAGAATATGAACTCCCGTGGCTTCGCTGATCGCTGCCAATTTCACCACGTTGCGGCCACCGTCACAGGGCATGGAGTCGACCATGGCGCGCCCGCCGGCGGCATAAAAAGCCCGAAGCTCCTGAATGCCGGCCTCGACTGAATCCAGAAGAAAATCCGGGAACTTTTCCGTGGTGTAGCTTCGGTCAATGATGAGGTGCTCGTGGGCGTAGCAGCGGCCAAGTTTTTCGGGCGGAATGTCTCCCCGCACTGTGCGAATAAAGCTCATCGGCCTAGGTGGGGGAGAAGGGCAAATGCAGCGCGGCGGCGCCCATGACCCCGGAGTGATCCGGAAACGGGGAGACCAGAATCCTGGGAGTCCGGCGTGGGGGATACCGAAAGGTATGTTGTGCCACCCATTGACGCACGGTAGGAAGAAAGAGCCCGGAGGCGTGAGCCCCCCCGCCAGCCAAGACCACGCAGCGGGCCCCGTAGGCGTGAATCACCGTGGTGACCAAGCGGGCAAGGTATTCCGTCCAGCGCTGGAACTCGCGCCGGCAGACAGGATCCCGCCGGCGGACCGAATCGAGGATTCGGTGGAAATCCACCTCGCGAGGATCCCGCTCATAGGCCTCGTTCAACTGCGAGGGCAACCCACGTTGGAGTGCATCCCTGACAGCCATGACCAAGGCCGTGCATGAGCACAGCGTTTCCGCCGTGCCGAGACAGGTTGTCAGGCAGGCTTTTCCCCCATCGGCCTGAAGCACCAGATGACCAGCTTGGGTTCCGAACTGCAGCCCGGAATCACGGGGCATTTTGCCGTCCACCACCACCCCGGATCCGATGCCTGTGCCCAGAGTTAGCGTCGCCGCCCATGACTCACCGCGGGCGGCTCCAAATCTCCATTCTGCCAGCATGGCAAGACGGCCGTCATTATCCGCAAGCACAGGAATCCCAAGGGAGCGGGCCAAAACCGGCACGAGCGGTAGTCCCTGCAATCCTTTCACTTTTCCCGGCAGATAGACCACGCCAAACCGTGGATCGACCACCCCGGACAAGGCGAGTCCCACCCCGCAAGGGGAACCCCAGCGCCGCCGCAGCCTGCGCACCAGGGAATCCACAGCGGCGAGTAGGGCACGTTGTCCCCCGCGGGCCGGTGTGGGCACGATGAATTCCCCCAGCAAGCGGCCCGAGACACCTACGGCCCCTGCCTTGATACGCGTTCCTCCCACATCCACCCCAATGGCGTAGGGGGCGGGACTCATGCGGGAACCTCCAGCACGGCCCCGTCGGAGCGTAACCGGTCACGCAGATCCGCCACAGGCAGGGACTGGGGTGGCAAACGGCGGGAGGCACACAGGGCCGCGGCAGTTCCGGCCGCCTGGCCCATGACCATGCACTGTCCCATGGAGCGGATGGAGGCATGTGCGTCATGGGTGGCCGAAAAGCAACGCCCAGCTACGAAAAGGTTTTCCGCCCCTTTGGGCACTAATGTCCGGTAAGGGATTCCAACACATTGTCCCTCGGGAAGATAACTCCAGTGGGTATCGGCTCCCCCGTGGTGGTCCTCTATCGGGGCGCCGCACAAGCCGATCTGGTCATCAAACTGTTTGGCTGAAAGTGTTTCCTCGCGATTGACTCGATATTCCCCGTAGACCCGACGGGTTTCGCGGACCCCGATGGTGGTGCCGAAGGAGGCAAGCTGGGATTTCTCATATCCGGGCACGCGATCGCGGAGAAACCGGATGTATTCGAGGGCTTGAAGGCGGCCCTTTTGCTCGGCATCGGTCAGCAGGTGGGGGTCGGTGGCATTAATGACCCGACCGTTCTCTGCCCGCCGGTAGGAGTCGAGCCGGGTCATGATGGTGGCGGTCATGTGGGCCACCGGGGTGATATGGTCGCTGCCCTCTTTGCGGGGCAGCTGATAAGAACCGGATTCAGCGGCGCTTGCCATCAGAGCATGGAAAGATTCCTTGCTTACCTGCTTACGGCGTTGGACGTCCACATTGACCAGCTTGAAGGTGGTGGTCAGTGTCTGGGCCGGTTCCAGTTCCCCGGCCAGCTCGTAAGGAAAACCAGCAAAATGGCAGAGGTTGGCGTCGCCGGAGGCGTCGACAAAAACCGACGCGGTCACCTCGTGCAAACCGGCGGTGGTGGCCAACACCAACCGCTCCACCCTTTCGCCGGTGCGCACCGCTGCCTGGACAAAGGCGTTCAAGAGAACTTGTACACCCGCGTCGCGGGCCAGGCTTTCCCACACCACTTTCAGGTATTCGGGGTGATACGTTACCCCCGTGCCGGCCCCATGCATGTTGGGGCGCTCCAGAAACGCCGCATGGCGCCGTAGCCCTTCGCAGACATCGTTGGCGATCCCGCCCACCACCCGCAGTGATTTTTTGCCGGGGGTGTAGTATCCGTAAAATGTGTCGAGCACGGCGGTGCTGGTGCCCCCCAGAAAGGGAAGACGCTCAAGTAACAAAGTACGGGCCCCGAGCCGACCGGATGCGATGGCCGCGGAGGATCCGGCTGAGCCGCTGCCCAGCACAATGACATCAAAATGCCCAAGGGAGGGGAGAGATTGGTGGAAATTCCACATAGCGGGCCGGGATCCTTTTATCCAGTCACCGACCAACCCCCGTCCACATGAAGAATCTGCCCAGTGACCGCCCGGGAGGCGGGGGAGAGAAAAAACCAGGCTGCCTCCGCGACCTCCTCGGGCGAAAGAATGCCGCCCGTGAGGGACTGTTTGCGTTGCATCGCCGCAACAATCGCTGGATCTTCCACGGCTCGCCCCGCCATCTTGGTTTCGGTCAGTCCGGGAGCGATCGCATTGACACGAATTCCGTGTGGTGCATAGGTGCCCGCCATAGCCAGGGAAAGGGAGATCACGGCCCCTCGGCTGGCCGCGTAGGCATGGGTATGGAAAAACTCGGGCATCGGCCGGATTCCCAGAATGCTGGTCATGTTCAGGATGCTGCCCCGCTCCCGCCCATGAGGCTGCTGGGTCAGCATCCGGGCGGCGACGTGGTGACAGACGAGAAAAGTGCCCCGTGCATTCACGCCCATGACTGTATCCCAACCGGCCGGAGTGCACTGATGGACTGGCCCATCCCCCCAGCGGCTGCCACTGATTCCGGCCACGTGGAAAAGAGCATCGATCCGTCCAAAGCGCTCGGCACATCGTGCCACGCCCGCCTCGACTTCCGCTTCGATGGACACATCGGCCGCAGCCCCGTCGACTTGGCCGCCCGTGCCCTCTAGTTCCTGGCGCAACGCCTCCGTTTTTCTTGGGTCTCGGCTGAGCAAATAGACCGACGCACCGGAGCGAACCGCAAGTTTGGCCGTGGCTGCGGCGATGCCGGAGGCACCCGTGATCAGCACCACCGGGGCCATCTTAGGAAGAGGCGCTTGCGGAGGAATCTGCCCCTCCGCGGTGCAGGGCCCGTGCGTAGCGGCGCCGTTGATCGCGCACCCACTCCCCGTAATTCACCTGAGTTTGGTTCAAGTGCATATTTTGAAGAATGACCGGAGCCACCCCTCGCCGATCCAGTTCTCGTGCGGTTAATTCGTTCAGGCATTGACTGACGGCAATGGCTCCGATGGAAGACAGGGGACAAACCCGAAACTGACCTGTCTTTCCATGGATGAGGGTGCTCAAGTCCCCATGGGGCATACCATTGTCCAGAAAATGACCGTGTTTGGCCTCCTGAACGACGTGGAAAAGGGTTTTACCGGAGGAGTGTTTGGCAGGTGCCGTGGCGGCCTGTTCCCGGCAGGCAATCGCCACCAGGGGAAGTTCAGGATAACGCCGATTGAAGGCCAAGGCCGTGTCCACCGCCGCCTGGGTTTGTCCCGTGGCTGAAATGACCGTCAAAACGTCGTGCGGACCGAAATCGATTTCATCCAACAGCTTGTCCCCGATGCTTTCGTATTTTTCGAAATGTTGGTTGACTCGGATGCCGTTCGATCCGATCACGTCGGCAAAGCGGGTTAATCCATCTGCGAGGATTCCGCGAAACCCGGTCAGGGCCCCCATCCGCACCACGGTCTCGCAGACCGTCATCAGGGAATGACCGTTGGCGTAAAGGTGCACCAAACCGCCAGAACCGATGGCTTGGGCGTAGCAGGAGGCGACCGCCTGCAAGGCCGCCTCCTGAGCGCGAAGAGAACGGCCGATCCGTTCCAACTGATCCGGGAACGTCAACATGGCGGGAGCAGGAAAAGAATGGGCAAGGGATTCATGATCTTTGGACGCTAAAATGTATACATTATCAAAAAGTATAAACAATGGAAAAATCTCAGCCGAATAGCTTGGCGCATGGGAGGTTGGGAGCCGTGCCCGGTCAGGATTTGGGGAAAAGAAGCTTTTCCTTGGGTAGGGCTTCGTTTGAAATCCGAATTTCGTCCAATTCACCGTAGAACGGGCAATCCGGCACCCCGTTAAAGAAGCCACGTCCCACCGCCCACCGCCCATTTGCATCCATCATGCCACCCTTGTCCACCGGAACCGTGCTTTCGATCTGATAGTCCTTCGTGAGGTCGTGTTTGATGAGAAGAGTGGCGGTGGTTTTGGTCATGACCACGGCAAAGGCGTACCACCGGCCCACGGCCAGCGGGGCGATCGTTTTCAGCATGCGTGGCGTGCCACTTCCGTCCGTCCATTGCACCACCAGATGTTCGCCAATGTTGACCGGATCCGGATCGGCACGGACCATGGCCACCTGAAAAAGGGGAAAAGGGGAGGCGGGGCTGGGTTGGCCGTCCTTGCAAAGAATCCCCCGAAAATACTCACTGCCCTGCACTTTGAAGGCGCCTTCCAGAGTTACCTCGGACAATCCAACGGAATTGATCGGCTTTCCGGCATCCGTGAACAACTCACAGGACTCCATCTTAGCCGGGAACTTCAGGCCGAGAGTATTCCGATCCCCCGCGGGCCCCACCTTCGGACCTGGCACATCGGAAGAGTACTCCGGGGGGTGCGCGACATCATTGCGGCGCAGCGCGTTGCCATGTGGGGAACTGTCCTGGTAGGCATCTACCTTGGGTTGCGCACACGCCCCCTGGGTGAAGCCATCGTTGTCGAAGCGCCACCAAGCCATCGTCTCAGCCTGAAGGGAAGAGAGGAGGATGATGCTTCCCAGCCCAACCCCGGCGATGCAGAAAAGCGGGCGACGATGAGAAAAAAATAAATTCATGATTTCAGCTTGGTCTCGACTCCGGAATTTGGGAATGACAAAAAAAAATTCCCCATGTCTTATTTTTTTTACCGTTTTTCATGTGCTCCGTTGACATCCCAAAGTTCTTTCCCCCAAAACATAGGCCATGGTCCGATCCCATTCTTTCGGCCGGTTGCCGGTTGGTTGCGAGGTGCGCGCTCATACGTTGTCGATCCAAGGCATCGAGTTGGAGGTCCTTTCGTATGGAGGAATCGTCTCACGGCTTCTGGTTCCCGACCGGAACGGTCAGATGCAGGATGTGACTTTGGGTTTTGGACGCATGGAGCCCTACCTCGCCGGCCATCCGTATTTTGGATGCCTCACGGGTAGGGTCGCGGGCCGAATCACCGCGGGAACCTTTGAGCTGGCCAGCCGGCGTTATTCCCTCGCCCTCAACAACGGACCCAACCATCTTCACGGGGGACAATCGGGATTTGATAAAAAAGTCTGGGAAATTGATGAGGATTCCTGTGGTGCGTCCCCGGCTTTGCGCCTTCGTTGTGCCAGCCCGGACGGCGATGAGGGTTATCCGGGAAATTTGCAGGTGCAGGCGGTCTATCGGTTGCTCCCGCCCTCTGTCTGGGAAATTGAGTATGAGGCCAGGACCGATCGGGCCACACTCGTCAACCTCACCCAGCACGCCTACTTCAACCTTGCGGGGGAGGGGCGGGGGACGATCGAGAACCATCACCTGCAAATCGACGCCAACTTTATGGTGCCCACCGATGGCGATCTGACGCTTCTGGGAAAGTCGGAGGCAGTCCAGGGTCGTCCCGATGATTTACGATCCAGCCGTCGCTTGGGGGACATTCTGCCCGATTTGCTGCACCAGCACGGGAACCTCTACGGTTTGGGGGCATCCACAGAGCTTCGCCGGGTGGCACGCCTGACGGAGCCGTCCGCCGGACGTTGCTTGGAAGTTTGGTCGGACGAGCCAGCGCTCCAATTCTACTCAGGGTCGTTCCTTGATGGGGGGCTTACCGGAAAATCAGGTCGCCCCTATCCCCGACATGCGGGGCTATGCCTGGAGTGTCAGCGGTACCCCATGCCAGACGGGCCGACGGGGTTCGGTAGCCCGCTTCTTTACCCTGGTGAAATTTACCGACAGAAAACGCAGTACCGATTTTCCTGCTTTTAATTCCCGGGCCGCACGGCCTCGACCCAGGCCCGCGCTTCCCGGGTGAGACCGGCTTGATCGGTTTTTTCGATCATGGCCTGTGGGGCCAGCCCCGACCCCACCGCGACGCCCGCGGCTCCGGCTCTCAGCCAAGTGCCCACGTTCTCCCGTGTCACGCCTCCTACGGCGACGACCTGGAGCATGGGCAGTGGGGCACGCCAAGCCCGCACTGCTTCCGGATTCAAGGAGTCCGCCGGGAATAATTTCACGAAATCGGATCCGCATGACCAGGCCCGCCACGCCTCGGTTGGGGAGAAAACTCCAGGCAAAATCGGAACACCCTGCCGAACCGACTCCTGGATTGTCCTTTCATCCAAAATCGGGGTGACCAGAAATTCCGCGCCGGCCCCGACCGCTCTTTTTGCCTCTTCGGAATTCAGGACCGTACCCACCCCGATCCGAAGGGGTCCTCCAGCCTGCCGATGCCGCAACTTTGTCACGGCCTCAAGGCAGCCGGGGGAGGGCAGGGTAATTTCCACCAAGCGGATGCCTCCGGCGGCTAGACTCTCCACGGCAGTGACCAGATCCGCGGGCGCGGAAATCCGCACAATGGCCATGACCGGGCAAACGGCCAAAGTCTGACCGAACCAGGCGGGCGTTCGCGGCGTGGCAGGCGTCGGAGGAAAAAAATTTTGCATTGTTTATACTTTTTGATAATGTATACATTTAAGGTCAAGATGCAACCCCTTCCCGCACCTTCCGCTCCTCGGTACGCCGCGATCATGTCGGAACTTGAGGCGGAGTTTCGGAGGCGCCGCCCGGGAGACTTGGTGCCTCCCCAGCGGGATTTGGCTGTGCGTTTCGGTGCCAGCATGATCACGATTCGCCGCGCCATGATGGAGCTCGGTCGGCTGGGTTTGGTGCAAGCGACCCGCGGCCGGGGCACGGTGATTCGGCGTCCCACCGTGGTGGACGCGCACACCGGGGTGTCGAGTTGGACGGACTCCATGATGGGCATCGGTGGACGACCCCAAACCGCTTGGACAAAAATTCGCACTGTGGCGGGAAGTGGCAGGGTTCGGCGCCTGCTCGGGCTACGCGCGGGAGCCAAGGTTGTCACCCTGAATCGACTCCGCACCCTGGATGGGGAAGCCGCCTGCTTGATGGTGAACCATCTACCGGCGGACCGGGTCCCCGGGCTCGAACGCGACGGGCTGGACGACCAGTCGCTCTACTCCGTTCTTTTGCGGCGGTTTCATTTTCATCCCTCTTACGCCGATGAGGAAGTGCGCTCCCGCCCCAGCCTGTCGTCCGAAAAATCCGTTTTCGGAGGGGATTGCCTCACGGTGGTCTGCGTTCAGCGTTTGACCTACGACCGGAACCATCAGCCCATCGAACTGGCGCAGCTCTCCGCACCGGCCGACACCTACGCCTACCGCGTCCGTTTGATGGTGAATTCGACCGCCGAGCGAACCCGAGACATTTCCCCCTCGAACTGGTTCCGAAGACCTCAACCATGATCGGCTGGGACGCAGGACGGATTGGCTGGGGGCCGGGGATGGGGCGCTAAGAGTGGAAATTCTTCTTGCCCCCAATCTGCCCGCCGGAGTTCTCGGCAGCCTGCGGCAAATGGGAATCGAAGCAGAGAGTGATTCTAAAGCCTCGTTCGAACAGGTCGCGGAGCGGGGTAGACGGGAAAATGCGATCATCATGGTTGCGGATCACGCAATAAAAAATGAGCAGGGGATTTTGGAGCGTGCCCCAGGGGTCATTGTTTTGGGGAAAGGAGCTTGGGGAAACTCTGGACTGACCGCTCCCGTCAGGGCTTATCTGGAGGGTTTTCACCCCGAGCGGTTTCGGAGCCATCTCTCATACCTCTATGGACGAGGGCCCAACTTGGCGACCATCCGCTCCCCGCACGGCGCATCCATGCTGGAAAACATCAGTCTCCCTCGGCATACCCGTGAGGAGTTTCTGCATCACCGCGAGGTCGGGATGAGTGAACTGAACCATGTGGGGATTCATTTGGCCGGATTTACCCGCACCTCCCGTGGTTACTTTGTGGAAAGGCGGCCTGCCCCCTTTCACCTCCTGGGACTGGTGCAGCATGGGTTTCTGGAAATTTCATGCCAGCAGGGGCAAACCCGGCGCGTGGGAGCGGGATGCTGTTTTTGTCTTCCCGCCGGATTCCGCGGATTTTACCGGGTTGAGAAATCGGCGGATTTTCTCTGGTTTCACATCTCCAAGGAACGCCTGGGCACCCCGCCGGCCGACCGCCTGGCTGTCTGTTCCTCCTATCCCGCGATGTCCTGGATTCAGACGGCCCGGCAATTTCTTCAAGAGTCCCGTGGGGTTTCCTGTGACCGCCGGGTGGCACTACTCCGGCTCGCCCAACTCCTGGAGCTGCAAATTCAACGAGCCGTCGGCTCGCTGGGGTTAAACCAAGATCGGGAGGGGGTTCGTTCCCGATTGCTCCATGTGATGGACCGAGTCGGGGAGAACCTGACAGAAGCGTGGTCCGTTTCCAAGTTGGCAAAGGAGACAGGCCTTTCGACCCCGCAACTATACCGGGAAACCCGGGCCCGCTTTCAAAAAACGCCGGCGCAGATGGTCCAGGAGATCCGGATCCGGCATGCCGCGGAATTGCTGCTCACCCAAGAGTTAAAATTGCAGGAGGTTGCGGCGCGGACCGGATACGGCGACCCTTTTTCCTTCTCGCGGGCCTTCAAACGCGTGGTGGGCTTCAGCCCCAGCCATTTTCGCAAAAACGATAAAAACGACATAAAGACGGAAAAAAAGGGCATGGAGAAAAAAAAGACAATCGCCTACAGGTAATGATCCCGATGACTCCTAACAGACCAGTTTCTTTTGGATTCACATTGACTGAGCTCCTCGTGGTGATTGCGGTCATCGGGCTTTTGGCGGGCCTCGGAATCCCGGCGGTGAATCGCGGCCTGGATGCGAGCAAAGCGGCGGGATGTGCCAACAATCTCAAACAGATGGGGATCGCTGTGCAGCGATTTGCCTCCGAAAACAACGGGTATCTTCTGAAATCCTGGTTTAACCAAGGTCCTAATTTTCCCACCGAAAACGACCTGAGCGGTGGTTATCCGGCTGCCGATTGGGCTGGTTGGGATCGGGTGGTTCTTGACTATCTGGAAATGGGGAGTGTCGGCGCTGATGGGAAACGAGTGTATACTGAAAAAACCGCTTCGCTTTGCCGCTGTCCTGCCGACAAAACCAAAGGAAATGTTTTTTCCAACTACCTTGTCGGGGTAGGTGCGATTCCGAACTCCTATCGGTTCAACGCTTCGATGCAGGAGGTGGGGCAGGAGCGTGGCGTCAAAATGGTGGCCCTTAGTAGCCCTTCCAAATTGATTTTGGTCGTGGACGGAGTTTGGAAAGGCTATCACCATGTCAGGTTGACCGATGCTGTGGATGTGGGAAAAGTCAGCAAAAGTAACTCCAACAATGTCGCCACCACCCGCCATTCCGGCGCTGCGAACTACCTTTTTGCGGACGGACATGTGGAGCGTCTTAAGTGGTCGGAAACCTGGGATCGCACCGCCCCTGGGGCCGACCCGTCGTGGGGACTCTGGAAACAGTAAGAGCAGACCCTTCGGTTCCTCTGGCGAGGTGCCTCCACGGTGCATGGCAAAACTTGCCTTGGGCATGTCCAAATCAAGGTCTAGCGAAGGGCGAAACCCGATTTAAACTAATGTCATGCAAGTAAATCCACACCAGTGGCTTGCCCGGTTGGTTGTTTTTTGGGTCTCCGCTTGGGCTTTTTGGCAAGGCAAGGTTCTGGCGGCGGAAATTAATTGGGGAAATCCCGCGGCCGCGCGCCCTCCGACCGTTTTGCAAAACATGGGCGATCCCACCATCATCAAGGAAGGAAGCTGGTTCTACATGTATGGGAGTGGGGCGGGGATTCCGGGGGTTCGCAGCACCAATCTGGTGAATTGGGTTGCCCTGCCGCGGGTATTTCCAAATAACGACGCCCCAACTTGGTCTCCAATTCCGGTGGATCCGGCTCAAGCCAGTAACGAGATTTGGGCGCCCCAAATCACCAAATACGGAACCCAGTATCGGATGTACTACAGTCACTCCACCATTGGCAGTCAGCGCTCGGTCATCGGTCTGGCCACGGCCAACACGTTGGACCCTACGAGTGGTTCCTACGGCTGGACGG
>CAZURF010000025.1:17699-19136 GCA_964623555.1 uncultured Akkermansia sp. | reverse complement strand
GCTTCTGGGTTTATGGGAACCGGCACGGTTTTGAATCCCAGTAACAACCTGGCAACTTCGCACGGCACCACCTTTGCGTCGGGGCAACTTCTCCCTGCCTACTATAACGTGCCTCCGGCTGGTCAGGATTCGGGCAGCGGGGATTATGCCAACTCGGTGACCGCATGGGCCCTTCAGGTTCCGGCGGCAAACCCCGTCAGTTTTGTCGTGGATTTTTCCGCGGGAACAAAGTCGGCGGCTTCCGAAGCCTCCGCTTTTTCCGTCCAAGTATTTCAGGAGGACACCGGCACCAATCCGCTCTTGGCCGACTCCGACGGCGACGGGTTAAGCGATACAGTGGAAACCGGCACCGGAATCTACGTCTCAGCCACGAATACCGGAACGGATCCCAATAATCCGGACACCGACGGGGACGGCATTAGCGACGGGGTGGAGGTGAACACGTTGGGTATGAGTCCAACCGTTTCGCAGGTCCCCGGCAATTTAGTGACCCAGCAGGCTTCTTCCACGGGATTCGTGGCCACGTGGGGTGTGGTCTCCGGGGCGGCGGGCTACGAGGTGCAGGCCTCGACCGAGCCAACCTTCACCTCGGGACTGGTCGGAGGGGACCGACCGGTCTCCGGAGGAACGGCGACCAATCTGGCCATCACGGGTCTGACCAACCAGATTCGTTATTATCGGGTGCGCTCCGTCTTTGCTTCGACCAACGGACCGGTGAAGGGCGAATGGTCGCCGGCGGTTTCCGCGCCCAACATGACGGGCTTCGGAAAATACGTTTCGCTCAATGCGACCGGGAATTTGGACAACTTCCAGCCTGCATCGAGTGCCAGCCCCACCAGCAACAGCTACACGATCACCTTCTGGATGCGGCCGGACCGGGTGGGTGGTTCCTCCGGCACGGAAAATGTCCAGCTGATCCGGCAAGGAATCAACTCGGGAGCAGGCACGGCCAATGTGGACTTGGATCTGTTGCCTGACGGGTCTTTGTCCTTTGGGCAAAAAGATCCCTCTGGGATCAGTAAATTTGTTCAGACCCCCGCCAAAACCGTCCTCGCCAGCAACTGGTATCATGTGGCGGTGGTGAGGGATGCCACCAACAGCACGCTGCAAATTTATCTGAATGGGCAGGGTGGGGTCGCCAGCTCGAACGCTTTCGGCCTCACCAACTGGACGATCAACAACTCCCTGGGATTCGCCGCCACACAGGACGCCTTGAACAACGACAGTAACACCAACCGATTCAGGGGTGCCATGGATGATGTGAGGGTGTATCGGTCGGTCCGCACCCCCGCCCAGATTCTGCAGGATATGGGAGCGCCTTTGACCACGGTAGAGGCGAACAACGTGGGCAACACATCCCTGGTGTTTTATGCCCCCATGGAGGGAACCTCGCTGATCAATACGGACACCAGCACGATTTTCAAGGGGACATTGAAT
>CAZURF010000025.1:5540-17668 GCA_964623555.1 uncultured Akkermansia sp. | reverse complement strand
CACGATCACATCCCCATCCGTGTTCACCACTCCCTTCCTTTCCTGGTCCCCAAATCCGATCAACCTTGTTGCTCCCGCGGTGCTTTCCACCAATGAATTGACCGCCTCGGCCCGCTCGGCATCCACGGGTCCGATTCTTCCGGGTACTTGGACCTATTCTCCCGCTGCGGGAGCCAGTCTTTCGGTCGGCACGAACGCCGTGGTGGGAACCTTTGTGCCGGCAGATCTGGGCACCTATTCGATCAGCACCATCACCAACCGGGTTGTCGTAACCACCGCGGCTAAGGCGAATCCCACGGTGACGGTTGCCGTGGGAAGCTACACTTACAACGGATCGTATCAGGGTCCGGGAGTCAGTGACGTAAACAAAGGCGGTTCCACCGGAACCGTGACACTCCAGTACTCGGGGAATGCGTTTGGTGGCGCGGTTTATGGGCCCAGCAGCACACCCCCGACCGATGCCGGAACCTACACCGTGGTGGCCACCGTCGCGGCAGACCCGAACTACAATTCAGCCTCCTCCTCTCCCGCAGCTTTCACCATTTCCAAGGGAACCTTGGTGCTAAGCGGCATCACCGCCACCTCAATTCCGTTCGGGCAAGCGCTTTCCACCTCCGTGATTGAGGGCACGGCAAAGAATGCGACCGGCGTGGAGGTGTTTGGCATGTGGGAGTACCAAAATTCCAGCACCATTCCGCCGGCAGGCACCAACTCCTATGGAGTGACTTTCCTTCCAAACGATTCGGGCAACTACAGTTCCGCCAACGGCACGGTCTCCCTTGCCGTAACGTCCGCCTCAGCCACGGGAGGACCTTTGTTGGCGGCCAGCTTTGATGACATCCTGAGTCTGCCCAACGACATCCAGTATCAGACCGGCCTGCCGATTGTTTCCGGGGCGTCGCCCGCCGGATGGGACAAGCAGGGACTTGATGCCGTGTGGATGGTGAACTACGGCACCACCTCGGCCAACTGGGCGGTGATGATTCAAAAGGACAATTCCATCACGTTGACCAGCGGCATCAATGCCAACGAATCGGGGGTGGCTTACCGGGTTTCGTTCGACCTTGGGGCCACCGTGGGCCACTTGGCATCCTCGGCCACCCAGGCAAGCGATACGCTGGCGTTGAGGGTGGTGGATGGGGGAGGCGATTGGGTAGCTCAAGCTGAAATAGCTCCCGGGGCTTGGACAGGGATCCAAAGTTTCACGCGTAAATCCTTCAACTACGTGGGAACAGGCAGCGGACCGGTTCGGTTGAAGGTGGAAGATGCCTCTTTTAGCGCCATCAGCGATCACTTTGTCGGCGCCATCGACAATATTTCCATCACTCCTTTTTCGGAGAATCTAATTTCAGGATCCGCCAAAATCACCGCCACCACCACCATTCCCCTCAATGGGGGAATCGGGGCGATCAACCAGATCGTGGACGGACTCGACCTGAACAGTGACGGCACGGGCGGTTTCGGACCGAATTACAGCATTGGGACCATCACCCTGACTTTTGATCAGCCCTATGATTTGACGAGCTTCCTTTTGGCTAACGGGATCAACAGTTCGGGGGACGGTATCGCTCCATTTAGCCTGGCCTTTTACAACTCCGCCGGCGGAGTCATTTTGCAGAAGGATGGGCTGAACGCGGCGAATTGGGTAGCCACGGCTCAGGAGTTCAACTTCTCCAGCCCAATCCTTGGGGTGAAACGTGTGGATCTGAAAATTTTGGATGTGCATTCGAACCGGATTGAGATCCGGGAGGTCGCCTTCCGTTCGGTCGCCGGGGCAGCCTCGGTTTCCAAGAGCACGCCCACGGTGACAGTCAACAGCGGAACTTCCCTCACTTACAACGGATCTGGCCAGGGGCCCGGAACCAACGATGTGAATAAAGGTGGTTCCACGGGAGCTGTTACTCTGCAGTACGGGGGCAGCGCATTTAGCGGAGTTCCTTACGGCCCAACCAACGTCCCTCCCACCAATGCGGGAAACTACACGGTCATAGCCACCGTGGCGGAGGACGCGAACTACAACCAGGCCTCCTCCTCTCCGACGGCCTTCACCATCAATAAAGCTTCGGCCGCAGTTGTCCTGGCCTCGCTCACCCAAACGTATGACGGGTTGCCGAAAGCAGTTATGGTCGATACCACGCCCACCAGCCTAGCTGTTAACGTGCAATACAACGGGAGCAGCACGGTGCCTACCCAGGCGGGGGATTACTCGGTCATGGTCACGGTCAGTGCGGCTAACTACACCGGGGCCAAGAGCGGACTGTTGAAAATCACCAAAGCCACGCCTTTCCTTAGCGGCATCACGGCCACATCAATTACGCAGGGCCAGACCCTTTCCGCTTCGACCATTACCGGCACGGCCAAAAATTCAGCCGGCGTCGATGTGGCCGGCACCTGGGCTTTTCAGGACCCCAGCCACACTCCCTCCACGGGAACCAATGATCAGGCAGTGACATTCACGCCTACTGACTCCACCAACTATGATGCGGTCTCCGCCACGGCCTCGGTCACGGTGACAGCCAGCTTGGCCTTCTCGTATCAGGAAAGTAACGGTGAGATCACGATCACGGGATACACGGGAACGGGTGGGAATGTCGTGATACCCGGCACGATCCAAGGAAAGCCGGTGACCGGTATTGCGGGTGGGGCATTCTTGAATTGCGCCACGATGACCGGCCTCACCATCCCTGACAGCGTGACCAGTATCGGGGGCAGCGCGTTCAAAGATTGCTGGAACTTAACCAACCTCACCCTCGGAACCGGCGTGACCAATATTGGACCTTTTGCGTTCTCCGGTTGCGTCAGCTTGCTCAGCCTCACGATCCCCAACAACCTGGCCGTCATTCAGAACAACACGTTCGATGGTTGCTCTGGGCTGACCAATCTCATCCTCGGAACGGGTGTGACCATTATCGGGGAGAAGGCTTTCTTCAATTGCAGCGGACTGACCCACCTCACCCTTCCCAGCGCCGTGACCACGATTGGGACTTCTGCTTTCTCCGGTTGCGTCAACCTCGCCAGCCTCACCCTCGGTAGCGGAGTGTCCGATATTGGGCCGAGTGCGTTTCAAAATGGCCGAGGGCTGACCAGCCTCACCATCCCCGACAACGTGACCAGTATGGGAGCTTCTGCCTTCTTGGGATGCTCCGGTCTGACCAACCTCACGATCGGTAGTGGCGTCACCAACATTGCGTCGGGCACGTTCCAGGCCTGCACCAATCTGCCCAGTGTCATTATCCCCAACAACGTGACGAGTATTGGGACGAACGCGTTCTTTTTTTCCACCAGCCTCACCAACCTGACTATCGGCACCGGAGTGACAAATATCAGCGCAAATGCGTTTAAGAATTCCTCCAAGTTGGGCACGGTGAATTTTCTACAGAGCTCTCCTCCGGCTGTTGGCACCCAAAGCTTCTCTGGGGTGGCGACCAATGCCGTAGGCTACTATCCGTCCGCTTATAGCGCGTCATGGAGCAATACAACCATTGCCGGATTGCAAATGATGGCGATGAGTTCCGGGAATGGTGCTGGGGTTGGAGCGGTGGCTCCAGCGGCACCCATCATGGACTTGCCGGCAACGCTGACTTATGGAAGCCGAATCGTTCTCCCCGGGATGGTTCAGGCGACGAAGATTTTCCGCAGCGTGGGGTCGACCATTCCGGATGGTAATGCGGCGGGTCTGATCGATTCGACGACGGTCGACGGATTGACGGCCTCCAACTACAATTTCCAGTTGGGCGTCAAGATCGTGCCCACGGGAGTTTCCACGACTGCCGCGGTACTGGGAGACCTTACCGCCTATCTGCGGCATGAGCTGTGGGATGGTTCCGGCAACACGATCGTCGATCAGACCCGAGTCCTCGTCAACCGCATCGGGTATGACAGCCTAGACCCCCTGAATCCGGGGTCGCTCGCCGACGGGTTGAATGTGATTTTCTCAGACGGAGCGGTCAACGGTATTTGGGGTGCCAACGCGGCGGAGGGAACATTGCTGACCGGCACCTGGAAGCCAACCTCCCTGGCCCCGGGACTCAGCGGAATGTCCGGTCCCCTGAGCGGTTTGGGTGGAACCGGCAACAACTGGAATGGAACCTGGAGTTTGGTGGTGGCGGACTTGTCCACGGGCGCTGAGGTCAAGTTGGACAGCTGGTTTATGCAGTTTCTGGACGTTTCCGCGGCTGGCACCGCTCCGATGGTCGGAAGCGGTCTGGAATATGAAATTCTGGAGAACAACGCGGGCACGCAGGAAACCAGTCTGGCAAAAATTGTCGGCAACGAACTCGAGGCCAAGAGCGGAACCGGAGTCGTTACCGTCCGGGCGCGGTATGCTGCTTCCACTAGCCCCACGGCCAACCTTCCCGCCAGCGAGTGGTCCAGCACCACGATCAGCCTAATCCCCGCAACCCAAACCCTGACCTTCACCAACCGCCCGGTCACGGTGGTTTCCAACCAGCCCTATCAGTTTCAGCCGGGAGCTACCGCCCTCAGAGGAGACATTGTTTATCTGAGCGACAACACCAACGTGGCTGTAGGCGGAACCAACGGGGTCAGCATCGTCGGAGCGGGCGTGGCCCGATTGTCCGCCTCGACGGCAGGGGATGCAAATTATGGGTCCGCTTCCGGAACGAACCAGATTCTGACCGTATTGGCACCCCCGGCGGCGCTGCCGTTCCTGGAGGATTTTAGCCTTCCCGGGCTAAGCCCATTCGCAACCTTCAACTACAACTGGGCCACCACAGATTTTGCCCTGAGCCTTACCTCCGATTCCTTTTTGTCCAACACCAACGGAAGACTGACTTTTGCCGCCCCACGATCTTCGGTGGCCGTGGCTGCGCCCAACCTTACTTTGCCTTTGACCAATTCCTGGACGGTCGAGGCCACGGTGAACGTTCCCAGTTCAGTCACCTATCACAGCATGGGTTTCAATATCGTTCGCGACCTCTATCAGGGCGGACACTACTATCCGAGCGACCAGCTCGCCTTCCACTATTTTGCCAACAATGGAGCCAAGACGGTCCGGTCCTATTGGGCCGCCCAGAGCGGGGTGTCCACCATCCTGGCCACCCAAAGCTCGTCCGCTGCCTCGCTGCGTTTGGCGATGCGGTACGACCATCAGACCCGACAGGTGACCTGCCTGTACAGGGATGGGACGAATGCTCCCTGGCAAACCAACGGAGTTCATTCCTTGGCCACCAACGGACCCATGGGGACGGCTTGGGGGCTGAGGGAGAGTGATGCGTTCCGCGTGGGTTTCTTTGGGGAGACCCTGAATTCCGTTGGTACCGCGGGTGCCGATCTCTCCTTGGATGATATCTATGTGCAGGTCCAGACCGTCCCCGAGTTGTCCCTGTCCGGAAGCCTGAGCGGGAAGGTGGATGAGGCACTCTCCGTCGGGTATCCGGTTCTGTTCAGCGGTCATCCTCCAATCGTCTTCACCGCCTCGAATCTTCCCTCTGGGCTGAATATCGGTTCTGGCGACGGCATCATCACGGGAACGCCCCGGGCGGCGGGCGCTGGCACGGCGACGATCTACGCCAGCAACAGCTATGGGATGGTGAGCACCAACCTTCCTTTTGTCATTCGGAAGGCAACGCCGGTAATCAGCGCCGCCCCGACCGCGAGTGCGATCACGTATGGGCAGACCCTGGCAGAGAGTACGCTGACGGGGGGTACGGGGAGTGTGGCGGGGACCTTTGCGTTCACATCTCCCTTGACGGTCCCGAATGCGGGCACGGCGGGCCAAGGGGTGACGTTCACGCCCACGGATGTGACCAACTATGAGACGGTGACGACGAGCGTGAGCTTGGTGGTTAGCAAAGCCACCTTGGCCGTCTCTCCTGTGAGCACCAATCGGGCCTATGGATCCGCCAACCCGGCGTTTGTTCTGACGTACTCCGGCTTCCAGACGCCCGACACCGCCTTGGTTTTGGATGTGGCCCCGAGCGCCAGTTCGGTGGCCACGCTCACCAGTGCGCCTGGATCGTACGACATCACGGTCTCGGGCGGATCGGACAACAATTACACTTTCTCCTACCTGACCGGTACTCTGACGGTTACGGATGGGGATTTGGATGGCGACGGGTTGGCGGATTCCGCCGAGCTGGCTGCCGGAACGGATCCCGCCAACAGTGACAGCGACGGGGATGGCGTGAATGACAGCATCGAGCTGGCAAACAGCACGAACCCCAACAATCGGTTCTCCTACAAAAAGACGGAAAGTTTTGGTTTCACCGGGAATTTCCAAACCTTCACGGTTCCGGCAGGAGTTTCCCGGGTTTCCTTCGTTCTGCAGGGGGCCGACGGGGCGAACTTCAACAACGGTTATTTCGTCTTCGGGGGGCAGGGTGGAACCGTCAGCGGCACCTTGGCCGTGAAGGGTGGGGATACCTTGAAACTTGGTGTGGGCGGAGGTGGCAGCGGAAATCTCGGCGGTTGGAATGGAGGGGGAAGCGATCCCTTCAACCGTGGCGGGGGCGGCGGTGGGGCGACGGATGTTTTCGTGAATAACACGGATTGGACCAATCTGGTGGCCATTGCGGGGGGCGGAAGCGGTGGCAACAGTCGGGACGGTTTTGGCGGCAACGATGCAGGGAATGGACCCAACAACGGAACCTTCCTCAACGGAAGTAATGGGGACGGGGGCGGAGGAGGAGGCGGTTATTACGGAGGTCTCGGCGGAGGTGTGGGTTTCAACGGCGGGGGGGGAACCAGCTGGGTGAACACCAATGTGGTTTCCTCCAGCAGCATTCAGGGTGGCAGCCCCGTGGGTAGCAATGGGTCGATCCAGCTGACCTTCATCGCGGAACCCATTCCCGCGATCAGTCAGGCGCCGCTTTCCACCAACGGAACGGTGGATGGAAGCGTGACTTTCTCCGTGAGCGCCGCCAACCCGTCGGGTGACGCCGTGGGGGTGACTTACCAGTGGACCAAGGACGGGATCGAGCTATCCGGGGAAACCAATAACATCCTGAATCTTTCCGGTTTGAAAGTGGACCGGGCGGGGAGCTACCGCGTGGCGGTCTCCAACCCCTATGGCTCGGTGACAAGCAGTATTGCCTCCCTGACAGTGATCAAGGCCACGCCGACCATCAGTGCGGTGCCGACGGCCAGTGGCATCACCTATGGGCAAACACTGGCGGCCAGCGTGTTGAGTGGGGGAACGGTGAGTACGGCGGGAAGCTTTGCGTTCACCACGCCGTCAACGACACCCAATGCAGGGACGGATAGCCAAGAGGTGACGTTCACGCCCTCGGATACGGCCAACTACAATCCGGTAACGGTGAGTGTGAGTGTGGCGGTGAATCCAGCTTCAGCTTCCGTCAGTTTGAGTGGGTTAAGTCAGACGTATGACGGCTCGGCCAAGAGCGTGACGGTGTTGACCACGCCGAGCGCCCTGGGGACGAGCGTGACGTACGACGGGTCGACGAATCCCCCGACCAACGCAGGAAGTTATACGGTGATAGCGAGCGTGACGGATGCCAACTACACCGGCAGCACAACCAACAATCTGGTGATCGCCAAGGCAACGCCAATCATTAGCGTGGCTCCTACAGCCAGTGCGATCAGCTATGGACAAACACTGGCGGCCAGCGTGTTGAGTGGGGGAACGGTGAGTACGTTGGGAAGCTTTGGGTTCACGAGTCCCTCGACGGCCCCGAATGCGGGCACGGCGAGCCAAGGAGTGACATTCACGCCGGCAGATGCGGCCAATTACAACACGGCAACAACGAGCGTGAGTGTGACGGTGAACAGGGCGAGTGTGACAGTGACGGGGGTAAGCGGGAAAAACAAAGTGTATGATGGAACCCGTGCGGCAGATGTGACCGGTTTGGCCGGGTTGAGTGGCCGGGTAGCCGGGGATGGATCACTCGATGTGGCCTTGACCGGATCCCTGACCTTCGAGTTTGCGGATGCCAATGCCGGACCCAACAAGCCCATTACCGTGTCCGGCGGTACCCTGTCAGGCCCGAAATCGGGCAACTATCAGTTAAGTTATCCCACAGACCTGAAAGCTGATATCACTGCGGCCAGTTTGCCCACGGTGACTTTCACCTCTCCGGCAAACCTGGTTTACGACCGCTCGGCCAAGGTCTTTACTGCCAGCGCCACGGGTCCCAGCAGCCTGGTGCTGAATTACACTGGGAGAAATGGAACAACCTACAGCAACGCGGCCGCACCCAGCCAAGTGGGTGATTATACGGTGAGTGCAACCACCAGTGATGGCAATTACAGCGGCTTGCAGACACTGGACTTCTCCATCACGGCGAAGGGGTTGACGGTTGCGGGAGCGTCCGCAACCAGCCGGACCTATGATGGCACGACCAACGTGGTCGTGAGCGGCGGTTCTTTGGTTGGCTTGGTCAGCGGAGACATGGTCAATCTGGGTGGAAGTCCGGTAGGTAACGTGACCACGGCCACGGCTGGAACCAACAAGCCGGTGACGGTCGCAGGATACGCGATCAGTGGTGTCGATGCCCGCAACTATGAGTTGGCCCAACCGACCGGAGTGACGGTGGATATCACCAAGGCATCTCAATCCATCAGTTTTGCCCTGACCAATTCCGTGCTGAGCAGTGTTGGAAGCCTTAGCCTCTTGGCAACTTCCGCCTCAGGCCTGCCGGTCACGTTCGTGAGTTCGTCTTCCTCGGTGGCCACGGTGACTGGCAACACCCTGAACATCGTGGGGCCTGGATCGGTGACGGTTACCGCCCAGCAGGCGGGGAACGAAAACTATGAACCAGCCTCCCATGTCGACCGGAGCTTGCAGGTTTTGGACACGGATTTGCCGGTGGCGGGTGCAGATTCCTTCACGGCTTCCCCAAGACCGGAAATGACCACCAAGTTTTCCTTTGCCCAGCTGCTGTCCAATGATCGGCCTTCCGCGAATTCAGCCGACACACGGTCGCTAACCATCACCCAAGTGGCAACCAGCAGTTCCTTGGGAGGGGTTGTCCGCACGAAAGGATCATGGGTGATCTATCAACCTCCGACCGGTATTTCCTCGCCGGCCGTGGACACTTTTACCTACGTGGTTTCCAACGGAACCAAAACAGCCACGGCCACGGTGACCCTATCGCTCGTCACGCCGGACTATACCGTCAGCGTGAAGGTGGAGAGAGTCCAGGACCGGGTTGGAGGAGGCAAGGTGGTGACGTTTGGAGTCATGCCGGGAATGTCCTTCGAGGTGATTGCCAGCAGTGATCTGACCACCTGGACGGTGATCCAGAGCAGTGTGACCTCTCAATCCGATGGCAGGCTCGTGGTGGAGGATCCTGCGGCCGGAGCCTCCCGGTTCTACCGGTTGCGGTGGATTCCGTAACTTTAGATTCAGTGTAAGATTAAGATGAAGTTGTGGAGAGTCTGTAGGCTACAGACTAAAGGCTGTTAGTGAGCTCTTTAGCTATTTAGGCGTTAGTGATGGAGGGTCGTTGAGGGGTTTGAATCTTCCTCCATCACTAAAAACTAATCTCCTAAAAGCCTCTTATTCCTTCGACTTGGTTTCCGAGGTGTCCGTCTTGAGCTTGGTATAGTCGGCTTTCATCTCCTGCAAGGCCTGGGTGACCTCCTCCGCCGATTTTTTGGCGGCATCAGTTACCTTGCTGGCGGCCTGAATGGAAGCGGCGTTCAGCTCCGTGGTGAAGTAGGTCTGGACTTCCTGCAATTTGTCGACGGCCTTGGTCAGTTTGGCTCCGATGGCGCGGACTTTCTTGTCCACCTCGGTGTACTCCTGTTTGGCCTTATCCATGCGGGTCTGACTGATGGTTTTCAGGTCGCCCTGCATTTTGGCCAGATCGGCTTCCCAATCTTTGAAACGGTCATCGGCGACGGAGCGGAACCGGTCGATCCGCTCCGCGAGGGTGGCCTGGACATCCTTGTAGTCCTTGAGCTGGTCGGTGAAATCCTCGTAGGCATCGCGGGGCTTGTCTGACTCGGCGGAGATGCGGTTGAGCTGGTCGACAGCTTCCTGCAGCTCCTTGATGGTCTTATCAATCAGGGCCTCAATTTTTTCCAGGTTGGTGGTCATCTCCCGGGCTTTTTCAGCGGTATCGGAGGCGGGAAGAGGAGAGGTGAGCAGAACAAGGGAGAGGGCTGGGAGAACAAATTTATGCATGAGTTTGGATATACGGGCCGGAAAGCTGAAGGGAAGAAAATTAGGGTTGTAGGCTGCAGACTACAGGCTGTTAGGTATGGTGAATCTTATGAGCCTGAAATTTCCTGTAGCCTTCAGTCTTCAGCCTGTCGCCCTGCTCATGGCATCCTTGTTGGTGGCGGTTTTTCCATCACGTGCGACCCCTGATGAACGGTTGGTCGAGGTCACGACCAACAACCTCCCCGGGGTGGTGTTGGAGATGAGATATGCCACAGAGAGGAACATCACCGGCAAGCCCATCTACCCCAACGGGAAAGCCTGGTTGAGACAGGAGACGATCCGGAAACTGGCCACCGTCGCCCGAAGTCTGGAGGAAAAAGGTTATCGGCTGGTGATTTGGGATGCATGGAGGCCGGCTTCTGCGCAAAAAGCGTTATGGGCGGCTCAACCGGACGGACGTTTTTTGACGCCCCCCAACAAGATCAGCCGACATGCGAGGGGGACAAGTGTCGATCTCTCCCTGGCCGACAAGAGCGGAAAGGTCTTTGAGATGCCCAGCGATCACGATGAATTCAATGCCAAGGCGGATGAGGATTTTTCGGATGTGCCCAAGGAGGTGGCGAAACGAGCAAGGATCCTAAGGAACGCCATGTTTGCCGCCGGCTTTTCCGGGGTGCCGGATGAGTGGTGGCATTATGACTTGAGAGACTGGGCGGCGTATGAGGCGATTCAGGGAGGAGGGAATAAAGATTAAGATGAAGATAAAGAAGACTGCTGGCTAAAGGCTACAGGCTGGTAGGTCACCTATCTATGTTTAAGGAATTCGGGCATGGAGCATGCAACGCATGGTTTGGCCCGGCAAAAGTCTTTGTAGATTTGCAACAGGCCTTCCCGGGCAAGGTGGGTACGAACATCGGGAGGGGGAAAAGGGACACCCAAGAGTCGCATAGAGGCAGAGCGAAGCAGGCCGGCGTCCCCGCCGGCAGGCCAGTTTTCCATCCGGGAACTGAGTTCAGCCTCTGGAAGGTCGGTCAAGGGGGCAAGAACCTGAAAAAGAAGCGCGATGGCCCGGTCGGTGCCGATCAGGCGGGAAGAGGAAGAAAGAACACGTCCATCCCAGCCGGAATGATGATCCCAGAAGTGGTGAGAGACAGAGCGGAGAAAATTAAGAAAAACAAGCGCTTCACCATCGTATATCGTTTTTACAATACCCTGCCAGACAACGGGATGAGAAAGGTAAGACAGGGCCGCTAGGCGCCGGTAGGGGGAGTTATTCGGGCGGGTGGAGCCAAAGCGCCAGGTATCTGATGGAAGAATATAGGGAGTCCAGATTTCGCGTTGCACCCACCATCGTTCCCAGAGCTCCATAACCCATGGGCGGCTCTGGGGGCTAACAGGGAAGCGGGTGGGGTCAGGGAGAAGGTGGGCTACACCATAGAGGACTGCTTCGCGGTCCACGGGATCGGGGATGGCCAAAAGTTTTTGAATGGGGACAGCCCTTGCCAGAGAGGCAAAAGATTCACGGTTCTCGGAAAAGCCGAGACCTTCAGCCAGACTGATCCAAGTCGCTTGCTCGAAGCCCTGAGAAGCGATGCGGGCTTGGGCGAGCGAGCGTCGGAGACGAAGCCGGTGCCAGCCGGCTTCCTCAAGAATCTCTTTGAGTTTTTCCGGGGGTAGGGACAGGAGAAGAGGATGACATTGGCCGGGCTTTTCGCCGGCAAGGATTTCCGATGAAGAGGACCGGAAAAGAGAGATCAGTTCGGTGAGGGGTGCGGCGAGTTGATGTTCCAGGGCGATTTGGCGAATCCCGGAGTGGGGAGCAGGGAAAAAACCTGGATCCGTCTGCCAAAAAACATGAAGCACCACATTTTTATAAGCGGGGTTGGCCGAGTGGGCATGGGCATTCCAATCAGAGGAGTGGCGGTGAAGTTCGACATCACCGGAGTGAATCTGGCCATCGGGAGTTAGAAAGGAGGCGCGCAAAAAGTCGGGCCCGGCCCGGTGATTCCAAATGCCGGAATGGAAGAGGGTGATTTTTTCG
>CAZURF010000025.1:0-5530 GCA_964623555.1 uncultured Akkermansia sp. | reverse complement strand
GCCGTTCGGCATGGCGTCGCGCGCGTTGATGGAGAGGTTCATCAGCACCTGTTCGATGCTGGTAAGGTCGGCGTAGAGGCGCGGTATATCCTTGGCCAGTTCGGTGAGGAGGGTGATTTTTTCGCCGGCGAGGGTCGCAAGAGGATTGCGGACGAGTTGCTCGAACCAGACCCGCTGCAGGACAGATTCCGCAAGGATAGGGCCGGGTTCTTCCCGTAGGAGATTTTTGGAAACCCAGCGGCGATAAGAAACAGCCATGGGGATAAAACCGGAAACAGGAGAAAAGGATGCGGGATTTTTTAGATAAAGATTAAATTTAAGATGAAGAAGCAGGCGTGTGCAGTTGTTGAGAAAAGAAAGCCATGTTATTCTTTGAGAATGATGATTTTGCGGGTTGTTGCCTTGGGGTTTCTGGTGATGCCCGTGTGGGCGATGGCCCCGCAAGACGAGCCGGTGGTAAAAGTGGTGGAGAAGGTGAGGCCGGCGGTGGTCAACATCTACACGGAGCGGATTGTGGAGCAGCAGGTGGTGGATCCGATCGATGTTTACATGAACCAGTTCTTTGGGGGCGGGATGGCGCGCGGGAACCGAATCCTGCAGACACCGGTGCGAAACCTCGGTTCGGGCTTAATTGTCCGTCCGGACGGCTACATTGTGACAAATCAGCACGTGGCCAGCCGGGCCGACAAGTTGAAGATTCGGGTGACCCTGGCCAACGGAAAAGATTATGAGGCGAAACTTCTCCGAGACGACGACCTGCAGGATTTGGCGCTCATTAAAGTTGAATCGCCCGAACCGCTGCCGTTTCTTGGTTTGGACAGGCTCTCCCCCAACCTGCTGGGGCAGACGGTTTTGGTTTTGGGAAACCCGGTGGGATATGAGAGTAGCGTGAGCGCGGGAATCCTCAGCGCAAAAGACCGGACCCTGACGATCGGGGATCTGACCATGGACGGCCTTTTGCAAACCGATGCGGCGATCAATCCGGGCAACAGTGGGGGACCCCTGGTCGACTCCGAGGGAGATCTGGTGGGATTGAGTTCGGCCAAAATGTCGGTGGCACAGAATCTGCCGGTGGAGAGTATTGGCTTTGCCATTCCGGCGGAGCGGGTGAAGCGATTCGTGGAGGATGCGATCGCCATCGTGGAAGGAAAGAAGGCGCCTCCACCCGAGCGTTCGGCGGCGGTCGTGCTGAAGGAAAGGTTTGGTCTGGGATTGAAGGATCTTTCGCCGGAGGAGTCGGTGCAGTCCGGTTACGCCGGTCGTCAGGGGTTGTTGGTGGTGGGGATCGATAAAGGAAGTCCGGCCGAGGTGGCAGGCATTCAGAAAGGCATGCTGATTGTCGGGCTGGGGTCGGTGCCGTGCCGGAGCCTGGAGGAGTTGCCGAGGTCCGTCAGGCAGCTGAAGGGGGGGGAGGATGTGAAGGTGACGGTACTGGGGGCTACCCGGCAGGGAAACTTTGTGGCTCTGCGCAGCGGGGCCGTGGTGTTGAAGGCGAGATAGGAATTTTTAGATTAAGATTAAGTTGAAGATTAAGAGAAGATTGTTCTCTGTGAATCGGGGCTTAGGTAGGGGCGATTGTGCCCGATCGCCCGATGGAAAGCCGGGCCTTGGAGCGTTACAAAATGCGATCGGAGGACCCAGAGGATCGTCCCTGCCGATTCTATCGACTCTTTTGCTCTGCGTCGTGTCCTCGAACCCGGGGTTCTCCTTTGCTCAAGCTCCTGCGGGCATCAATTCTGTAGGGACGCGCTCCGCCGCGTCCTGTGCGGCCCCGACAGAGCGGGGCCCTACAGAAGTTTCAGCCACGGACCGGATCGTCTGGCAGTTGCCGACCGAGAATGACGGGCTTTTCCATGATCAGGAGAGGCGTTTCTTTCAACCGACGATCAGCCGGCGACTGATTTCCGGCATGTTCGGGTTTGTGCGGACCTCGGAGCCGGAGCCACCGCGTCTTTTTGAGCATTTTCATAAAGGCATTGATATCCGAGCCCTGCAACGGAATGAGCAGGGGGAACCGATGGATGTGGTGAAAGCCTCGGCGGACGGGGAGGTGGTTCGGGTAAATTTGGATGAAAAGATCTCCGACTATGGAAAACAAGTGATCGTGCGGCATCGGTGGGGAGCGCAACCCGTGTATACCATCTACGGTCACATGGCATCGATCGGGGTGCAGGTTGGGCAAAAGGTGAAGGCGGGAGATCCCTTGGGGGTGATGGGCTGGACCGGGCCAGGGCTGACGCGCGATCGGGCGCATCTTCATTTTGAAATCGCTTTTCAGATCAACCCGAAATTCGACGAATGGGTCGCGCTGGTGAAGCCAGGCCGACTTTGGGAGCCGAATCGGCACGGGGAGTGGAATGGGTTGAACTTGATGGGGATTGACCCGGCCCCTTTGCTCCGGGCGACGCACCAAGGGAAAGCGATGACTTGTCGCGAGGCTTTGGCCGTGCAGCCCGGGGGGTTCGTCGTCAATGTGCCGGCGCCCAAGTCGCGTGTTCATTGGACGGATTGGGTGCAAGTGCAGGAAAACTGCACAGGGCCGGTGGCGTGGCAGGTGGAGATGACCCCGTGGGGGCTGCCGTTAAAAGTCGCGGGTTCGGCCCTGCCGGTAGCGGAAGCGCAGCTGGTCGCCAACCCGGGCCGACCGAACGAGGGCAAGTACTACTGCCGTGGATTGGTCGAGGCCGACGGGAAAGGCGGGATGAGACTGAGCAAGTTTGGCCGGCAGACGATGGAGATGATGCTTTTTACGGGATCCGAACCAGCTCCCTAGGCGCGCATTTTATCTTGGCGTTGGAGAGGACGTTGAGGCTGCTTCATCCTTGTCGTCATCTTCGTCCTTATTGGCTTCGATGAACTGGCGGTTGGGGGCGAGGTTATGCTCCTCGATATAGTCCACCAGGTAGTTGCGGATTTCCCGGGCGGTCCGAAGGGCGTCCTCAGGAAAACTTATGGCCGCCCCTGCGGCGGAGCCCGCCACGGCTTCGGAGACCCCGGTTCCGGGAGTCACAAGGGAGCCGGCAAGACCGGGTTCGGCGTTGGAGCCACCGGTGGTTTTTAGGGTGAGAAATTTTCGGGGGGTTCCGCCATCCAGTTCGGTGATCTCGACTTCCGTCTCCATTTTGGTGGCACCCAAGCCGAATCCCACCAAAACCCGGGCGGCCTTGGTGCCGTGATTGACCCAGGTGAACCGGCCTTGAATGAGCCAGCCTTCGGCGGGTAGCGGGCCGCTCTTGTATTCTTCGACCGGAGCAATTTCCGGCAGGCGGTCGACCAAGCGGGTATGGAGCATGTCGATCACCCCCTGTTTGTATTCCTCCAGCTCTTGTCCCTGCATATCGATTTCAACCTTGGCTCCCTCCATGGAAAATTTCTGTACGTAGATCTTTTCCGGCATCTTGACGGGGGTGGCGGAGACCTCATGGGCATCTTTCACGCTGACCGAGGCACAGGAGACCAACAGGACGGCGACCAAGAAAAAAAACGGAACCCAACCCGCAGAACGGATCATAGGAGGATCATCCTTATGGCGGCCCCGGTGGCCATCAAAATCAGCATCCATTCAAAAAGATTCTGGGAAATCCGGCGCAAGAGGGTGCGACCCATCCAAAATCCAAAAAGGACCCCCGGCAAAAGCATGACATCCAGCCCCAGGGAGCTGCCATTGAGGAGGCCGAGTTGCCAGCTGAAGGGAAGCTTGGCGAGGTTGATGGCGAGATAGAACCAGGCTCCCGTTCCGACCATCACCATCTTGGTTTGGCGTTGGGAGAGGAAATAAAAGGCGGTGATGGGCCCGGCGGCGTTCGCCAGCATGGTGGTGATGCCGGCGGCCCAACCGCATCCCAGGCCCAGAAGCGGGTGGCTGGTAACCCAGGTCAGCAACTGGGGGCGGAGTCTTTGGAGAAGAATGATTCCGATCAGCGTTAGGATGATCCAGCCCAGCGTATGGCCGAAGAATTCGGCTGGGATGAGAGGCATGATCCACCAACCGGTCAGGATGCCGACCAACGTGGCTGGCAGAAGGGCGCGCAGAAGTTTCCAGGAGGAGTGTTCATGAAAGGACAGCACACCCATAACATCCGCCGCGATGAGCAGGGGAAGCACCACGCCGGTGGATTCGCGGGCGGGAAGGACCTCGGCCATGAGGATGACTGTCAGCAACCCAAAAGGGCCAAACCCAGATTTGGCCAAGCCGGTGCAGAGGGCGGCGAGGCCGGCGAGGAGCCAGGCGTGGGAGGAGAGGTCGGGCATGGAGGATTAGATTAAGATGAAGATTAAGATTAAGATAGAAACAGATGAGGGGGCAGAAGGGACAGGATGGAGAAGAGAAATTAACGGGTTGCGGTGTGAGGGGATAACTGGGAACACAGGAGATGGATTTGGAACGCAAGAGGTGGGTTTCGTTGGCCGCGAATTCGGTCGGAACCCTGGTGGAGTGGTTCGACTTTATGGTGTTTGCCTATCTGACCCCCGTGCTGGCCCCGCTGTTTTTTCCGTCCCATGACAAACTGGCCTCTCTTTTGGCGACCTATGGTCTTTTTTGGCTGGGTTTCGCCATCCGGCCGTTGGGAGGGGCATGTATCGGGTGTATGGGGGATCTGTTCGGCCGGCGATGGACGCTCCTTGGAAGTGTGATCCTGATGTCTTTGCCGATGTTGGCGACGGGTTTTTTACCCACCTACGCGCAAATCGGTTTTTGGGCTCCGGCTTTGCTGGCAGTCACCCGGTTAGCGATGGGATTTTCGGTGGGGGGCGAGTTCAGCGGAACGGTGGTGGCGCTGTTTGAAACCGCCGCCAAGGGTAGGAGCGCCCTCGCGGTGAATTTGGCAAACGTCAGCTCCTGCCTGGGGGCTTTGTTGGCGGCCGCGGCGGTCACCGGGCTCTCGGCCCTTTTGGGAGCGGAGAAAATGTCCGCCGGGGGCTGGAGAATTCCCTATTTTCTGGGGGCGCTTTTGGCCCTGGGCGCGATTCTATTGCGCTTTTTCCTGCATGAGACGCCCCAATATGAGGAGACGAGAAAAAAAGGGATGGTGGCCAAAACACCCCTTCGGGATGTTTGGCGGGCGGACAAAATGGCCATGGCGGCCTGCGCGATCGGATGTGGATTTTACGGGCACACCTATTATCTCCTCGGCACCTATTTGCCCAACCGGATGGAGACGGATCTCCATCTTTCGGGATCGGTCATCTTTTTGGCGGCCGTGGTGGCCAACACGAGCCTCGCGCTTTTTCCCCAGCTGTTTGCCCCTTGGGTCGACCGGGTGAAATGGAGGCCGTTTCTCTGGGTCACGGGAATTCTGACCATGCTGGCCGTCTGGCCGGCACTGGAAATGGTGGAGAAAGGCGGGGCGGGCTGGGTGGTGGCCGGGCTTCTTCTGTTTGCGGTTCCGCAAACGGCTTTTACCTCGGCGGTGCTGCCGGCCGCTTCGGCCCTGTTCCCCACCCCGCGGCGTTTCACCGGAATGTCGGTGGCTTATAATATCGGAATGCTGGCTTTCGCCGGCCCGGTGCCCGGCGTGGCGGCATGGCT
>CAZURF010000024.1:0-20401 GCA_964623555.1 uncultured Akkermansia sp. | reverse complement strand
TCCGGATCGACCGGCTGGCGGGCGGACCGGGCAGTGCGGTGGAGGCCAACTTCTTCAAGCGGCAAGTCAGCACCGGTAACGGAGCCTGGGTTCGCTACCGCGGTACCCCGACGGGCACAGTGCAGGCGGGCAAGACCTACCGCTTTTCTTACACCTCGATCTCGCCGGCCGGCGGTTCGGGGAACCTTTTGGACGGTGCATCCTTTGAGATCGACCGGGATGCCGACGGTCTGACCGACTCGGTCGAAACCAACACCGGCACGTATGTTTCCGCCACCAACACCGGCACCGATCCGTTGGATGACGACTCCGACAACGACGGTTTGAAGGACGGCGAGGAGGTCTTTACTTACACCACCATTCCCACCGTGGCGGATTCGGATACC
This sequence comes from uncultured Akkermansia sp., assembly GCA_964623555.1. Classification (GTDB taxonomy): domain Bacteria; phylum Verrucomicrobiota; class Verrucomicrobiia; order Methylacidiphilales; family Verrucolacustridaceae; genus Verrucolacustris. The sequence continues at coordinate 20,015 of CAZURF010000024.1, read as the reverse complement.
GACGGTGCGCCGGATGGCGTGGAAGTGACCGCTGGATCCGATCCCAAGCTGGCCTCCTCCGTGCCCAAGCCGTCGATTTCCTTACAGCCGGTCGCCACCACCGGCACGGTGGGCGGTAGCGCCTCATTCACCGTGACGGCCGCCAATCCTGCTGGCGTCACCGCCGGACCAACCTACCAGTGGAAAAAGAACGGTGAGGAGATTCCTGGGGCGACGGGGAGCACCCTGACCCTGCCGTTGTTGGCGATCGACAGTGAGGGAACCTACTCGGTGGTCGTTGCCAACACCTATGGCTCGGTGACCAGCAGTGCCGTGACCCTGGCTGTCAACAAAGCCACGCCGGTAATCGAGACGGCGCCTTTGGCCGGCACCATCACGTACGGAGATCAGTTGAGCGCGGCCCTTTTGGCCGGCGGAGTGGCGAAAGTGGGGACGTTGGAGGTGGAAGGATTCTTCTCCTTTGATTCCGGTGCTCTCAAGCCCGGCGCCGGCACGGCTCTGCAAAACGCGACGTTCACGCCCTTGGATCCGGACAGCTACAACACTGCCACCCTCAAAGTGTCCGTCACGGTGAACAAGAAAGCCCTGACGGTGAAAGCGAACGACCAGACTCGCTTCTACGGCCAAGCCAACCCGACCTTCACGGTCAGATACATCGGATTGGTGGCGGGTGAGTCCTCGATTACCCCGGCGCCGTCGGTGACTACTTCTGCCACGGCGAGTTCCTTTGCCGGGACCTATCCGATTGCGGTCACCGGTTTGGTTCATCCGAATTATGACATCACCTACCTGCCGGGAACCCTGACGGTCCGGGACGGCGATCAGGACGGGGACGGGGTAGGGGACTCGGCGGAGTTGGCGGCGGGCACCGATCCGGCCAATCCGGCGGATCGCCCGATGGTTCTCTCCGCCGGTTGGAACCACACGCTCTTTGTGCCGGTTCCGGGCCAGACCGCCCTGGCCTGGGGAATCAACACCGACGGCCGTTGTGGTCTTGGCCACACGAACTCGCCGGTCACCAGCGGAGTGGAGGTGGTGGGTGAGGACGGAGTCACAAAACTTTCCAACGTGATCGCGGTGGCGGCGGGCGGCAACCACAGCCTGATTTTGACCCGGAGTGGTTCGTCGCTGCAGGTTTGGGCCGCCGGAACGAACGGCAACGGCCAGCTGGGCCTGACGAACGCCGGTACGGATCGCTTCCGGCCGATTCTTTCCGGTCTGCCCACCAACATCACGGCCGTGGCCGCCGGGGCCCGGCACAGTCTGGCCCTGGCTGCCGATGGCAAACTCTACGCCTGGGGCGACAACATTTCCGGGCAGGTGGGGGTCAACACGAACCGCACGGTGATCCGCATGCCCACGCTGGTTTCCAACCTTGGTTCCGTCACGGTGAAGTCCATCGCCGCCGGGGCCGAGCACTCCCTCGCCTTGGGCACAAACGGCCGGGTGTACTCGTGGGGTCGCGCCAACGGCGGAGCCCTTGGGTATGCCGGTATCAGCGCGGTGCGCTCGCCCCAACTGGTGACGGCTCTGACCAACAAGGTGGTGCAGATTGCGGCCGGCGATCGCCACTCCCTCTTTCTGACCGAGGACGGCGAGGTTTACGCCAGCGGCATCAACTCCGCGGCCCAGTTGGGTCTGCCCGCCAGCGTGACCTCCACCAGCACTCCCACCAAGCTGACCTTCCCCGCCGGCACCCGGATCAAGAAGCTCGTGGCGGGCCTCAACCGGGCCCATGCGATCGCCGCGGACGGCAAGGTTTATGCGTGGGGGTACAACCGATTTGGCGAGCTGGGCTTGGGATTTGCGACTGCGGCGGATCCGTTTGCGGTCTTTGTTCCCACGGAAGTTCCCTCGCTCTTTGGTGCGAAGGAGATCGCGGGGGGAGGATTCCAGACCTTCGCCCTCGACTCTTCCGGGACCCTGTTGGCCTCCGGACTAAACGACGGCGGACAGCTTGGGGTGGGTAGCACCAACACGGTCACCACCAACGCGCCGGCTCCGACCAAACAGGCGGGCAAGAGCGATCAGACCCTGACCTTCAATATTCCTTCCCTAACAAATTCCACCGCCACCTCCATCCTGCTGAATGCCAGCACAACCTCCGGTCTCACGCCGGTCTACACCTCCTCGGCCCCGGCCGTGGCGGCAGTGGAGGGAAGTTCCCTGCGGTTCCTGACCGCCGGCACGGTCCGGATCACCGCCACCCAGCCTGGCAATGAGCTGTACAATGCGGCAGCCCCAGTGACCCGGGAGCTGACCGTGGTGCCCGACACTACCCTCCCGGTGGTCACCCTGAACGGCCCGGCCACCGTCAGTCTTTACGTTGGGGACATCTTCACCGATCCGGGTGCCTCGGCTCTGGATCCGGCCGATGGCTTGCTCACGAACGACATTTTTGTGACCGGGACCGTCAACACCGCGGTGGTGGGGACCTACACCCTGACCTACCAGGTGCAGGATGCTGCCGGAAACCTCGGCCAAGCGGTCCGCACGGTGGTGGTGAGTGAGCCGCCGCCCCTGACTCTGCAGCTGGCCGCGACTCCGGCGGAGATGACCTACCAGCCTGTCGGAACGAACGAAGTGGCAGTGGATTCCGGCCTGCAGATCCTCGGGCGGCCGTCCATCACCCTGACGGCGGCAACGGTGAAAATTGTTTCCGGGCGGCAAACCGGTGACCGGTTGGCTCTTTCCGGCTACACCGGTCCGGTCACGGCTTCCTATAACCCCAGCAGCGGCACGCTCCGGCTCTCTGGCACGACCAATCTGGCCGGCTACCAGGAGGCGTTGCGCAAGGTGGTCCTGGCCACGACCAACCGCACCTTCAGCAGCCGCGTGATCACCATGGCGCTGGGCACGGGCATCGCCTTCACCAACGGGCACGTGTACGAGTTCGTCAGCACGGCGGCGGACTGGCCCACGGCCCGAAATGCCGCCAAGGCGCGGCAGATCCACGGCGAGGCCGGTTATTTGGCAAACTCCACTTCGGCCGAGGAAAATGCGTTCGTGCTCGGCCTCCTCCAGGAGGCGGGCCGGGACGGCTGGCTGGGCGGATCCGACACCCTAGGGCTGCCTGGCTATGCTTGGGCGGACGGGCCGGAAGCCGGTACGCTTTTCTGGAACGGGGTAGGCAGCGGAGGCTCGGCGGTGGCCGGAAGGTACTCGAACTGGGGCGTAGGGGAGCCGAACGACTACGGTTGGTCCACGGGATCCTTCTTTGGTCTTTTTGAAAAGACCTACGAGAGTTATGCGATGATGACGCATTCCACGAGCTACGTGATCGGTGGATTCACCCGCAGCACCTCTCCGGGCAAATGGAACGATGCCCCGATCAAGACCAGCTCCAGCTCCAGCTACCGGTTGGGCTATCTGGTGGAGTACGGGTCCAGCAGCACGACCGGGCTCCGCTTTGCGGCTGCCCGAACCATCGAGGTGGTCAAAGCCACGCCATTGATCACCTCGGTCCCCGCGGCCTCGGTGATCACCACGGGCCAGACCCTCAGCGCATCCGCTTTGACCGGGGGAACCGCCAGCGTGCCGGGAACGTTTGCCTGGAGCGTGCCCACCGTCGTTCCCCCGGCAGGAACGAACAACTATGGTGTGACCTTCACGCCGACAGACACCGCTAACTATGAGTCGGTGGCTCTGGAGGTTCCGGTGACTGCGGAATCCGCACCCACGGGCCCGCTGTTCGCCTCTTACTACAACGATACGTATCCATTCAGTTCCACGGTGCCAACCCTGACCATCGTGGGCAGCAACCTCGATCTTGCAACCAAGGGATTCAAGCTGGTGAACACCACGCCGCTGATGGGCGAGTTCACTCTATCCGTCCTCAGCATGGATCCGTCGCAGGTGACTTTGGGCCTGCCCACCTCCATGCCGTCGGGAACTTACTATGTGATTTACGATTCCAGCGGCTCGGATGAAAAAATCCTGGGTTATCTCAACTCCAGCTCCTTTGCCGGCGGGGGAGGCATGGGTGGGGGAACCGGGTCGGGAACCGGTGGCGGTGGTGGCATGGGACCGGCTTCGGTGCCGGATGCGATGGCATTGGCCGAGCCTGCCCTGGCCTTGTCCTCTGGGTCGGGTGGCATCACCACGCTCAGCGTGGGCCCTGCCACCGTGCAGATGCTGTTCAGCTACAACCGGCCGGAAGGCGGCAGTTATGTCGATGGCCGGTATGCGGTGGGCGGCCTGTGGTACGAGGTCCAGCAGAGCACCAATCTGGGATCGTGGGTGGGGGTGGCGGCCCAGGAGGTGAGTACCATTCCCCTGGAGAACGGGTGGGAACGGGTGACCGTTCGGGTTTCGGCCTCCGGCAACCAAGCATTCCTGCGCCTAAAGATTTCGAATTAAGATTGTTCGCGGTTTAGCTTTTAGTCGTTAGTTATGGAGAGCAATGGGAGGGTTGAAACCTCCCTCCATCCCTAAAGGCTTAAACCGCTAAGTGCCGCTTATTCTTTCGGGCGAGATTCCGAGGTATCGGCCTTGAGTTGAGAGTAGTCCTTTTTCATGTCCTCGAGCGCCTGAATGACATCATCGGCGGACTTTTTGGCTGCATCGGTCACCTTGCTGGCGGCCTGAATGGAGGCGGCGTTGAGTTCGGTGGTGAAGTAGGTCTGCACTTCCTGGAGTTTATCGACGGCCTTGGTGAGCTTGGCTCCGATCGTACGGACCTTTTTGTCCACCTCCTCGTACTCCTTCTTGGCCTTGTTCATGCGCTCCTGGGAAATGTTCTTCAGGTCGCCATCCATTTTGGAGAGGTCGCTTTCCCAGTCCTTGAATCGGGCGTCGGCGATCTTGCGGAAATGGTTGATGCGGTCGGAAAGGGTTTCCTGGACGTCCTTATAATCCTTTAGTTGGTCCGTGTAGTCCTCATAGGCGTCCCGGGGCTTGTCGGACTCGGCGGCGATCCGGGCCAGTTGATCCAACGCTTCCCGTAGTTCCTTCACGGTTTTGTCGATCAGGTTCTCGATCTTTTCAAGGTTGTTGGTCATCTCCCGGGCCTTTTCGGCCGTTTCCTGGGCCCGCAGGGGGGAGTTGAATAAGGCAAGGGTGAGGGCAATGAAGAAGAATTTATGCATGAGTCTGGATATACGGGCCGGAAAGCTAAGGGGAAGGAAATTTAGGCTGTAGACCACAAGCTACAGGCTGTTAGGTAATGATGATCCTATGCGCCTGAAACTTCCTGTAGCCCGTAGCCTGCGGCCTATCGCCTTTCTCGCCCTTTTCTTGCTGGCAGCTGTTTCTCTGTCGCCAGCAACTCCCGACGAGCGCCTGGTGGAGGTGACCCCGGAGAATGTGCCCGGGGTGGTGCTGGATCTTCGATATGCCACCACGAACAACATCACCGGAAGGATCCTTAATCCGGAGGCCAGGGCGTATCTGCGGCAGGAGACGATCCGGAAGCTTCGCCGGGTAGCCCAAGATTTGGAGGAACACGGCTACCGGTTGGTGATCTGGGACGCCTGGCGACCGGCTTCCGCCCAGAAAGCCCTTTGGAATGCCAAGCCGGACGGGAAATTTTTGACCCCCCCTTCCAAAATCAGCCGTCATCGGCGGGGTACCAGCGTCGATCTCAGCTTGGCCGATGCATCCGGAAGGATTCTGGAGATGCCGAGTGAGTTTGATGAGTTCAACGCGAAGGCGGATGAGGATTTTTCGGATGTACCCAAAGAGGCGGCCAAAAGAGCCCGGATCCTGCGAAACATCATGTTTAACGCCGGCTTTTCCGGAGTGCCGGACGAGTGGTGGCATTACGACCTGCGGGACTGGGCGGACTATGAACCGATTGAAGGGGACGAGACTACGCGTAACCGATAACAGGCATTCGATTACGTTTAGGTTTATGTTTACGTTTAGGGAAACCTTGAGCTTCGAAAATTACTCGTAAAGGTAATCGTAAACGTAAACGAGCAGGTTTCGGTCGTATCTTTTTTCTATCAGCCGCAAAAAACGACCGCATCTTTTTCGGTTTTCCGTGGTCTAATCCTGATGGGCCTTGGTTATCGGCAGTGGGTTCGGGCGAATCTTCTTCGGGAGGAGCCGGGGCCGATTTTGTCGGAGTCCGTCCTCCAGCGGATCTGGTTTGAGCAACTGGTGCGGAATCCCCTGGTCACCCTGACGGGGGAGAAGATCACCCTGCATCATCCTGGCATCTGGAATCACCGGGCTGGGCCGGATTTCCTGCGGGCCACCTTTTCCACCACGGAGGGGCGAGCTTTCACCGGAGACGTGGAGCTCCACCGGCACTCTTCCGACTGGTCCGCCCACGAGCATTCCACCAACCCGGCCTATCAAAATGTGCTTCTACACGTTTTCTGGCAGGCCGATCCGGGGCTGGCTGATCCGCCCGGTGCTGGCATCCGTCAGGTGGCCCTGGAGCATCAAATTTCTGCTCCGCTCACGGAGCTGATCTCATTGTTCCGCTCTTCTCCCGCTGAAATCCTTACCGGGGAAAAGCCGGGCCGGTGTCATCCGTTACTCCTTTCTCTGCCGCCCGAAAAGTTAAGGGAGGTTTTGGAGGAGGCCGGTTGGCATCGTCTGCGGCAACGTCGTTCCTTAGCTCAGGCGCGGGTGGTCTCGCTGGGGTTTGAGCAGGCGGTTTGGGTGGGCTTGGCAGAAGGGCTGGGTTTTTCGGAGAACCGAGAGCCGTTCGCCTCCTTGGCCCGGGCGGTTCCCATCCAAAAACTGCTGAAGATCCCCGATTCCATGGAGAGGGCTGCCGTTCTCTACGGCACGGCCGGCCTTCTCCCGGATCCGACGCGGTCCAAGGTCACCGAACGGGCGATGCCCTTGGTTCGGAGGCTGTGGGAAGCGTGGTGGAGCCAGAGGGAGGACTCGGCGCCTTATATTCTTCCTGCCGGGACCTGGCGTCTGGGGGGTACCCGGCCAAATAATTCCCCGTACCGGAGGCTGGCTGCGCTGGCGACCCTATCCTATCCCATTGTCTGGCAAAGCTTTGTGGAGTCGGTTAGGGATGGTAACGCTGACTGTTTTCTCGCGATCCTTAAATCCATCTCCGATGGGTTCTGGGATCACCATGCTGGTTGGGACGGGCGTATTCTATTTTCCTCCTCCAAGCTGGTGGGGACGGATCGGGCCGTGGCCCTTCTGTTCCAGGTTTTGGCGCCTCTGGCGGAGCTAACGGAACTAGAACTCGGGGACCGCATGGAAAGTTGGCCGGCGGGGGGTGATGCCGGCCTGCTGCGCTCAGCCTCAGTCCGGCTGTTCGGAGTTCCGTTCCCCCCTCCGGACGTGCGAACCCATCTGGCCCGGGAAGGACTGTTGCAGATCTATAAGGATTTTTGCCGGGCTAAGCCGTGCAGCGAATGTTCGATGGTGGAGTTTTTAAAGAAAAGGTGCTCGTGAACGTGAAGGTGAACGAAAGCTAAAAACTTTGTGTTCCTTTTCACATCAACCGTTCATGTTCACGAAAATCAGGTGATCGGAAGACTCACAGGAAAAAAATTTAAATGAATGCATCTTTTTTATTTTGCGAAGGTATTCCTTGATGAGGACGTTCGAAAGACTGCAGGTATGGGAATTGGCAAGAAATCTTGCGGTGCAGGTTTATAAGAATTTTGGCGGATGCCGGGACTTTGGCTTCCGGGATCAAATCTGCCGTTCGGCCATGTCCATATCGAGTAATGTGGCTGAAGGCGTGGAAAGGAATTCTCCGGCCGAGTTTCGTAATTTTCTTGGGGTAGCCAAGGGATCTGCTGGAGAACTCCGAAGCCAACTCATTCTTGCGAACGACTTGGGATACATCCCCCACGACAATTTCCAGAGCTTGTTAGACCAATCTGTCCGCGTATCCCAGATGCTCGGAGGCCTCATTCGTTCCATCCAAAATGGACGGACCTATCGATTGGACGATCGAATCAAATAAGAGTCTTTCTTCACATTCACGTTCACCTTCACGAAAAGGTTGGCACCGAAAGTGCGCTTGTTCCCGCCTCGGGGCATGTTATCCATTGATAATGAGGTCTTTCGGTTGGCTTTGGATCGTTGTGGGTTGTGCATTCGGCTACGCGATGGCTCCTCAAGACGAGCCCATCGTGAAAGCGGTCGAAAAAGTGCGGCCGGCGGTGGTGAACATTTACACGGAAGGGGTGGTGACTCAGGAGGTGCGCGATCCCCGGGATATTTTCTTCGAGCGCTACTTTGGGGGCGGGATGGCCAGGGGGAACCGCCTTCTGCAGACTCCGGTGCGAAATCTCGGTTCCGGGCTGATTGTCAGCGCCGACGGCTACATCGTCACCAACCAACACGTCGCCAACCGGGAGGTGAACCCCAAGATCCGTGTCACGCTGGTGAACGGTAAGGATTATGAGGCGGTCCTGCTTCGCGATGACGATCTTCAGGATCTGGCCCTGCTTAAGGTCAACGCCCCCGAGCCGTTGCCGTATTTGGGGCTGGAAAAACTTTCCCCCAATCTGCTCGGTCAGACGGTTTTGGTGCTGGGCAACCCCATTGGGTACGAGAACAGTGTCAGCGCCGGCATCCTCAGCGCCAAGGACCGGACCCTGACGATCGGCGATCTCACCATGGAAGGCCTGCTCCAGACCGACGCGGCGATCAACCCGGGCAACAGCGGGGGACCGCTGGTGGATGGCGAAGGAGATCTCGTGGGATTGAGCTCCGCCAAAATGTCCGTCGCCCAGAATCTTCCGGTGGAAAGCATCGGCTTTGCCATTCCCGGCGAGCGGGTGAAGCGTTGGGTGGAGGAGGCCATTGCCATTGTGGAGGGCAAGATCAAGGCTCCCCCCGAACGTTCCGCGGCGGTGGCCCTCAAGGAAAAATTCGGACTGGAGCTAAAAGACTGCAGCCCGAATGAGTCCCTGGAGTTGGGGTACCAAGGCCGCATCGGACTCCTGGTGACGGGGGTGGAAAAGAACAGCCCCGCTGCCACCGCCGGAATCCAGAAAGGCATGCTGGTGGTGGGGTTGGGCCAGGTGCCGGCCCGGACCCTGGAAGAACTGCCGCGAAAAGTCCGGCAATTAAAGGGTGGGGATCAGGTTCAGGTAACGGTGCTGGGTGCCATGAAGCAGGGAAATTTCATCGCTTTGAGAAGCGGCACGGTGACGCTGAAAGCTAGATAATTACCGCTGGGTAACGTCAGCGAGTCGTTTACGTTTACGATTACGTTTAGGATGGGAGTGAAATTGAAGAATTTGAGTTTTCGGCTCCTTAGGGGCGTTCGTCCCCGGTCGCCCGATGGGAAGATGTTCCCCGGGACCTTCAAAATCTCAACCGGCCGATCCGGAGGATCGGCCCTACCGATTCTATGCCTTCTTGCCACCACGGCATTCGCCCAGCAAAAGCCGGTCCCAGACCGGATCGCCTGGCAGTTGCCGACGGAAAACCGCTACCTCTTCTCGGACCAGCCGAAGAAGTTCTATCAACCCACCATCAGCCGGCGGCTGATCTCGGGCATGTTCGGCTTCACCCGAACCTCTGAGCCGGAACCGGCCCGCATCTTCGAACGCTTCCACAAGGGGGTCGATATCCGTCCCCTCCGCCGGGATGCCCGGGGCGAGCCGCTCGATCCCGTCCGGGCCTGTGCGGACGGCGTGGTTGTGCGGGTGAACAACGACGAGAAGATCTCCGATTACGGCAAGCAGGTGATCGTGAGGCACGAGTGGGGAGGTCTGCCGGTGTTCACGGTCTATGCCCACTTGGCCTCCACTGCCGTCCAGGTGGGGCAGCCGGTCAAGACCGGCGAGGAGCTCGGCATCCTGGGTTGGACCGGACCGGGGCTGGAGCGGTCCCGGGCGCACTTGCATCTCGAGATCGTCTTCCTGATCAACCAGAAGTTTGACGAGTGGGTCCGGGTGAAAAAACCAGGCCGGTTGTGGGAGCCGAACCGGCATGGGGAGTGGCATGGGTTGAACCTGATGGGCATTGATCCGGTGCCTCTCCTGATGGCCGCCCACGAAGGCAAACCGAAGACCTGGCAGGAGGCGCTGGCGGCGCAGCCGGGCGGATTTGTGGTGAACGTGCCGGCCCCGCGAGCGAGGGTGGTTTGGACGGACTGGGTGCAGGTGGAGGAGAACTGCACGGGAGCGCAATCGTGGCAGATCGAAATGACCCCATGGGGGCTGCCGCTGAAGGTTTCCGCTTCGGCGCTTCCCGTAGCCGGGCCGGAACTGGTGGCCAACCCGGGCCGGCCCAACGAGGGAAAGTACTACTGCCGCGGCTTGGTCGAGGCGGACGGAAAGGGAGGGATGCGGCTCAGCAGGTTTGGGCGGCAGTATTTTGACATGATGATGTTCGTTCCTGCTCCCTAGTGGCTGGGCGGGTGGCCAAAACATTTCGTGAATGCGGAACGTGAATGTGAACGAGATATCGAAGTCCAGGAGGTGCCTTCACGTTCACGTAAAACGCTAACGACCAGCGTCTGTTTATTCTCTGAAAACATTCAATTGTCTTGGGACCGCGGATGTCCCAGGTGATAGGATAGGTTTTTCACGATGAGCCGGATTATTTTTCTGACCGGTAAGGAAACGCTGCCGGCTGCGGTGGCGGCCCGGCTCTTGGCCGGGCGGAAACCGGAGGGCGGTCTCCTGTCTTTCGAGGACACCATGGTACTGACAATGACCGCCCAGACCGGCCGGCGGATCGTTGATCGTTTGGCCCAGGCGGCCCGGGAGCAGGACGCGATCCTTCTTCCTCCCCGCACCGGCACGCCGGCGGGACTGACCAAGGGGCAGGACCCGGCGGTGGCCACGCCCCTGCAGTCGGCCGCCGCCTGGGTGGAGACGGTGATGGCGGTGGAGGAGGGGCTGGTCCATGAGGCGGGGTGGAAACGGATCGATCCGGGAGGCCGGACGGATCTGGGTCTGGGGCTGCATCGGCTGGCCGCGGAGACGGCCAAGGCGGGCCTGACGATTTCGGAGGCGGCCGGAAAGATCGACGCGGCGGAAGATGCGGAACGGTGGGCTGCCTGGGCCGAGTTGGAGCGGCGCTACCTGCGCCGTTTGCAGGACCGCGGCAAGCGCTGTCCCCAGGATGCGGAGCTGGCCCGGGCGAAGGAGCCCGTGTTGCCGGAGGGGATCCGGAGGGTGATCCTCGCCGGGGTGGTGGATGCGTCTCCCCTCGCGACAAAGGCGCTGGCCTCGCTCGGCGAGAGGGGCACGGAGGTGGAGATTTTGGTTTGGGCGCCGGGCTTGTCGGAGGCCGAGGCCTCGGCGGCGTTTGATGGTCACGGTCGGGCGAGGGAGGAGTTCTGGAGAAAGAGGGAGATGTTGGCGGGGGTCGAACCGGAACTCCGGCGGGATGGGTTGGATCTCGCGCAGGCGGTGGTGGAGCATTTGGGGGGACTGTTTTCCAAAAAAAATCCCGGCAAGGCGGCGGTGGTGGCGGACGATGCGGCGCTGGGGCGGGATCTGGCTGGGAGGATTCAACAGGCGGGTGGGAAGGCCTATCGGGCGGCCGGGCAGCCGTTGGAGGAGCAGTCGATGCGGAAGCTGCTGCGCAATCTAGCGGAGGTTGGCCGGGAGGGTTCTTTCCGCTCCATGGATGTGCTTTTCCACCAGCCGGATTTTCTGCGGTGGATCTTGCAGGAGGGGAAGGTTTCCGCGGATCCGGCGGCCTGGCTGGGGGACTGGTCGGAAGCGGGCTACGCCACGATGGAGGCGGATCTGGAATCTTCCCTACGGATGCCGGCAGGGTCTGTGGCTGTCACGGTGGTTCCGGTTTTGCGCCGTCTGGTGAAGCTGCGGCAGGCCTTGGGGGGCAAGGACTGGCCGGAAGAGCTCCGGGCGTTGCTGTTGGCGATCTATGGGGAGAGGGAGTTGGAGGAGGATCGCGGAGAGGTGGAGGCAGCGAAGACGATCGACGAGGCGTTGACCGAGGCGGAGTCGGGCACGGGCCGGGAGCTGGGGCTGGCGGGCTGGGTGGAGTTGCTTGGCGCCATGGGCGGGGCGTGGACGCAGGAGAAGGAGAAGGGTGCCGTGGAAATTGAAGGTTGGCTGGATGCGGCTGGGGAGGACGCGGAACTTCTCATTCTGGCGGGAATGAACGAGGGGCTGCTGCCCCGGGGCATCTCGCCCGATGCGATGCTGACGGAGCCGGCCCGGCGGAAGCTGGGTCTGCCCGACCGGGAATTCCTGCATGCCCGCGACCTGTGTCTCTTGCACGGGATGGAGGCGGGAAGAAAGAAGGGCGGTTTGGTGGTGCTGACGGCACAGAACGGCGAGGCGGGGGAACCCCTCAAGCCGGCCCACCTGCTTTTCCGGGTGCCGGATGCGGACTTGGCGAAGCGGGTGGAGAAGCTGGCGGTGGAGTCGGAACCCAAGGAGACGGGCAACGCCCGCGAAGCGTTCCAGCGGCACAAACTGCGGATCCCGCTTCCGCCCAAGGACGGCAGGACGGACTTGCTCCATGTGACCGATTTTTCGGCGTTTCTGGCGTGCCCGCTGCGTTTTTATCTCTCCCGCCGGTTGGGTTGGCGTCCGGGGGAGGAACCGGCGCCGGGTCTGGATGGGCGGAGGTTCGGGACCTGGATGCATGAGGTGCTCGGAGCGTTCGGGGAGGATTCCGCGATGCGGGAGTGCGGCGATGCCGGGAAGATTTACGAGCAGGTGCGGGCGGCCTGGGATGCGAAGTTTCTTCCCTGGGAGGAGGCGGGGGCGTTGCGGCTAAATCTGGATTTGCAGCGGGAGGCGGGCCGGGAACGGCTGAAACGTTTTGCGGAGGAGCAGGCGGAACTGGTGAAGCAGGGGTGGAGAATCCGGTCGACCGAAACGCCGCTGGGCGAGGAGAGGGAATTGCCCGGTCGAAAGGAGAAGGTGCGCTGTTTTTCCGTCGGGTTGGACGGCTTTTGGGTGCGGGGCCGCGCGGACCGGATCGATGAGCATCCAGAGCATGGCTTGCGGGTGGTGGATTATAAGACGGGGCGGGAGAAGGAGGCGGCGGCCTACCACTTTGCCGGGCACCGGAAGGTGTTGTTTGCACGTGCTCCGGAGTACGCGCGGTTGGGGCGGGCGGACAAGAAGGGAAAGGTGGGTCCTGCCTGCTGGATCAACCTGCAACTGCCGTTGTATCTGGAGGGAGTGGCGGGGGAGAACCGGCCGGCTCAGGCGGGGTATTTTTATCTGGGGGAGGAGTTGGCGGAGATCGGCTGGAAGCCGCTGGTTTTGACCAAGGAGGAAAGGGAGTCGGCGCGAAAATGCGCGCGGGAGGCAGCGGTGGAGTTCCGGAGCGATGTGGTTTTGGACTGGATCCGGAAAGGGAAGTGGGAACGGTTGGCGGTGAAGGCCGATTACGACGATTTTGAAGAGCTGGGGTTGGGCCGATTCATTGAGGAGCGGGCCATCGAAATCGCGGAGGGACCTGGGGAATGAGTGTGCGGTTGTCCCATCTTCGCATCACCGCTTCCGCGGGGACGGGGAAGACGTTCCGGTTGACGGACCGGATTGTGGAGTTGCTGCTTTTGGGGGTGGAGCCGCGCAAGATCCTGGCTTTGACCTTCACCCGGAAAGCGGCCGGGGAGTTTTTGCGCAAGCTCCTGGAAAAGTTGGCGACGGGCGCGGAGAAAAAGGGCGAGGCCCAAAAATTTTTCGAGCGGCGGAGAGTTTCGGCCAAGGAGTCCGGCCTCGAGGAGCTGGCCAGGCACTATGCCAATGAGGCCAAGCGGCCGGAGTCGGAACAGCGGGAGGAGTTTCGCAAAGCATTGCGGAAAGTGACGGACGATCTCGATCGCCTCGAAATGGGCACGTTGGACAGCTTTCTATTCCGGATGGTGCGTGGGTTTGCTCCGGAGCTGGGTCTCAACCGGGAGGTGAGGGTGTTGGACGAGGCGGCGGAGGAGCGGGAGGAGGCGGAGGTTTTGGGGGAGCTGGCCGCGGCGCTCGGGGCGGATCCAAGGGTCCGCGAACAGTTACGGCGCGACCTTATCGGGGGCGACAAGGGTCTGGCGCCGGCCGACCCGCTCCGGGCGGAGGTGCGGGAGTTGCGGGAGGCAGAGCGGATCTGGCATGAGGAGCCGGGGGCGGTGTGGGGCGGAGAGCGGGAGATTTTCCCGAACGGGCAGCAGGAGCCGGCGAAAGTGAAGGCGCCGGTGTGGAAAAGTCTGCCGGCCGGCTGGGAGGATTTTCCGGAGCGGTTGCAGGAAATTGCCGGCACCAGCCCGGGCCGGGAGCTCACCGGAAAAGCCCAAAGGATTGTGGAAAATCTGGCGGATCTGGAGGCGGGAAGGGCAAACCTGGCGTTTAGTCGGAAGGAGTTCACGGTGGCCGGGGATGAGGCCCGCTACGCGGGAGCCGTAGTACGCGCTTACATCCGGAAACTCGTCGACTGGCGTTTGGGCCGGACCCGTCGCCAAGGGGAGTATGTGCAGCGTTTGGCACAGGTGCGGGTGAAGCGCCGCGAACGGGCGGGGATGTTGCGGTTCGCTGACCTGCCGAGGATCGCGCGGGACGAAGTCGTGGAGGTGGCAATCCTGGCCTACCGGTTGGACGGGTGGTTTGACCACTGGCTCTTGGATGAGTTTCAGGATACGAGCCGCTCCCAGTGGGCGGCGCTTGCGCCCTTGGTGGAAGAGGTGTGGCAGGACGGCGAGGGACGGCGGACGATTTTTTTTGTGGGAGACGTGAAACAGGCGATCTACGGATGGCGGGGTGGGGACGCGGGTTTGTTCACGGAGATCGCCAAGGGGTACGAGGGTCGGCTGAAGGATGAACAACTTGGCCGTTCCTATCGTTCGGGGGAAAAGGTGTTAAAGGCGGTGGAGGATGTGTTCGGGCCGGAGGCCCTCCGGGGGGCCGGGGTGGATGACAAGGTGGTGGCGGGGTGGGAGCAGGGCTGGACCGGGCATGAGTTCAGCGAGCCGAATCAAGGGAAGGGGCACGTGGAGATCCGGCCGGCGGAGGGGGAGGACATCTGGGCGGCGGTGGCGGAGGAGGTGAAGAAAACCGGGGTGTTGGAAAAGGGCGGAACCGTCGGGGTGTTGACGCGCACGAATGATCTCGCGCACGAAGGCGCGGAGTTTCTTTCCCAAGAAGGGTTGCGCGTCACGGTGGAGGGTAAGCGGGCGGTGGTCACCGAGGGCCCGTTGGGGCCGGCCTGTCTTTTGGCGGCGAGGTTAGCGGTGGACCCCTCCGACCGGTTGGCGGCGGGTGGGCTGGGGGCAGGGATGCTGGCGGGGGCGCTGGCGGAGGGGCCAGAGCGTTTTGCATTCCGCTCGCTGGCAGATTTCGGGAGCGGCGGGGCGGAAGGGATGGTGCGGGGTTGGCTGGGGGGGGTGGATTTTTCCGGAGACGCCTTTCTGGGGGATTTGGGGGAGGCGTTGGTGCGGGCGGGTCGGGCGTTTGACCGGTCGGGGGGGGGCTCGGTGAGGGAGTTTCATCGGTTCTTGGCGGAGTACCAGGATCCGGGGGCGACCTTGCGCGGGGCTGTCCAGCTCATGACGATGCACAAAGCGAAGGGGCTGGAGTTCGACCTGACGTTCGTGGTTCTGGAGCGTGCGCGGGGCAAGAGTCTGCGGCTGGATTTCGCCAAGGGTCCGCATCTGCGCAACGGCTCGGGCCCGGGCGGGCGCTGGGTGATGGAATTGCCGTCCCAAGAGGTATGCGAGGTGGTGCCGGAGCTGGCTGCGGAGATGGAACGGGTGCGGAGGGAGACGATGTTGGCCAACCTCTGCCTGCACTACGTGGCGATGACGCGGGCCAGGCAGGCCCTGGTGCTGGTGTTGCCACCATTGAAGGATTCCAAGGCGCGCGAAACGAGAAAGGGAGAGGGGGTTTCCGATGGCGAAGCGTGAAAGCGGGGAGATCGACGGTCTGTTCCGTCGCGGGCTCGCGGCGCCGCTGGATTACGCGAATCCAGGGTGGGAACGGGGTCTGGGCGAAGGGAAAAAATCCGCGGTCGGAAAAAAGGCCGAAGTACGGCTGAAGGCGGAGATGCCCGGGGTGATGCGGGTGTTGCCCTCGGGGTTGGGCCGGCACCGGATAACGGGGCGCTCGATTTTCGGGCAGGGGGGTGGGCTAGGGTTGGGCGACGAGGTGCACCGGCTGTTGGAACGGGTGGAATGGGGCGGGCTGGATCCGGCCTGGAAAAAGGATGTATCCCCGGAGGCTTGGAGGCTGGCGGAGGGATTTTGCCGAAGTGAGGCGGGGCGGGAGGTTTTTGGGCAACGGGAGGGTTGTCGGGTGTGGCGGGAGAAGGCGCTGGAGGTGCTGGATGAGGAGAATCGGTTGGTGGCGGCGGCGGTGGACCGGGCGGTGCTGGAGGGGGGGAAAGGAGGCGAGTTAAGGATCTATGACTTCAAGACCGACCAGGTGACGGAAGACAGGGAGTGGCTGGAACGGCACGGACCTCAGTTGCGAAAGTACGCCGAACTTTTGGGTTCTTGGTGGCGCCGGCAGGGGGGGGGTGGGGCGCGGGTGTGGATCGCGGCCGTTCGGGACAGGCGCTTGATCGAGGTGCCGGGGAAATAAAAAACCCGGCCCCGTTGCCGGGACCGGGTTTTTTGGGTTGGGAAAGGAGCTACTCCTTTTTGTCGCCTTCGGAGCTTTCCTTTTTGTCCTTTTTCGCGTCGTCGCTGCAACCACCGCAGCTGCCGGCGAGACCGGAGTTAAGGGAAACGATCGATGTGGCGAGGCCCAACAGGGCGATACGAATGAATTTGTTCATAAAGAAATCATAACAGCTGGGGGGAAGGAGGCAAATCGTGGGGTTATCTTTTCCGGATCAGCTCCAGTCGACAGGCAAACCCGCCCAAATCCACTTGCTGGGAAGATTCCAGCCGGAGGGAGCGCTCGGTGGGACCGGTTTTCAGGGGATTGATCCAGACCATGCGCCCCCCGGGGCGCAGGGCGGAGGCGGCCGCGGCGTAGAGGTCCCGAAAGAGGGCCTGCCGGTCAGGAATGGGCACCCGTTTTCCCAGTGGTGGATTCGTGAGGATTAGGCTGACGGAAGCTGGAGCCCAACCGCGGATTTTGGAAAAGTCGCGGAAGTCGCCCCGGTGAAAATCGGCGGAGGTGGCGGTGGGGCCGGCGGCGTTCCAGTTGATGCGGGCTGCCTCGATGGCGACCGGGCTGAGGTCGGTTCCGAGAACCCGGCGGACCCCACCCAGACGTGTCCTTTCAATCAGCTCCAGGCCGGATCCGCAGAAAGGATCCCACACGACCTCGTCCGGGAGCGGGCGGGCCCATCGAGCGAGGGCGGCGGCGAGGGGCGGGTGGGAGGCGGCCGGAACATCTTTTTGGCGGTAGGGAAACCGGGGATCCGGGGTGAGGCGCGGGCGTAGCTCCACCGTCTGTCCGGTCCGGCCTGGATGGATCTCGACGGCCCAAGGGGCTTCACGGGAGTCATTCAGTAGCTCGGGCCAGAGTTCGTACGCTTTTTTTACCACGGCGTGAACCAGGCCGCGCCGATGGCCTAGGGCCATGAACTCCAGTCGGTAGCGGAGGGGGCCTTGGGTGAAAGCGGAGAGAATTCGCCGGCTGAGCGGGGAGGTGAGGGCGCGGGCGATCGCGGAGGTCGAATCGGGATCGGCTTTTTTCGAAACTGCACCCAGGAGGAAAGAAAGTGTGGAAAAACAGCGCAACCCATAGAGATCAGAAAGTCGGAACGGACCGGGAACGGAAAGCCGGAGGAGTCCAGTCTCACGGCCGGCCACCTGGTGGGGAAGAGGAAGGGAGGCCAGCTCCTCGGCGAGGATTGCTTCAAAACCGGGCCGGCACCGGAGCTGGATCGAAATGGGCTCGCCGGCGGGAAGAGGGGCGTCCATCCGGATGGTGGTGGGGTGAAATTGCCGGGCGAGGTTGGCTTTGGCCCGTTGTTCCGTGAACCGGGGCAGGGAGGGATCCTGACAGACCTGCGCCAAAGTGGCGGCTCCGCCGATTTTCTCAAGGGCCCGGGAGACGTGTTTTTTTTCGCGTTCCGTGGCCGGGGATTGGAGGAGGGAGAGAATCTTTTTCTCCTCGGTCTCGCTGGCCCCGGTTTTAGGGAGGGCGTTGAGGGCATAGCGGCGGACTTTTTCCTCAGGATCCTGCAGGAGGCCTCGCAACCAGGCGCGCACAGGTTCCTGCAGGTCGGTTGGGGTGGAATCGGCAAAGCCGGCCCCGAGGGCCCGGATAAGGGCGACTTGGCGAACCCGGTCCCGGGGGGTGGCCTGATCAAAGCGGGGAACTTCCCTTTCCCACAACTGGAGCCACGGAACCGATCGGTAGTGGCGGTAGAGATCCTTCGCGGGATTCGGTTTTTTGGCGGCCACGACCGGCGGTCGCCCTTAGCGGGAGATGGGGGCCATGACTTCCGAGAGGCTGCCGGTATTTCGGCTGGGGCCCGGGCCCAAGCGGGGAAAATGTCTCAACCCAGGGCTCCGTGCAGGAAGTCGAGGCCGATCAGGAGAAAGATAATGGCTAGGATCCAGCCGCCGTGTTTTTCGGCCACCGCCTGACTGACCTTCCGGGCCTTGGCGGCGGTCTCCGGGTGAAAGATGGCCAAGCCCAGGGGGAGCATTGTCGGAAAAAGCGCGAGGACCAAGAAAGCGGTGAGGGCGAGCATCGCGGCGACCCGGTCCGGGGCGGCGTGCAGGGTGTGGCCGGCCGACATCGCCAACCCGATGGTTTTGACGTGCACCACCGTGAGGAGAAAACTGAGCCCGATGCAGATGGCGAGGGAGGAAAACGGGCCGCCCGGTCTTGGCGCCTCGCTCACCGGAAGAAGTTTCATCAGGTTGGCCGCCAGTTTGTTTTCCTTGGGTTGGGCCTCCGGCTTGCGGTGCAGCTGTTTCCAAAGGGTGTGAATGCCCAGGCCGACGAGGCCGCCCCCGAAAATCACCCGCAGCCACCAGGAAAAACCGGAGGGATGAGTGGGGGCGGTGGAGTGGGTGAGGAAATAGCCAGCGCCCAAAAGGAGGGCGATGCCGACCGCGGAGCCAGCAAAGAAGCCGAGGGTGTTGGCCCGGGGGTGACTCCGATCAGAGGCGAGGAGAAGACCGATGATGAGAATCTCGGGACTGACAAAAATACCAAAACCGAGGGAGGCACAGACCGCCAGGGTGCTAAGCATGGGAAAGCTTGGCGGAGAGGACGGCTCGCGTCCACTTTACGAATCGCCTAAGGTGAAACTCTTGGTCCCATAGCTCAAAAGGATAGAGCAGCGGTTTCCTAAACCGCGGATCCCCGTTCGATTCGGGGTGGGACCAGGTTGTGAGGGCGCAGGGGAAATTGGTTTTAAAGAGGCTGGCGGCGCATTCTAAATCTTGATCTGGTAATGATTGGATATCTCCAGTCTAGGCCCTTCGGCACTTCCTTTGCCTTACTCTCCATCCCTCCCGCAGGGCGTTCCAAAACAGTCCGATTCCGTCCCGCCAGAACCTGACTTTACTGCCGGGAACATCCCGCCAGTTGACCGGAATTTCGCGGATGGGGCATCCGGCGGAAAGTAGTGCCCCCAGTAACTCGATATCGAAGGAAAACCCCCGTCCCTTAAGTAGAGGGGACATCCTGGCAAACGCGCTTGAGGGAATGAACTTGAGCCCACATTGGCTGTCATAAACACCGGACTCCAAAACCATGCCTACCCAAGTCGCGAAAATTCGGCCCAAATAGTGTCGGATCAGGCGCCGCTTCACGGAATAACCCATCAATTTTATCCGCGAGGCAAAGAGGGCGGGTCGAGGGGAGCCGTGACCCAGTTCGGCGGCGACGCGGGCGACTTCTGCCGGATCAAAAGCTCCGTCTGCATCCACAAAACCGAGGTAATCAAAACTTGGTGGCGAGGATTTCCAGGCGGCTAAAATTGCCCCCCCCTTGCCCCGGTTTTTGGGTAGGGCCAGAAAACCGAAATTTCGGCCAAACCCGGCTTGTAACCTGCGCACCAAAGGCCGGAGCAGGGCGTTTTCATCCGGTCCGGAGCCGTCATCGACCAGAATCACGCGGGATTTCGGGAAGGTCTTGGCGACCATCTGAACCAGTCCGGGCAAAAAATTCTTGAGGCGTTTCCTCTCGCGGTACGCAGGAACGGCCAGCAGAAAAGTGGGTCGACGGCTCAAACAG
>CAZURF010000023.1:0-20481 GCA_964623555.1 uncultured Akkermansia sp. | reverse complement strand
TGGCAGGCACGCGGCGGCCGCGCACCTCAAATTCCACCGGTTGTCCCAAGGCGGGAGCGGGTGCGGTCACCAGGGCGAGGGCGATTCCATATCCGAGGGTGGGAGAGGGAAGGCCGCTGGTGACCTCCCCGATTTTTTTGCCCTTATAAAAAACGGCGTAGCCGTGGCGGGGGGGAGCTTGTCCCGCCTCACCCACTAATCCAATGGTCACGCGCGGGGGTCCGCTTTTCTTTTGATTTTCAAGAAAAGATCGGCCCGGGAAGGTGCGGGGACGGTTTAGATCGACAAAAAAACCCATCCCAGCCTCTACGGGGGTAATTTCCGGTGAGAGGTCCTGCCCGTTCAGGGGTAAGCCGGCTTCCAGGCGAAGGCTATCCCGTGAGCCCAGTCCGCAGGGCAGAAGGCCGTCGGTCTTGCCGATTTCCAAAAGACGGCTCCAAATTTTTGGTCCGGTTTTCAGGTCGGTGAAAATCTCAAAACCGTCCTCCCCGGTGTAACCGGTGCGGCCGACGAGAGCCTCGCCGCCTTCCAGCACGGTTCGGATGATCCGATTCCGCTCCGGCAGGGTGGAGCCGGCCGCCAGAATCTTGGTAAGGATGGAGGCGGCCCGAGGGCCCTGTAGGGCCATCCCGACCGTGGAGCCAGGCGCTCCGGAGAAGCGGGCAAGAGGAGTCTCTTTTTTCTTTAAAAGATCGAGCACCTCCCGATGGCGCGAGGCGTTCACCACGAGAAAGAACTCCTCGGGTCCCAGTCGGTAAACGAACAGGTCGTCTATTACTCCGCCCTGTTCATTCGGAAGGAAGGAGTAGTGCCCCTCGCCAGGAGGAAGCTTGGCTGGATCGTTCGCGAGCAGAGTTTCCAAGCAGGCGACGATACCGGAACCCTGCGCGCGGATTTGCCCCATGTGGGAGATATCGAAGAGCCCAGCCGCCTGACGGGTGGCATGGTGTTCCTGAAGGAGACCGGAGAATTGAACAGGAAGATTCCAGCCGGCGAAAGGGACCATCCGGGCACCCGCGGCCCGGTGACAGGAGGCCAAGGGGGATTCGGAGATGCATTCCGCCATGAAAGGGAAACCTAAGGGCCTAGGCGGGGGAGTCAACGATCTGGCGGAGCCGGCTGGACATCGGTAAACCAAGCAGATGTCAACTCCACGCGTCCGCCTGTTGGACTTGATGCGCCAGACGGAAGATCCGAAGGTGATCAACCTGGCGGCAGGCATTCCGTCGCCCGATTTTTTGCCTCTCGATGCCCTGAAAACCGCGCTGGAGCAGGAGGTGGCGAGCCAGGCGCGGGCGATGTTCAGTTACCACCGGCCGGAAGGGGCGGCTCCCTTGCGGGAGGCGATCTGTGATTACCTCGGGCAGCGGGGCGTCCAAGCTTCCCCCGACCAAGTGCTGGTCACCGTGGGGTGTTCGGGCGCGCTGGCCTCGGTGATCGGAACCGTCCTCAAAAAAGGAGACACGGTGGTCTGTGAAGCGCCGGCGTACTACGGACTCCTGGAGCAGTTGTCGTCGGTGGGCGTCAAGTTCCGGCCCGTGCCGACGGCAGTCGGCCGGGAGCCCGATCCCAAACGTTGGGAGAAGGCGATCCAGGCCAAACCCAAGCCCAAGCTGGTGGTGGTGACCTCGAGCCTTTCGAACCCGAGTGGGGCGACTTTACCTGAGGAGTGGAGGCCCAAACTGGTGGAAATTTGCCGCAAGGCCAAGGTGCCGATCCTGGAGGATGATATTTACGGGGATCTCCTTGGCCAGGCCCGGCCCAAGCCCCTCCGGGCTTTTGACGATGGATCGACCGTCCTGTTTGCCTCCAGCTTTTCCAAGACAGTGGCCCCAGGGCTTCGGATCGGGTTCAGCCTGCCTGGCCCGTGGATGGAGGCGGCGGCGGATCGCCAATGCCGCCAATCTATCCATGGAGCGGTTCCGCCGGAGTACCTGACGGCGGCCTTCCTTCGTTCCGGCAGGCTTCGGGGGCATCTTGAAATGTTGAAGACGGTCTACGAAAAGCGCAGGGAATTGGCGCTGGGAATTCTGCGACGCGGACTTCCCGAGGGAATCCGGGCCGATGATCCCAAGGGCGGCTACATGCTATGGGTGAGCGGCGGTCGTGCCGGAATGATCGAGGAAGTCCGAAAGCAGTGCCTAGAGCGGGGCGTGGCGGTGGTGGGAGGAGGAATCTTTTTCACGACATCGCCCAAGGAGGCCTGTTTCCGGTTGAACTGCGCACGGGCCACGGTCGAGGACTTGGCTCGGGGAATAGAGATTTTTTGTGAAGTGGTTACCGCCACGGCGGGCCGAAGCGGTGGACGAAAAGGCCGGACCTGAGCTTGGGCTCAAACCAGGTGCTCTTGGGCGGCATGATCTCACTAGCATCGGCCACGGAAAAAATCTGGGAAAGTGAGACTGCGGGCAGGCTGAAAGCGGCGGCGGCCTCTCCGGAACGGACCTTTTTTTCCAAGGCGGCGGTGCCGTGGACTCCGCCGACAAAGTCCAGCCGGGCGTCCGTTCGGGGGTCCTTGACCCCGAGAGCGGGGCCCAGAAGGCGGTCCTGTAGGGCGGAGGCATCCAGTTTGGCCACCGGATCGGCCTTGGGGTCAGGTTTCCAGGCGAGTTGATGCCAGCGGCCACTGAGAAAGAGCCCGATCTTGCCGGCTTCATCCGGCGGGGCCGATCCAGAGGGTGTGACCTCGAACGCCTTCCGGCTAGCCGTCAGCAGGGTTTCAGAATTGAGCGGATCCAGCTTCAACAGCAGCCGGTGGTAAGGAAGAACCTTGAGCTCCGAGGCGGGAAAGAAAACCGTGAGAATCCCGGCGGGGCCCGGTTTTTCCGAGGCCAAACGGGAGGCGGCGGCCGCGCGGTGATGGCCGTCTGCAATGTAAGCCCGGGGGACCTTGGTAAATAGATTCACCACGTGATCCGGGTCCGGCACCCGCCAGAAAGCATGGCGAACACCCCGCTCGTCGGTGATCTCGGCAATAGGAGGACTGGATGATTCGATTCGGTCCATTTCCGCGGTGAGTTCGGGTAGGTCTGGGTAGGCGGCGAGAACCGGTCCGGTCAAGGCGCCCAGGTGTCGGATCAGGGTGACGCGGTCGTCCTCCTTATCCGGGCGGGTGAATTCGTGTTTTCGAAACTGGCCTGAGGCGTAGTCAGCAAAGTCGGCCAGGGCGGCAAAACCGCGCTGGCGGTGCTTTCCTTCCACCATGCGCACCAGATAAATGGCGGGTTCCTTTTCCGGAATCAGAAGTCTGCGGTCCACGAGGCGGGTGAAGTTTTGTGCTGCCCGTTGGTAGACCTCGGGAGCGGTGAAGGGGACGGAGTCAGGAAATTCGAGGTCGGCCCGGTCCACGCGGAGCAGGGTGTCAGGGTTGTCCTTGGCGAGCGCACGGGATTCGACCCGCGAAACAATGTCGTAAGGGACGCAACTAACCCTGGAGGCCAGCGCCGGATCGACGATGAGGGAGGTAAAGGGGTGAATTTTGACCATCGAGAGAGTTAGCGTGGCGGGAGCGGCAGCTTTTGTCGACCCGCCCATTCCTTGGGTTGTCCTCAGGAATGCCTCCGTCCATGATGTCAGGGAGTGATGCGCGATCCGATCCACCAGGCCGGCAAGATCTTTGTGATGATCACCATCGTCGGCTTTTTTCTGCCATGGGTGCGGATCTCCCCGGATTCCCTGAAGGGAAATACCATGGAAGTGGTGAGTAACTTGGCCGAGGGAGGCCGAAACCTTGGCTCCACCTTTGTCTGGATGCGGTGGGAAGAGTGGAAGGAAGTATGGGCTGATCCTGCCGACGGCTTTTCAGGATTTCAGCTGGCCTTTGGGGCAAAATCAGGGACCCCAAGGGCCAAGGCTCAACAGGAGTTGGCCTCGGTATCGCTCGATGGAAAAGACAAGCGACCCCTGCTTGGCTGGTTGCTGTTGATCCCCGTCCTGACCCTGCTGGCCTCCGCGGGATTGTTTTTGCGCCAAGTGCCGCCGGCTTTCCTGATTCTGACGGCCGGAGGACTTGGCGCTTTGTACGCGATTTTGCGATGGCGAATCGCCACCGCCTACACAGACAGGCTCCTCGCCCAGTTGGAGCTCGGGCCGGGATGGTGGTTGACGGTGTACGGGATGCTTGGGCTCGGAGTCGTTTGCCTGGTGCTAGGCATCAAAAATTGGGGCAAGAGTTAGGCAGGAAACGGGTTCCAAAACTCAGCGAAACAGCCGCAAGACAGGGTCCAGCGGCTTTGAAATTTCTTAAGACTTTGAGTTTTTCGGGGCGTCGGACTTTTTGTCGGCGTCGTCGATGGCGGTCTTCATCTCTTTCTCAAAATCCTGTTTGGCACGGGAAAACTCGCCGAGACTGCGGCCAATGGACCGGGCCAGCTCGGGCAGCTTTTTAGCCCCAAAGAGAAGGATGATGACGAGGACGATCCAGAACCATTCCGAGCCTTGGGGAAGGCCGAAGGCGAAGGGGAGGGGAATCAACATGTTGTTATCGTAAGACGAAGCGGCCTGCTGGCAAGAATGGGGTTCGGGGATAAAGGGGCTAAAGGGTTCAGGCTTCAGAGCCCCAGAGCTTTGCGGGCCGCCTCCAGGGTTGGGGAAATCGGGGCGGGGGGTTTGGGCATGACGCTAAGGGCGGTGTCGGGATCCTTAAGCCCGTGACCGGTGAGGGTCATGGTCACGAGGCTGCCGGCCGGGATCCAGCCGGCGGCGAGGGACTTTTTTAGCCCGGCCAACGGGGCGGCGCAGGCGGGTTCGACAAAGATGCCCTCGGTTCTGGCGAGCAACTGGTAGGCCTCCAGAATCTCCGCATCGGTCACCTTATCGATCCGGCCGTTGGACTCCTTGGCGGCGGCAAGGGCGCCGGGTCCGCTGGCGGGGTTCCCGATCCGGATGGCGGTGGCGACGGTTTGGGGGTCTTTCACGATGTGACCGTCGACGAGCGGGGCGGCGCCGGCCGCCTGCCAGCCGAACATCCGCGGGCGTGGGCCCTTAGGCAGTGCCTCGACGAAGCCTTTCCAGTAGGCGGTGATATTGCCCGCGTTCCCCACCGGGAGGAAATGAAAGTCGGGTGTTTTGCCGAGGGCGTCGAGAATCTCGAAGGCGGCCGTTTTTTGTCCCTCAATCCGGACGGGGTTGATGGAGTTGACGACCTCCACGCCGGGCAGGCCGCCCATCTGGCGAATCAGGTTGAGGGCGTCATCGAAATTGCCGTTGATCGGGAGCAGATGGGAGCCGTGCATGAGGGCTTGGGTGAGCTTGCCGAGCGCAATTTTGCCTGCGGGAATGATGACCGCGGAGCCGATGCCGGCGCGGGCGGCGTACGCGGAGGCGGAGGCAGAAGTGTTGCCAGTGCTGGCGCAAATAACAATTTTGGCCCCCTTGGCCACCGCGTGGGTCACGGCCATGGTCATGCCGCGATCCTTGAACGAGGCAGTTGGATTCAGTCCTTCGTATTTCAGCCGGAGATCAATGTCGCCCTTGAGGGCGGAGGCCAGACGGGGTGCGGGCAGGAGCGGGGTGTTGCCCTCCAGAAGAGTGATGATCTTGGCACTGGCCGGAAGCGGCAGGCGCTCCCGGTATTTTTCGATGACGCCCGGCCAGCTCATGCCAGATCCTCAACCCGCAGAATCCGGGCGGGCGCACGATTCAGGGCGAGTTTTTGCACGGCGGAGACAACCTTTTGCAGGGCGGACTCCTTGGCCGACTCCAACAAGAAGACCAAGGGAACCGAATCCGCTCCGTGTCCTTCCGGCTGCAACACCGAAGAGATCCCGATTTTTTCCGAACCAAAGATGCCAGCGATCTGGGCCAGCACCCCGGGCTGATCCCGCACCTCAAACCGCACATAGAAGCGGCCCACGGAATCTCCGGGCTCGATCAACCGAATCTTGTCCCCCCCGGCAGGCAAGACTGGCCCTGGGGATTTATCGCGGAGATTGCGGGCCGCTTCGCCCAGATCGGCGAGAAGCGCGCTGGAGGTGGCATCGGGACCCGCCCCGCGGCCGGTGAACTGCACGGGGCCGGAGAGGTTGCCGACAAGGCTGACCGCATTGAAGACTCCGTGGACGGCGGCCATCGGATGGCGGGCTGGGATCAGCGTGGGGCCGACCCGAACCTCGACCCGATCGGCGCCCACGGGGCGGACTACGGCAAGGAGTTTGATCGCATAACCGAGTTGCCGGGCGAACGAGACGTCCTGGGCCGCAAGGGTACGGATACCCTCCACCGGCAGCTTGGCAAAGGGAGGTAGAAATCCGTAGGCAAGCAGGCAAAGAATGGCGGCCTTGTGAGCGGCATCGATTCCGTCCACATCCAGCCGGTCGTCCGCCTCGGCGTAGCCGAGTTCCTTGGCCTGCTGCAGGGCAGGGGCAAAGTCCGAACCCTCCTCCGCCATGCGGGAGAGGATATAATTGCAGGTTCCGTTGATAATTCCATGGAGGCCAAGAAGCTGGTTGGCGACGAGGCCTTCCCGCAGAGCCTTGAGAATGGGGATACCACCCGCCACGCTGGCCTCGAAGTAGATCGGGACACGGGCCTTTTGCGCCAAGGGGATCAACTCCTGCCCACGTTCGGCCAAGAGGGCCTTGTTGGCGGTGACGAGCGGCTTGCCGGCGGCGATAGCGGCCTTCGCCACCTCAGCAGATTCGGTGGTACCTCCAAGCAACTCGACCACAATTTGGACAGCCGGGTTGGAGATGACGGATTTCCAGTCGGACACGGGGGCCAAGGGGAGGCCCTCCCGCTTTTTGGATGGATCGCGGACGGCTACGGCGCGGATTTCCAGCACGACTCCCAAGCGCTGTTGGATCAGTCGGTTGGCCTCGGCGAGATTCCGGACCAAACCGGAGCCTACCGTGCCACAACCAATCAGGCCGATCCCTACCTTGTCCATTGGATGATTTGAGCGTTTTTTGGGGGTCTTTCGCAAGAGGTAGTTGGGCCTTTTCCTGCCTGCCGCCCAACAACCCATGCGTGACCTCGGTCGCCTGCTTGGGTTAGATGATGGCATGGTACGTGCCGGAATCGTTGGGTTGCCAAACGTGGGGAAGAGCACGCTCTTCAACGCCGTGACCCGCACCCGCAAGGCCCAGGCGGCCAACTATCCTTTCTGCACGATCGAACCCAATGTGGGGGTGGTGACGGTGCCGGATGCACGACTCGATTGGCTCGCGACCATGTCCAAAAGCGAAAAGGTGGTTCCGGCCTCCATTGAACTGGTCGACATCGCGGGACTGGTCAAAGGAGCGAGCCAGGGGGAGGGTCTTGGTAACCAGTTTTTGTCCCACATCCGGGAGGTGGATGCGATTGTCCAGGTCGTCCGCTGTTTCGAGGACCCTGATATTCACCACGTGGCCGGTTCGGTGGATCCGCTGAGGGATATTGAAACCATCCTGACCGAACTGGTCCTGGCAGACCTTGGCGCCGTGGCGAAGCGCCTGGAGAAGCCCAACAAGGCGGCGAAGGCGGGGGACGCAACGGCCAAGGCGGAACTTGCCCTCTTGGAAAAGCTGAAGAAACACCTGGACGCCGGCTCCCCGGCACTGACCCTAACCATGACGGATGACGAGGCAAAAATTGCCAAAGGTTTTTTCCTGCTCACCTCCAAGCCGACCCTCTTTGCGTGCAACGTCAGGGAGGAGGAGTTGGGGGCCCTGACCCAAGGCCAGCGTTCCGGAAAAACGGGTGAACAGGTCAAAAAGGTGGAGGAATACTGCAAGCAGCGACTGGCCAGCAAGGCGGTGGTAGTGAGCGCGCAGATTGAATCGGAGTTGGTCGATTTGCCGGAGGCGGAGGGCAAGGAGTACTTGGCTGGTCTGGGGGTCGCGGAGTCGGGGGTGGGATCCTTAATCCGGGCCACCTATGAACTGCTGGGTCTCAGGACTTATCTCACCACCGGTCCCAAGGAGAGTCGCGCCTGGACCATCCATGCAGGCGACCGGGCCCCGCAAGCCGCGGGAGTGATCCACACGGATTTTGAGCGGGGCTTTATTGCGGCCGAGACGGTGGCCTTTGCCGATCTAAGGACGGCCGGAACGATGGTCAAGGTGCGTGAGGCCGGCAAATTGCGGGTGGAAGGGAAGGAGTATGTGGTTCAGGACGGGGATGTGATGGAGTTCCGTTTCAACGTTTAAGGACCTCATGACCCAGGAAAAACTTCACATCATCCGCCATCCCGTGGTGCAGCACAAATTGACGCTCATGCGGGAGAGGGGAACCAGCGTGACGGAGTTCCGGGCTTTGGCGAGTGAAGTGGCGATGTTGATGGCGTACGAGGTGACCCGGGATTTTCCCATGGGATGGAAGACGATCCGCACCCCAATGGGAAAAATGAAGGCACCTGTGCTCAAGGGACAAAAGATGGTACTCGTTCCCATCTTGCGGGCTGGGATGGGGCTGCTGGATGGCATGTTGCGGATGTTCCCCTCTGCCCGGGTGGCCCACATCGGAATTTACCGCGATCATCGAACCTTGGAACCGGTGGAGTATTACTTCAAGGCCTCCAAGACGCTTCGGGACCGGGATCTCATCCTGATGGATCCGATGTTGGCCACCGGACACTCCGCCGTGGCGGCTGCTGATCGGCTAAAAGGCGCGCGAGCACGCTCGATCCGCTTTATGTGCCTTCTGGCAGCGCGGACGGGTGTGCGAAACTTCCATCGCCATCATCCCGATATTCCCATCTTTACGGCGGCGGTGGATCCGAAGCTTAACGACCACGGTTATATCGTCCCGGGTCTGGGAGATGCCGGGGATAGGATCTTCGGAACGCTCTAAGCCTGGGCCGAGGCCGCGCGCAGAAGAAACGTTCCCCCGACAATCATCAGCAGGCCGAGGATTTTGAAGGCACTGACGGACTCTCCAAAGGCCAATATGCCCACCAGGGCGATCAGGGCGGTGCCCACCCCAGCCCAGATTGCGTAGACGATTCCCACCTCCAGGGTTTTGAGGGACTGGGCCATGAGGGCAAAACTTCCGATATAAAAGCAGACCACCCCGATGGATGGCAGAAGACGGCTGAAGCCATGGGATAACTTGAGGCAGAGAGTGCCGGACAGTTCAAGCAGGATGGCCAAAGCCAACATAAGCCACGGATTCATAAAAAAACCATAAACCCTCCATGAGGCCGGTGAAACGTAATTCGCCAACCGTGACTTTCCGATTATGCTAGCGACCCGATGAAATATTGGTTCTTGCCGGGTCTGGTGGTGCTTTTGACCGCCTGCAGTGGCCAGCGGCAACTGCATGAGGCGAAAAAGAATACCGTGATGGTGGAAGTGACTTCGCAGGTTTGGGACTACCGCCTGCCGTGGAATCCGGGAACCGTTTCCTCGGGCCGGGGGGCCGGCTTTATTGTGGCAGGCAGGAAAATCATCACCAATGCCCATGTGGTCAGCGGGGCGAGGAATATCACGGTGCAGCGGGAGGCCGATCCGCGCCGGTATGCGGCCAGAGTTAAGTATGTGGCCCACGACTGTGACCTCGCCATGCTGGAAGTGGAAGACGACACCTTTTTCAAAGGAACCACGCATTTGGATCTGGGGGGAATCCCGGAATTGGAGTCCTTGGTCAGCGTCTATGGGTTCCCGATCGGCGGTGACCGCCTTTCCGTGACCCGGGGGGTGGTGAGCCGAATCGATTACAACGCCTATACCCATTCGGGTCGTGAATCACATCTGGCCATCCAAATTGATGCAGCGATCAACCCTGGCAACAGCGGCGGGCCGGTAATGCAGGAAGACAAGGTGGTGGGGGTGGCTTTTCAGGGTTTCCGCGGGGATGTGGCGCAGAACGTGGGTTACATGATTCCCACCCCGGTGATCCGGCGTTTTCTCAAGGATGTGGAGGACGGCAAGTATGACCACTACGTGGATATCGCGATTCGCTGGATGCCCCTAGAAAACCCCGCCATGCGAAAGCATCTCCAGCGGCCCAACGACGGCCGGGGCGTGGTGGTCACCGACATTTTTTCGGAGGGCTCTTCCGACGGACATCTTCAAAAGGGCGACGTACTGCTTTCCATTGATGGATATCCCATTGAGAGCGACGGCTCGGTCCGTTTGGAGGGAAAACCGGTGCAGCTCGAGGAGATTGTCGAGCGGAAGTTTTCCGGGGAGGAAGTCAGCCTGGAGGTTTGGAGGGCGGGCCGGGAGGAGTCCGTCCGGGTACCACTCAAGCCGGCAGATATGTTTTCGATGTACGAAAATCTTTATGAAGCTCCGCCGCGGTATGTTCTGTACGGCGGGCTCGTCTTCCAACCGCTCACGGCCAATCTGATGGCGGTATTGGCAGGTGGAGCGGATTTACGGCTCAAGCAGAAGTATACCATGTTTGCCACGGATCAGATTTACCGGGAAACCCCGGAACCGGTGATTCTTTCAGCCGTTTTGCCGGATCCAACGAATGTCTACCTGCGTGGATTGGCCGGGCAGATTGTGAGGGAGATTAACGGGAAGAGGATCCGGGCCCTGACCGACGTGGAGGCGGCGTTGAGAGCCAATGGGGAACGTGTGGTGATTCGTTTTGAAGGAGATTCCCGACCGGCGGTTCTCAAGCGGGTGGAAGTCGATCGCTCAACACCCCGCATCATGGCCCAGTATGGGATTAGTGAACCCAGTCGGACAGAGGTGGGGAACCGTCGACTGGCGAAGGGATCTCCCCTGGAGGAGGGGAAATGAGAATTCTTGCCCTGTTGGGGACTGCTTTATTTGCCGCGGCGGGCATGGCGGCGGAACAGGACGAGCCCCAGGGCTCGGTGGTGAGGGTGCGGGCCTCGATTCAGGCCTACGACCAGTTCCGACCCTGGCAAAAAAAGGCTCCTTTTGGACTGAACGGCACCGGGGTCGTTCTTCCGGGAGGGCGAGTGTTGGTGACGGCGGCCCTGGTGGCGAACCGCACGGAGATGGGCTTGGAGAAGCCGGGCTCGGCGGAGAAATGCGCCGCCGAGGTCGAGGCCATCGACTATGAGGCCAATCTGGCGATCCTGCGGCCTGAGCGAACGGAATTTTTGAAAGGATTCCGAGGGTTAAGGCTGGGGCCGGCCCTGCGAGCCGGTGATACGGCGGAGGTTTGGCAGTTGGAGCGGAACGGAGAGTTATTGCGAAATCAGGCTGAAATCCTCACGGTCGGAGTGGGACGATATCCGAACGATGAAGCCGGCTTTCTGCAGTATGGGGTTCGGGTGTCCCTGCCCAAACGGGATGACAGCTACACCCTGCCGCTGATCCGGCAAAATGAACTGGTTGGGATGGTCATGATGTATGATCGGGACTCCCAGGAAGGGACCGCCATCCCGGGCCCGATGATCGAGCGGTTTCTGGAGGACGCTGGAGATGGAAAGTACGAGGGCTTCCCGACTTTGGGAGTGAGCTGGACGCCGCTCCGGGATCCGAACCTACGGGAAGAGGTGCGGGCACCTAAAACCGGGGGGATTTTAGTGACCCGGGTCAATCCGAGGGGAACCGCCGGCCGGGCGGGATTGATGGAGGGGGATGTCATCCTGGCGGTGGATGGGATGAAACTGGATGAGGATGGAAATTACCGCGACTCGCTTTACGGTCCGACCGCCATCGGGAACCTGGTGCGGGTTCGTCCGACGGTTGGTTCCAGGGCCAAGTTTCTGGTTTCGCGGGATGGCAAGGAAATGGAGTTAACCGGTACCTACGATCGCCGGGCACGCGATGAGGTAGCGATCCCGACTCTGGCCTTCGACCTTCAACCCCGGTATCTCGTGGCGGGCGGCCTGGTATTCCAAGAATTGACCGGCGCCTATCTGCAGGAGTGGGGGGATAAATGGAGTGAACGGGCCCCGCAAAGGCTGGTGGAATATTTTGTGTTCCAACAGGAGAAGAGGCCGGACCCATCGAAAAAAGTGGTGTTTCTAAGCCAGGTGCTGCCTGCCGCCATCAACCTCGGTTACCAGCAATATTCGGGTCTGGTTTTGGAAAAGTTGAATGGAAAAGAAATCAAGGACCTGACCGATCTGAGTGAAGCCCTGGAAAAGGCTGGGGAGGAAATGTTGGTGTTTGAGTTCCGCGATGACCCCGGAAAGCTGGTGCTCGATGCAGGAGAGGTTCGGGCCAGGCAGGAAGAAATCCAGAAAGCGTATGGAATCCCGGAGCTGAAAAAGTTGTAGACGAGGATTGCCCGTGTCGCCCTCAAGTTTCCGAGCTCTAAAAATCCAGCGGAAATGAAGCCAGCGCTGAGCGGGTACGCAGTTTTTGACCTGGATGGCACCTTGGCGGACTCCCTGGGGGATATTGCCCGGGCTCTTGGCCGGGTGTTTCTTTCGCGAGGAAAAAAACCCATTCCCATGGAGACAGTCGGGAATTTGGTGGGCCGAGGACCACGCTCGTTGATTGAACGGGCCTGGGGTATGGCGGGTGGCACGACAGATCCGGAACAAATCAAGGTTTTGACGACTGAGTATCTGGACGAATATAAAAAAAATCCCAAGGGCGGAACACGCGCCTTTCCCGGGGTGAATGCGGGCCTGCGTCGCCTCGTTCAAACAGGGTGGAAGTTGGGGATCTGCACCAATAAGGATGGCTGGTCCGCACGGGCTCTTGTGCAGGAGTTGGGATGGGGTGGCTGGATCCGGGTTGTCGTCAGCGGGCAGGAGGGCTTTCGTAAGCCGGATCCTCACCCCTTACGTTTGGCTTTCCGCCGGCTTCAGGCGCCGATCGGTCGGCATCTTTTTATCGGTGACAGTGAGGTGGACTTGCAGACGGCGCGAAATGCCGGTGTGACGGGGGTGTTTCTGGGGCACGGTTATGGAAAGTGGGGAAACACGAGCATCGACGGGATGCATTACTTTGATGATGCGGTGAGGATGTTC
This sequence comes from uncultured Akkermansia sp., assembly GCA_964623555.1. Taxonomy (GTDB): domain Bacteria; phylum Verrucomicrobiota; class Verrucomicrobiia; order Methylacidiphilales; family Verrucolacustridaceae; genus Verrucolacustris. The sequence continues at coordinate 7,652 of CAZURF010000023.1, read as the reverse complement.
TCGTGGATGGCCCGAGCTTCTCGCACCCCAGAAAATTTCAGGCATTGATTCAGTTAGGACCCGGAATGACAGAGTCCGAGGGCAGGACCGGACCCCGAACCTTAACCAACTCACAAACATCCATGGTTTTGGCCTCCTCCCCGGGGAACTCCACCACGGCAGAACCGTAGTCCTTGTGAGCGGCCTCCTTTTGGACGCTGATCACCGTACCCTCGCTCATTTTCTCGTCATAGGCTGAGACCACGCGGTCACCAGCTTCCAGGGGGCCAAGAAACTGCCAAAACAGATCGTCCAACATGCCGTTGGTTTCCTTGAGATTTTTTTGCAGATCCTCCTCCAGGTCGTCCGGTTTGATGGATTTGGCCAGTCCCTCGATCAAGCGGGTTTGGCGGTCAAGAATCGCATAAAGGCGTCGCTCCGCCTGCTCAATCCGAACCTCGTTCGCAGTCATGGCCAGTGCCGAAAGCTTTTTTGTTTTTTGGGTGGCCTTCTTCATGAGAAAAAAGGGGGAGTCAACAAGGCTCGAATTCGGGACGAGAAAAAAACCGCCATGCGACCGTCATTTTTTGCGTAGCAATGAAGTTCCGGTCATGGTGGGCGGCTTGGGGAGACCGAGCATTTCCAAAAGAGTGGGGGCGACGTCCGCGAGGATGCCGTCGACGATGCGATAGTGGCCGGCATCGGAGCCAAAATAGAGACAGTGGACCGGATTGGTCGTGTGGGCGGTATGAGGAGAGCCATCCGATTGAAACATCTGTTCGCAGTTGCCGTGATCGGCCGTGACCAAAGCCTGACCACCCTTTTTGGAAAGGGAGTCCAACACCCGTCCCGTGCAGGCATCGACGGTTTCGACGGCCTTGATAGCTGCCGTGAGGACGCCGGTGTGGCCGACCATATCGGGGTTTGCGTAGTTCAGGATGATCAGGTCATCGAGGCCCTTTTCAATCCGTTCCACCACTTTATCCGTGAGCGCAATCGCGCTCATTTCTGGCTGGAGATCGTACGTCGCGACCTTAGGGGAGGGGGTCATGACCCGTTCTTCGCGAGGGTTGGGAGTCTCTTTGCCACCATTAAAGAAGTAAGTGACGTGCGGGTATTTTTCCGTTTCTGCCATGCGAACCTGTCTCAGGCCGGCCCGGGCGACCACTTCCCCCAACAAGTCCTTCATCTCTGCCGGAGAGAACAGGTGACGAATGCCCAGTCCGGCAAAATCCGCTTCATACGGCGTGAGGGTATAGATTCTGGTCCGGGGGCGACGAGGAATGGGAAAAGAATGAAAATTCGTGTCGGCGAAAGAGCGCACGATCTGGCGCATGCGGTCGGCCCGGAAATTAAAAAAGAAAAGCACATCTTCGTCTCTGATCACCGGCGCGACAACGCCGGGTAGAACCACCGGCTTGATAAATTCATCGGTAACGCCGGAGGAGTAGGCGGAATCGAGGGCGGCCTCCCCAGAAGGAGCGGGTACACCTTTGCCATCCAAAAAAAGCTCATGGGCCAGTTGCACGCGCTCCCATCGTTGATCGCGATCCATGGCGTAGTAGCGGCCAATCACCGTAGCAACCCGTGCCCGGGGAATCTTGGCCACGGCATGCTCCAAGGTGCGGAGGAACCCGCGACCGGATGTCGGAGATACGTCGCGCCCGTCGGTGATAGCGTGAACATAGATTTCCGACGAACCGGCCTGTCCAGCCATGCTGACCAAGGCGAGCAGGTGCTCGATGTGAGAGTGTACCCCTCCGTCTGAAACAAGACCGATAAAGTGAAGACGTTTTCCTTTGGCGGCCGCGATGGCCTCACGCAGGACCTGATCTTTTGAGAGCGAGCCATCCCCGATGGCAAGATTGATGCGAGTCAGTTCCTGATAAACAATGCGACCGGCGCCGAGGTTGAGATGGCCTACCTCGGAATTGCCCATCTGTCCCTCTGGCAAGCCGACCTTGAGACCACTTGGTTCCAAACGGCTCCAGGGGTAATCCCTGTACAAACGATCGTGGACCGGCGTCCTGGCCAAAAGGGTCGCATCCCCCTGCTTTTCGGCGCCAGCCCGACCTGCTGGATTGATACCCCAGCCATCGCGGATCATTAGAAGTACTGGTTTAGACACGACCTCAACCTACCTCATGGGGACAGTAAATCGAGGGTCGATTTGTCCCGCTGTTTTGGAAGTGACCGAATGGCAGTGACTTGGGAGTTGAGGTTTTTACGGAAAAAGAGGACAATTCCCCCGTGATCGACTCCTTTGTCTTTAGCGAGGGGAAGCTGGTTAGCCACAATCTGGAATGGGAAGCCCTGCGCTTAGCCCGTGCCGACAGGGGGTTGATTCTCTGGATTGATCTCACGGCGCCGACTGAAGAGGAGACCAAAATAGTCTTGGAACAGCTGTTTGAGTTTCACCCGTTGGCGATTGAGGACTGCGTATCCCGTAGTGAACTCTCCAAGGTGGAAGACTATGAAGACTACTTGTTCATGATCGTGCAAAGTGCCTCGCCGGGAGCCGAAACCTCCATCCAGATCAGCGAACTCAACATGTTTTTAGGAAAAGAGTTCCTGGTTACTTTTCATCAGGAACCCATTCCAGCCCTCTCCCTCCTGAAAGACCGCCTGGTGAAGGGAGTGGGCTTCCAGGCCCGCGGATCCGACCGTTTGGCCCATCAGGTTCTCGATCTGGTAGCGGATTCCTATTTGCCCGTGGTGGACCGAACGACCCAAGACATGGAGGATGTTGAGGAGAAATCGCTCGCTGGAGAGCGGAAGGAAGATCTCTCCAAGAGAATTCTCAATGCCCGGCGGCGGCTCTCCGGCTTAAGGCAAATCCTGCGTCCGCAGCGGGAAATGATCGCACGTTTGGCGCGGGGAGAGTCCAAGCTGATTCGCGCCCAGATGTTGCCGTATTTCCGGGACGTCCAGGATGCGCTGACGCGCATCGATGAGCGTCTGCAGGGCTGTAATGACCGCATGATGGTGGCTTTCGATGTGTACACCAATCGCTCCGCCCATGAGGCCAATGAGGGGATCAAGGTTTTGACCGCTATCACGGCCATCACAATCCCCCCGGTGGTGATTGGGACATGGTACGGGATGAACTTCCGGATGATGCCGGAACTGGAACATCCCCACGCTTACTGGTGGTTGCTGGTGGTAACGATTGCGCTCATGGTGGGGATGGGGGTGTGGTTGAAGTCAAAGCGGTGGTTCTAAAAATCGGCAGGCGGCTTCCATGAAGAGTAGTTTTCTGGAAAAGCTCCTGGAAAGGGCTCCCCGGGTCGGGGCGGTGGAGTTGCAGACCCATCTGGCCCGCTTGGCGGATGAGAAGGGTTTTTTGGAAACGCTTTTCAACACCCTGCAGGAGGGGGTCACGGTTTTGGATGATGAGGGCAAATTGATTTATTGGAACCGCGCCGCCCAGCGCTTGCTGAATCTGCCGGACTCCATTGAGCCCGGCACGTGGTCTTTGGGCCGAAGCTTGCGGGGGGCGGAGTGGAAAAGCCTTTTGCAGGAACAAAAGTCTTCCTCTGGCTCGCTGGAGGTGAATTACCCGGAAAACCGAATTCTTCAATATGCGCTGGTACCCTTGGCGGAAGAGAATATCGGAAGCGGTCCCCGCCACGTGGCGGTATTTCATGATGCCACCCGGGAGCGAGCCGAGGCCCGCTCAGCGGTCGAAAGTGGGCGGGCGGAGGCGTTGACCTTGCTGGCAGCGGAGGTGGCGCATGAAATTGGAAACCCGCTAAACAGTCTGCATCTGCAGCTCCAAGTGATGGAAAAGGATTTACGGGGTGTACCCGGGGAAGCGGTCGACAAGGTGCGACTGTCCTTGGAGGTATGCCGACAGGAGGTGCGACGGCTGGATGGTTTGATCACACGTTTCCTGCGGGCCTTGCGACCCCAGGCCGCGCAAAAACACCCAGAGTCGGCAGAGCGAGTTTTGGATGAGGGCCTGGCCCCGCTCAAGTTAGAGTTGCAGGACCGAAAAATTCTGGTGGAAAAAGAGGTGCAGCCCGGCATGGGTCTCGTCCCCATGGATCGTGAGCAGGTGCAGCAGGCGATCTATAATCTGGGCAGAAATGCCATGCAGGCCGCGGGGGAACAGGGTTTGGTGAGAATTTCACTGCGCCGGGACGGAGACTTTGCCCTTTGGGAATTTCGCGACAACGGTCCCGGCATTCGCCCTGAGGATCTTCCCCATCTCGGCCAACCGTTTTTCACCACCAAACACGGGGGAACCGGGTTGGGGTTAATGATTGTGCAGCGGATCGCCCGTGACCATGGGGGGGATCTTCAGCTGCAAAGCATCCCTGGGAAAGGCACCACCGCCCGGTTTCGCCTGCCTTTTTCGGAAAAGCGGGTTCACTTCCTGGAGGCCAAGGCCTCGCCGGAGTCAAGATGAGCGTCGGGAAACCCAATTTACTGATCGTGGATGACGAAAAAAATACCCGCGAGGCTCTCCGCCGGGTTTTGGAGGATCCATTCGAAACATTCACGGCTGCGGATCTGGGAGCTGCTGAAAAAATTCTCGAGACGGAAAAAATGGACGCGGTTTTAACCGATCTAAGACTGGGTCACGAAAGCGGGCTGAGTGTGTTGGAGCGATGCTTGAAATTGCCCCATCGACCCCCGTGTGTGGTCATGACGGCTTACGGGTCTGTGGAGAGTGCCGTCGAGGCCATGCGCAAGGGGGCCTACGACTACGTGACGAAGCCCTTGGATCTGGAGCGGGTGCAAATTCTTCTGCGCCGGGCTGTCCGCACGGCGAAAGTGGAGGAGGAAAACGTAAAGCTCCGGCAAGCCCTGGATCGTTCTTACGGATTGGACAAAATTCTAGGTACCTCTGTCCCCATGCAGGAAGTTTTGGAGAAAGTACGGCAGGTGGCAGACTCGCGAGCCAATGTCCTCTTGGAGGGGGAAAGCGGCACAGGGAAAGAGATGGTTGCGAGAGCCATCCACGGATTGAGCTCGAGGCGGCAGGGGCCCTTTGTCGCCGTGCACTGCGCCGCATTATCCCCGCAGCTTCTTGAAAGCGAGTTGTTCGGGCATGAAAAGGGGGCTTTCACCGGTGCCTTGGATAAGAGGATCGGGCGGTTTGAGCAGGCCCATGGGGGCACATTATTTCTTGATGAGATCGGGGAGATTGATGCGGCCACCCAGGTGAAATTGCTCCGGGTCCTGGGAGAGCGCAGTATCGAGCGGGTCGGAGGAAACAAGACGATCGAAGTGGATGTGCGGCTAGTGGCGGCAACCCATCGAAACCTCGAGATGCTGGTGCGGGAAGGAAAGTTCCGGGAAGACCTATTTTTCCGGATCCGGGTGGTGCAAGTGACCTTGCCACCTTTGCGGGAGCGACCGGAGGATATTCCGATTTTGGCGGAGCATTTCCGGCAGGAGTACAGCCGAGAAAACGCCAAGCCAGATCTACAGCTTTCGCGTGCGGCAATGACGGCATTGCAGGCCTATCGCTGGCCGGGAAATGTGCGGGAACTACGAACAGCCATTGAGCATGGCGTGGTTCTTGCCCGCGGGAAGGAAATCGAGCCAAAAGATCTGCCAGTCTCCGTCATGGAGGGGGGGGCGGGGAAAGTCTCGGCGTTAAAAACTACCGGCCTGAGGTTGGAGGAGCTCGAAGGGCAGGCGATCGAGGCGGCTCTGCGGAAAACCAATCGGAATATCACCGAAGCGGCAAAACTTCTTGGAATCAGCCGGAGAACACTCCACCGTAAACTTGTGGATTTGAAAGAGGTAAAGGCATGAAAACCCTGCAGGACTGGGTTTACAATGTGGAGGCTGGACCGATCCGAATTTGGCTTGTCCGCCTTGCCTTATTTCTTCTGGTGGTCGGATTGAGTGCCTGGTTTGGGGTTCGGGAATTCAACGGTTTAAGGAGTTTTGAGGCCATGGACTTGGCCCAGCAGGCCCGCCAACTGGCTGAAGGCAAGGGGTTCACCACGCTGCTTGTCCGGCCTTTGGCGTTGTGGCAGGTCCGCGCAAACTTGGGCACTGCTGCTCCTGCTGTTTCCTCCTTTCCGGAGACTTTGACCCCGCCTTTGTACCCGACTCTATTGGCTGCCTGTTTTAAAGTGGGGACTCTGACCAAGCTTGTTTCCTTCGACCTTTCGGGGGAACAGCTGAAAGGGTTCCGTATTTTTCCCCCGGATATCGTCGTACTAGTTTTTCAGCTGGTCCTGCTCGTGGCCACCTCCTTTGCCGTCTACGCCTGGGCACAAAGGCAATTCGACGTGGGCACAGGAGTTTTGGCGACCGTATTTTTCCTGGGAAGTTCTCCGGTTTGGACTCATGCCGTGACCGGGAGTGCCACCCTCCTTGTGGTCTTTCTGTACGCCATGGCAGGGTGGTTTTTTTGTCTAGGGACGTCGACGGGGGATTCCGGCGAAGGAGAAGAATCCGGTTCCGGGGGGGGGAGTTGGGTTTGGATGTTGGGGGCGGGGTTATTCCTTGGATCGGCGGCACTGGTCCAAGTGGTGCAGATCTGGCCGGTTTTGGCAGCTACGGCACTGGCGTTCACGGTACTACGTAAAGGAAAAATGGCCATGGTGCTGGGCTTGGTTCTGATGCTGGGGCTCTTTTTGGGGTGGTTGGTTCGCCTGTGGTGGGTATCCCGAAATCCGCTTGGTTTGAATTGGGCCTTTTTGCTTGCGGATTCTCCCCGATTCCCGGGCGAGACCATCTGGCGAACATACTCATTTGATTTCGAGAAAACCGATGTCTGGCGCCGGGTGGGGGGGGCGATCCTGCGCGGATTTACGGACCTCGTTTCCCAAGGGCCCGCATTGGTTGGAAACGCCGTGGCGGGAACCCTGGCGTTGATTGCTTGTCTGCACGCCTTTCGCCGGCCCTCCGCTTCTGCAGGGCGAAATTTCTGGGGGGGCAGTGCGATCGCGCTCATCGTGGCAACGGCCTTTGTCCAGCGCTCTTCCAAGGATGAGGGGCACGCCATTTTGATGGCCCTGCTTCCGGCGGCCTGTGTGTATGGGTCTGCTTATCTTTGGATTGTGATCGAGAGATGGAAGCTGCATTTGGAACTTCTGGGCAGGCTCTTCGCCATTTTGGTGGCCCTGGTGGCCTGCTGGCCCACAATGGCCCGCGCCCTTTTGCCGGAACCTCCACCTTTTGCTTACCCTCCTACCTACCCGCCCATCTTTCTCTTTATGCGGGACTGGTTTGAGCCCGGAGAATTTCAAGCCTCAGACCTACCGGCAGCCGAGGCCTGGTATGCTGAACAACCCACCCTTTGGCTTCCAACCACTCGGGACGATTTCCTAAAAATCCATGACCGGGTCGCACCCGTTTTTAGTATTCTGCTTACCCCCGCCAGTTCTGATGTGCGGATGTATAGCCAAATGCTTGCCGAAAACTCGGAATGGAAGGAGTGGGCGGATTTGATTCGACGGCAAAAACCACCAGACCTGCCTCAAGCTTTTGCCACATCTTTACCCCCCAATAATGACTATTTACTGCTTTCTATTCAAAAAAGGTGGAATTAGCTAATCATCAACGCTTTTATGTATTTAAATACCCTAGATATACTACTTATTTGATACATATTCGACAAAGATATCAATATATAGTGTGTTGGGATTGATCCTATATTCCCGAACTTAAAATCGGGTAAATGGAGGGAAGTGTTGGACCACCAG
>CAZURF010000022.1:0-21305 GCA_964623555.1 uncultured Akkermansia sp. | reverse complement strand
GGGGTGGCAGGGAAATCCGCATGGTCTCCTTCCGGAGATCGGCAGGAGGCTTGGCGGTGCTGGGAACCGGAGGCGGGCCAGGCGGCTTGGGCAAAGCAGGAGCCCCAGCGGCGGGGGCAACACCGGGAACCGGAGGATTCGCTGGGGGCGCCAGACGCATGGTTTCCTTTTTGATACCCGGCGGCGCGGGCAGCGGAGGACCGGGCGGTTTGGGGGCCAAGGGAGGAACTGGTAAGGGCCCGGCAGCGCCCGCCGACTTAGGTGGAGCCATCGGCCCGGGAACCGGTGGCTTTATTTGGGGAAGACCCGGAGGAGCGGGAGGCTTGGGAACGGCAGCCGGAGCGGGACCTGCAGAGCCGGGTGGCCGGGGCGGTAACGGGGGGAAAGGTACTCCTTCGTCCATCTGAAGATAAAATAAGTAAAATCAAGTCGGGTCAAACTATTTGCCGAAAAGGTTATTCACAAAAGCCCCTCCCCCCAGAACTTGGTAAAGGCATCTCCCCAGGCCCTTCCATGGACGGTACGAGCCCTACGGGCGCTCCGCGCATCCATTCCCTCGAGGCCACCCAAAACGCGCCGAACGGCCTTTTCCCACTCGGCCACACCCCCGGAAACAACCTCCCCGTCATCCGGATGCCTCAAAAGCTCCTTTGGACCACCCTGGTCGGAGACCAGCACCGGCAATCCTGAGGCCAAAGCCTCGATGACCACATTGCCATAGGTGTCCGTGGTGCTGGGGAAGACAAACAAATCCGCGGATGCGTAAGCCCGGGAAAGGTCCTGCCCGTGAAGCGCCCCGGTGAAAATCCCCTGCGGAACCTTGGCCTTGAGCTCGGCCACAAAGGGGCCGTCCCCCACAAAAGCAAAGGTTACCGAAGGGTCGGACTTCATCCGGCCCGCCACCTGGGCCAGAAAATCCAGCTCCTTCTCCCGGGAGATCCGCCCCACATACAACACCACCCTTCCCTTAGCGCCGCGTTTTTTCCAGAAACCAGGGTCCCGGTGGCTTAGGTCAAAAATCCCCGTCTCAAGCCCGCGCGGCAAAATCTCCAGCTTCTCCCGGGGCAGACCCCTCTCCACCCACCGGTCCAGATATCTCTGCGAGTTGACGTAGACCCGATCCATCTGGCTGTAGAACCAATGCATGTAATTCCAGGCGATCCCCTCCATCATCGGGTCGTCCTCGCTGAGGAAACGCGCGTATTGGGGGAAGTCCGTGTGGTAGATGGCACTCACCCGCAGCCCGAGCAGTTTCGCAGCCAGCAGCCCGACCAATCCCATGGGGCCGGGGGTGCTAAGAATCAGTTCGGTGTACCCACGACGGACCACATGGTCCAAAAATTCCAGGATCGGCGGAAAACTCAGCTTCTGCAGCTCATATTCCGGAATCATGAAGACCCCCACCGGGTGAAAGTTGATCACCCCCTCTTCCGGTTGGAGTCCAGGGCGACTGGTCAGGATGGTCAGGTCCGCACCTTGGGCCCGCCCTGCAGCCGCCATGGTCCGAATGGTCCGGGCCACCCCGTTCACATCCTCCAGAGTGTCCGTACACCAGCCCTTGCGGCGGTTTTGCAACTCCGGCGGACACCGACCCATCATCCGTTGGGCCACTTCGCCCCACAGCCCGCGGTTCACCCGCAGGGCGTGGAAAGAGTAGAGATAGGGTGCGGTGGCCAGCCCCAACGGAATGACGCCGGCTAACGGCTCCAATCCCGCCACCACGTCCCCGCGCCCGGCCCGCTCGATGAACCGGGTCACGATGCGGAAACCCACGTCGTTGATGACCTTGGAAGCCAACCGGAAACTGCGCCGTTCCGGCTCCTTTTCCTCCTCCAATACCCGCTGCAGCACCTTGCGGGTCTCCGGGTTGCCGAGATAGTTGGCCAGCTCCTTGCTCAGCCCACCCTCCGGTGCTTTCCAAAACTCCAGGATCCGCCCGCTTGTCACCATTTCGACCGCATACCGGGCCTTGTCCATGAAGCTCACCTCGACCGGGTTCTGCCCGGCTAAAAAACGGTTGGCGATCCGGAGCAACAGTTCCGAACCACGGGGCGCCCGGTTCCCCACCTTCTCGCGCACATACTCGAAAAGGATGTGGAAGAGTCCGTTGACAAACCGGGCCGGATCCCCGCCCACCCCCTGGGGAATGGCCCTGCCCTCCATGACCCCCTGGAGAAAGGAATCAGCATCCCGGGCCGCAGCCACCTCGGTCCAGACCTGTCCTGCATACAGGCCGGAATGGTCGTTGGACCCGCCCATCTTTCCTTTTTTCCAGGGCTCCGAGCCCACCGGTTCAAGGCGATGTTTCCGGGACAGTTCCTCGATTTTTTGGGGTGTCAGCGCATCCAGACATGCCCGCACGACCTCATGGGCGAGGCGCGACCTGAGCCCGTTGCTCGTTTCGAAAACGGAGAACAGCAACAGCAGCTTTTCAAAATGATCCGGAGTCAGCCGCCCATCGACGCTGATCAACGGGTGGGCCACCGCGTGGGCAATTTTTTCCTTCCGTAAAAAAGCCCCCAGCTCGATCAGGTTGGGCCGCAGCTTTTCAATTTCCGCAAATTGCGAATCGTCCACCTTCCAGGCGAGCAGGTGCACCTTGCACCGGTCGTCGGGAAAATAAGTCGTGATCTCCAGCCCGGGAATGAAGCCCTCCCGCCCCCGGAGTTCCCGCGCCGCCCCCAGGGTGTTGTGGTCGGTGATGGTGACAAAGTCATGCCCTTGCTTGCGCAGTGCGTCGTACAGTTGGGCCGGCCTGGAAAGGCTGTCGGGAACCCCCGCCTTGCGGAGAATCCACTCCGAGGGCCTGTCGGAGTGGCGGGAGTGGAGGTGAAGGTCACACTTGGACATGCTCGGCGTACGAGACTGACCGATATCCCCGCGCCGACAACTCTTCGAGAAGACTCCCCACCTGTGCCCGCACAAAGGGAACCTCCAGATCCGCCGGATGCAGGCTCAGTCTCACCAGCCTTTTCCCGCCCCAGACGGCCTTCCAAACCGGCTGCCACCGTCTGGCCAGGACCTGCCGCCAGGGGGAACGCAGGCTGTAAGTCCCCGCCCAGGCGCGGTCGGTCTGCCCCCCGGCCAGGTGCACCACCCTGGTCAGCCGGCAGGTGTAGGCAAAACCCTTCCTTTGGAGAATCGTCTCGGTGTGGGCCTCGTGCAACCAACCCGGCGCCACAAACCCTGCAGCCGCCCACCCGTGACGGCGCCAGATCGCCAAGGCCCGGTCAATCCGCGACTCCGCTTCCCCGGGATCCAGCCTGAAAAATTCCGCCTCCTCGTTGGTGTAAACGCGCGTCCAGAACCACGACGCCTTGGGCAATCCCCTTCGGTCATGAAAGTAGCCGTGGATCGCCAGGTCATGCCCCTTTCCCTGCCAATCCTCCAGACACCGCAGGCTCTCGGGGCAAGCCTCGATGCTTTTGCCGTGGTGATATTCAGGAATCACCAAAATCGACGCATGGCCCGGGCAGCGCTGCAGGCAAAACTCCAGTTGCCCGGCGATCTGGTGGCGGCTGCCGGGATGAAAGTCGTGCAGAGACAGGAGAAGTTTCCGGTCCCCCCGGCCGTGGCGGCGCCCCCCCTGCCGGTGCAGGTCTTTCCCATACAGCAAGGGTGATTCCGCCAGATCTTTCACCACGGTGCAGAGGTGTACCTCCACCTCGGCGTGGTCGCGGAACTTCGTCACCCTTTTCCGGTCGGTCACCCGGAAACCGTAGCGGGCAAACATCCGCTCCCCTCGCCGGTCCCCCTGGGTCACCACCTGCCCGTAGACACACCGTACCCCGCGCCGGGCCACCGCCTGCAGAAACGCATCGATCAGGCTCCGCGCCGCCGCCACCGCTCTGGCCTCGGGAATCAGGTTGATATGGAAGTGGGCCGCGTGCTTAGGGGCAGAAGGAGTCTCCTTTCTTCCACGCAGCAACAACCACCAAAGGTACCGGCGGCTCTCCCTTTGGTAGGCCCAGAAAAACCCCCGCATGGCGCGACCAAGCCAGCCCGGGAATTTCCGGAAAAGATACCTTCGTCGTTTTGCGGGGTCGCTGGATGCGGTCAGAAACCCCGCGATGGCGCCGGTAGGCCCCTCCAGAACAAAACAGTTCTCCGGTTCCGCATCGGTGTAGGGCGAAACCAAAAAGTCCGAAAAAAGCTCCCGGTCCTCGAACACCGGATCGATCGGCTTGCCCAAAAAACCTGTATCGGCACAAATCCTCCGGACGACCGGCCGGTCTTCAGGACGATACGGCCGGACGCGAAACCGCTGCCGGTCCTCACCGCCGCCGCTCATACACCTCCAGCTGCCCCGAGAAGGTCCGTTCCCAGCTGAATCGTTCCGCCACAAAGCGGGCGGCCTTCTCCCGGTCCGCCGGGACCAATCCGCGGGCTTTGCGGACCACGGCCTCCGCCAGACCAGCAGAACTTTTCTCGGTCGCCCACGATTCCAGATCGGCGGACTGCTCATCCATCGCCCCACCCCGGAAACCCACGGCGGGCAGCCCGCAGGCTTGCGCCTCGAGGAGCACCAGACCGAAGGTTTCCCACCGACCAGGGTGCACCAGCAGATCGGCCGCCCGGTACCAGTCGGCCAGATCCTCCGGTTTTTTGACGAACGGCACCCTGCGCACGTTCGGGTTGTGCCGCACAAACGCCTCCACCACATCGGTCATTTGTCCGTCCCCCACCATCACCCCTTCCCAGGGGGTCTTCATTTTTTCCGCGATTTTCATCCATGCGCGCAACAACAGCGCGGTGTCCTTGTCTGGTGAAAACCGGCCCACATAGAGAAAAACCGGCCGATCAGGGGAAAGACCCAGCCTTTCCCGAAGAGATTTCCGGCTCTCCGTTTTGCCCGGGTGAAACACCCCGGTGTCCACCCCCAAGGGCAAATACGTCAACCCATCCAGGGACCAACCGGACAGGACCCGCATGAGATACCGGCTGGCCACAAAAACGCCGCGGCTATTTTGCGACATGTTGCGCAGGTAGTCCCCCGCCACCTTCTCCACCCACCCCCGCGCCCAGCTTCCGGCAAACTTCAAAACCGTCCGCAACATCGCATCAGGAAAGTGGGAATGGTAGAACATGTAAAAGTCCGAGCCCCGGCGATTGGCCCAGTTCCGCGCGATCATCGCGGCATGATAGGGATCTCCCGCCTCCACAATTTCCGGTCGCTGCTCGTACAAAATCCGCAGGAGGGCCGGTAGATCCAGCATCCACCGGTAGCGGGAGGTCCGGTTCACCAGCGGGCCGGCCACCGTCCAGAGTTGGGTCCGCCCACCCTCCAACTGCTCCGTCCGGGCCCCCGGCACAATCATCAGGTGCTCATGGGAAGTATGGTCCCGCAGATACCGCCGTTTGGCTTCCAAGTAGGAACGAACCCCGCCGCCCCGGGAGGAATAAATCTGGGTCAGATCACAAATCTTCATGGAAACGAACCTTGAGACTGCCCCTCGTTGTGCTAAATAGGAAGTCTATGAGGCGGAACGATTTTCTCCGGCTTCTGATGGCCGCCGGTGCCGGCCTGACTCTCCCCGCCCGTGCCCAAAACGGCATTGTGGTCGAACCCGGTGAAAACGAGGTTAATCCGGCCTTTATCAACAGCGGCCCGGGATTTGGCAACAAGCTTGCCCTCACCTTTGATGATGGGCCTTCCCCGGGAGTAACGGAACGCGTCCTCGAAGAGCTGAAAAAGCGCGATATGCGGGCCACCTTCTTTTTGATCGGTGCCAAGGTCGATGCTTACCCTGATCTGGCCAAACGCCTGGTCGCCGAGGGCCATGACGTTGCCAACCACACCTACACCCATCCCCGTCTTGCCGGCATGGGAGATGCCGCCGTCGAGCAGCAACTCTCCCGCTGCCAGGATGCCATCACCCGCCACACAGGAGTCACGCCGGTATGGTTTCGTCCGCCTTACGGCGCCTTCCGCAAGGAACAGGGCACCATTGCCTCCCGGATGGGGCTGGGCGTCGCCTACTGGTCCGTCGACCCCCAGGATTGGCGAAAACCCGGCAGCGCCGCCATTGCCAACCGAGTGCTCCAGGCCAGCCAACCGGGCTCAATCATTCTCCTTCACGACCTCCATCCCATGACCGCCGATGCCGTTCCCGCCATCTTTGACGGCCTGATCGAACGCTCGTTCACCACCGCACCCTTCCACAGCTTCGTCGGCTCTCCCTACGCTTAATCGTCGGAAGCACTCCGTACGGATGCTCCTCCCAACCCCCGCCCCTTTCGCCTGATTTACGCGCTAACGCAACCAGCCACCCGCTACTTGCTTCCCGACCAAATCGTTCCCGGTAAAATTCTCGCACCCTTTGCGACCAGACTGCCCGGGTTGATGACCGCGTTACAACCAATCGAGGCCTTGTCGCCCACCATGGCCCCAAACTTTCTCAGGCCCGTTTCCACCAGGGTCCCCGCCACCCGCACCTTGATGGCCTGCCCGTCCAGACGGTAGTTCGAGAGGATCACGCCCGCCCCCAGGTTCACGTCCCGGCCCACGATCGAATCCCCCACATAGCTGAAGTGGGAAACATGGGCTCCGGAAAGCAATACGCAGTTTTTGAACTCACAACTGTTGCCCAACACGCAACCATCGCCGGCCACCACGTTTTCACGGATATAGGCACCGTGCCGGACCTCGCAATTCCTCCCAATCCATGCGGGCCCACGGATGTAAACCCCGGGCTCCACAATCGTACCCTCCCCCAAATGGACATTTTCCCCGATCACCGGTGAGCCGATGATCTTGGCGTGGGATCCATTTTTGAGATTTTTTTTCAGGTAATCGCCGATTCTCGGTAAAACCTCCCAGGCGTGCCGTACCCCGGCAAAAAGCTCCTCGTGATTCTGGCCCTTCAGATCAAAAAAGTCGGCCAAGGCCGTGTTCATCGCATCACCCTGCCCCGAGGCGGCCTGCTTCTCAAGCCCGCCGAAGAGCCGACCGGAGGGCTTTTTGCGTGATCTCCAGTTCCCTCGGTCCGTGGGCCGAGGAAATAAAGCAGCTTTCAAACTGGGATGGCGGGAAATAGACCCCCTGGGCGAGCAGTCCGTGGAACAGGCGGGCGTATCCCCCGAGATCGCTCTTCCTGGCGTCCTCCAGATTTTGCACCCTCCCCCCCTCCGATCGGCAAAAGAGGCAAAACATCGAGCCAACTCTGACTACTGGATCCTTCCTACCCGCCGCCTGCAGTTCCCTTCGGATCAGCGCCTCAATCTGTGCCCCGGTTTGCTCCAGTTTTTGGTAGATTTTCCCCTCGGCGAGAATTTTGAGCTGCGCCAAACCTGCTGTCATCGCCATCGGGTTTCCGGATAAAGTGCCAGCCTGGTAGACCGGTCCCTCGGGCGCCAGGTGATCCATGATCTCCGCCCTGCCCCCGAAGGCCCCCACCGGCAGTCCTCCCCCGATCACCTTCCCGAAAGCGCTCAAATCCGGCCTGACCCCAAGGATTTGCTGGGCCCCTCCGGGAGCCAGCCGGAATCCGGTCATGACTTCATCAAAAATCAGCAGCGCACCATGTTTCCGGGTCAGTTCGCGCAATCCCTCCAGAAAACCGGGCAGGGGTAAAATCAATCCGGCATTGGCAGGAATCGGTTCCAGCAGAACCGCCGCAATCTTTTCGCCCTTTTTTCGAAAGAGTTCAGCGACCGCCGGAAGGTCGTTGTAAGCGACCACATGGGTGTCCTGCACCGCACCGGGGGTCACCCCGGCGCTGTCGGGACGACCCAGGGTCAGAGCCCCGGATCCCGCAGCCACCAGGAGGGCGTCGGAGTGCCCGTGGTAACAGCCGGAAAACTTGACGATCCCGTTCCGACGGGTGAACCCCCTGGCCAACCGAAGGCATGACATGGTCGCCTCCGTCCCACTGTTGCAGAAACGGACCTTTTCCACCCCGGGAACCATCCGGCAGATCAGGCGGGCAAGCTCCACTTCCCCCTCATGCGGTGTTCCAAAGCTCAGTCCCCGGCCGGCTGCCTTCCGCACCGCGCCGGTCACAGCCGGATGGGCGTGCCCCAGGATGGCCGGACCCCAACTGCCCACGTAGTCCACATACTTCTTCCCGTCGGCATCCTGGAGATAGGCACCCTTGGCAGAGGCCATGAATACCGGCGTCCCTCCCACCGCGCGGAAGGCCCGCACCGGTGAATGGACGCCCCCGGGCGTCACCTTCTTGGCCTGCTCAAACAGCTTCTTCGATCTTTTTCCACCCCCTAGCGACATTCGAAAATCCTAGCTGCCTCATTGCCCATCTTCCATCTTCTCCTTAATTCGTCGCGATATCCTGCTTTGCCCGCTGCTCCGCCTCCACCAATCCCGGCCACTGTTTCCATTCTCCGGCCATCTGGCGAATCGCCTCGGCTTGCGCCGCCTGCAACAGGGGCAGGTCTTCCGGCAACCTGGCAAAACGAAATCTCGGAATTCCGCTTTGGTCCTCCCCTAAAATATCCCCGGGACCCCGCAAACGATAATCCTCTTCGGCAATGCGGAACCCATCCCGGTTTTCGGCCAGAAAATCCAGCCTTTGCCTGGCCAAGGGTCCCCCCGATCTCTGGATCAACACACAGTTCCCGCTTTTCCCGCCACGTCCAATCCTTCCCCGCAGCTGATGGAGTTGAGACAGGCCCAGCCGGTCCGCATGGTCGATCACCATCCAGTTGGCCTCCGGCACATCCACTCCCACTTCCACCACTGTGGTGGCCACCAGGACGGAAACTTCCCCTTTCCTGAACTTTTCCAAAATCCCGATTTTTTCCTCTTCCTTCATTTTTCCATGCAGCAACGCCACCTTTGCCCTACCGATTGCCGTCGCAAGCTGCTCATGGGTCCGCTTTACCGAAGCCTCGTCCGCCGGATCCACCACCTCCTCCCCCAGCCTGGGCACCACGACGTAGACTCGGTCTCCTGCCGCCACCCGGTCTTTCAGATGCCCCCAAATTTTTTCCGCCGCGGTCCCGTCCCTGACATGGGTTTTTACCTCTGCCCTCCCGGGGGGCATTTCCTGCAGCAACGAAACATCCAGATCCCCGTGCAGCAACAAATCGTAGGTGCGGGGAATCGGCGTGGCCGTCAGGACCAACAGGTCCGGCCGGTCCCCCTTGGCGAGAAAGGCCGCCCGCTGCCGCACCCCGAAACGTTGCTGCTCATCGATCACGCATAGGGACAATCTCGACAACCTCGCCTTCTCCGCAAAAAGGGCATGGGTTCCGACGGTGATTCTGGGAAACAGGCCCACCGGCCCTGGCTTGCTGTCCGAAGTCCATGTCACCACCTCCAGAACCCCTCGCGGCAGAAGTCTCTTCAAGGAGGCGGCATGTTGCTCCACCAGAAGGGTGGTGGGAGCCATCAAGGCCACATGGGTCCCGTGCTCCAGGCCCCGCAATAGTGCATGCGCCGCCACCAGGGTTTTGCCCGAGCCCACGTCTCCCTGCAGAAGCCGATGCATCGGCCGCGACAAGGAGAGGTCGGCGTCAATCTCGGCGCAGACTTTCTGCTGATCCCCTGTCATCGGCCACGGGAGCGACTTTTGCCAGGGCCCCACCAAATCCCTCTCCTGCGTGGGTCGCTCCACCCGGATCGACTCCCGCGCCGCCCGCCTCACCCGCAGGGTGAACTGCATTCCCAGAAGCTCCTCCCGCGCCAAGGACCGCCGGGCCACCTCCACCTCCCGCAGGGAGCCCGGAAAATGAAATTTCCACCAGGCTTCTGCCCGACTGAGCTGCCCCTGCGCCCCGGGAAACGCCTCCGCCACCTTCGGCCGAAACTCCTTGAGGTAATGATAGATCGAGGAACGGACCCTTCTCTGATTTAACCCCTCCGTCAGGGGATAGATCGGCACCACCCGGTCCAGATGGATGCCCTCCTCCTTCCCTTCCTCCACCGTTTCGGTCTCGGGGTGGGCAAAGACAAAAACCCCCTTCTTCTCCTCCGCTCTTCCGTACACCGCCACCCGTTTCCCCTCCGGGAAAGCCCGCGCCATGAACGGCAGGTTGTAAAAAACAAGCCGAGCCATCCCCCCCATTCCTCCGGTCACCTCGACATCCACCTCCACACTGCACCGCCGACCCCGCCAACGGTTCAATTTGGACCGTGTCACCGTCCCCTGGAAGTTGACCGCCCCCTCCGGCAGACCTTCAGAAGGATGCCAACCCTTCCGCCGGTCCTCATGGCGCCTCGGCAAATAGCCCGCCAGATCCTCCGGTCCGCCCAAACCCAACCGCTCCGCCAGGCTCGCTGCCGTCTTGCGGATCCGGTTTTGTTCTGGACTCAACGCCAATCGACCATCCGCCACCGGGGTGCGTCCGTGTATTCGTCCCATTCCCAGGAACCTGCCAAATCAAACGTCGGCCGGTCCGGCGGACGCCGCGCAAAGTCAAAGCCCACCACCTCGAATTTTCTCTCCCCCGCCTGGGCCCGGAACTTGAGATGCCGCTCCGCAAACACCCTGGGCGGGGCTGTCATGGTCACTCCGTCGAGCTGGAAGACCGGCTCCGGATTTCCCTTCCCGAAAGGCGCCAACTCGCCCACTGCCCGGGCCATGTCCGGCGTCAAATGCTCGGGCCGCAGCCACATTTCAATGGAGAGGCTCTTTTCGAAGACCTCCGGACTCACGCTTTTTTCCAGCCATGCCCCCAGGATTTTTCTGAAATCCGCCACCCGGTCCGCCTCGATCACAATCCCCGCCGCTCCCTCGTGGCCGCCGAAACCCTTCAGGCACGGGCTACATGCCCGCAAGGCATCCATCAGGGAAATCCCCGGAAGTCCGCGTCCACTTCCCTTGCCCGCGCCTTCCTCCAGGGCGATGACGAAGCTTGGCCGGTGAAACTTCCGTACGAGCCTCGCCGCCACGATGCCCACCACGCCCGGATGCCAACGATCGCTCGCCGCCACCAGCCCCAATCCTTCGGGTGAATCACCGATCTCTGCCTCCGCCTCCTCCAGGGCCATCGCCTCGAGCTCCTGACGCTTCCGGTTTTGCAAATCCAACTCCCGCGCCAGCCGCACCGTTTCGGTTGGATCCTTGCTCAACAATAGGTCCAGGCCCGCGGTCGCTTCTCCGACCCGTCCGCCGGCGTTGATCCTCGGCCCCAGTTGGAATCCCAGTGTGAACGTGCTGGGAGCCCTGCTGCCGGCACCGCTCACCTCCAGTAAACGCCTCAGCCCAAGGTGACTGGTTTGTGCCAAACGCCTCAACCCTTCCCTCACGAAAATTCGGTTGTCCTTCTCCAGGGGCACCAAATCAGCCACCGTGGCCAGGGCCACCAGATCCAGGACCGTGCGTAGGTCGAATTGGTCCCGGCCACCGTGGGTCTTCAGGTAGGCGTGGCACAGTTTGAAGACCAACCCCGCCGTGCAGAGATGGTGATGGGAGGAACCAAGCTGCGGATTCACCAGGGCATCCCCGGCCGCAACCTCACCCAGCTGGTGATGATCCACGATCAGGACGTCGATTCCTGCGGCCTTGGCCTTCGCCACCTCCGCCCGGCTTGGGGTTCCGCAGACGAGCGCCACCTGCAGTTTCGGCATCTTCCCATTTTTCAGGCACGGATGCAACCCTTTGGCGGTCAGACCGTACCCCTCCTTTTTGCGGTCTGGAATAAAGTGCCGGATGGCTCCTGCCCCCATGGCCTCCAGAAACAGGCGCAGAACGCTCGCGCTGGTGATCCCATCCACATCGTAGTCGGAATAAATGAGGACGGGGCTTTTGTCGTGCAGATGACGCTGCAGGAGCTCGACCGCCTGACTCATGCCGGGGATCTCTTCCGGCGGGCTAAGGTGGGCAAGTTTTGGCTGAAGGAACGCCACCCGGTCGGGCCCGGCGGCCATACCCCGCCGGCCGAGGATCTGTTCGATGAGCTGGGCAGACCCCTGCCCGGTCTCCGCCCGGCTTGGATTACCAATCCAGCGCATCCTTATGAAATAAAGACCCTTTTGCCCCTCGCAAGCCGAACCCGCCAGTTGTGCGCAGATCGCTTTATTTTTTCGTAAACCTAATCGTAAACGTAAACGACCGTCTGAAATCCTATTTCTTCCTGCCTCCAGCCAACAACGCAATCGGGCTGGCGATAAAGATCGAGGAGTAGGTCCCCACCACGATTCCGATCAGGAGGATCAGGGCAAAGTCATTGATCACCCGGCCGCCGAAAAGGAACAGCACCAGGACCGCCAGGAAAGTTGTGGCCGAGGTCATCAGGGTTCGGCTCAAGGTCTGATTGATCGCCAGATTCATGGCTTCCGCCTTGTTGCCGTGCAGACCTCCCCGGAAGGTCTCCCGGATCCGGTCAAAGATCACGATAGTGTCGTTGATGGAGTAGCCCGCCACCGCCAGGATCGCCCCGACCATCGGCAGGGACAACTCCCGGCCGAGGAGCACAAAGATCCCCAGACTAATGAAGACGTCGTGGATCAGCGCCACAATCGCGCCGGCTGCAAAAGCCGCCTCAAACCGCCAGGTGGTGTATAAAAAGATCCCGATCACCCCCAGAATCAGGGCCAGGAGGGCGTTTTTTTTCAGTTCCTCTCCGACCACCGGGGCCACCTTGTCCAACTGAATCTGCTGGAAGGATGCGGACGGGAAATCCTGCTGAAGTTTAGCAACGGCCGGCTCCCCCTTGCCGAACGCCGTGCGCAGGGAAAGAATTTCATCCTCGCCGACCGGACTGCGCTGATACTGCGCCACCTCGGCCAGGTTCCCCAAGGCCGAACGGACCCGGCCGTCATCAATCTTTTCCTTGAAGCTCAGGGTCACCAGATCTCCGCCGGTGAAATCGACTCCCAGCGCATTCGTTCCCCGCATCACCACGGCTGCCGCGCCGGCCCCGAGCAAGAGGAGCGAAAGCGCGTAGGCTGGGCGCCGCCAGCCCAGGAAATTGAACTTCGCATCTTCGAAAAGACGGAACATGTGAAGCTTCGCCTTGCCACCCTTGTCGGCCAACCACTCCGCCCCGGTCCGGCTCACCACCAGGGCCGCAAACAGGCTGGAAAAGATGCCCAAGCACAACACGGTCGCAAATCCCTGCACCGGACCCGAGCCCTGCCAGAACAGGATCGCCGCCGCGATCACGGTGGTGACGTTGGCATCCAGGATTGAGCTGAACGCATGCTGGAAGCCCGAGGCCACCGTCTCCAAGCCGGAGCGATGCCGGTTGGCCTCCTCCCGGATCCGCTCAAACACCAGCACATTGGCGTCCACGCCGATACCGATGGTCAGAATCAACCCCGCCAACCCCGGAAGGGTCAGGGTGAAGCCAAACTGCGCCAACAGTCCAAGCAGGATCAGAACGTTGACCACCAGCCCGAACACCGCCACCAAGCCCAGCCACCGGTAGTAAAGGAGCACGAAAAGAGCCACCGCCACCAGACTGATCCAGCCGGCGGTGAATCCGCTTTTGACCGAACTCGCCCCCAGACTCGGGTCCACCCCCCGCTCGTCGACGATGGAAACCGGATTCTCCAGGGGGTTTTTAAGGACGCTCGCCAACTCCTCGGCCTCGGTGATGCTCATGTTGCCGCCGGAAATCTCGCAGCTGCCGTAAATCGCCGTCCGGATCACCGGGGCCGAGTAAACCTCCCCGTCCAGGATCACCGCCATTCTTCGCCCGATGTTCTGTTCGGTCAGTTTGCCGAATTTGTCCCGCCCCTCAGCATTGAATTCAATGATCACCACCGGGCGGCCCAGCTGGTCCACACTGCGGAAGGCACTGGCGACATTCTTGCCGGACATCTCCGGCCGCCGCTTCACCACGATCGGCGTCTCCACCACCGCCCCGGAAGCGTTCCGGTCCCGCAGCTTCAGGATCTGGTAATCAAAGGAAACTTCCGGGGTCTTGCCCTGGGCCCGGTCGACGATCGCGTCGTTTTCCGGGTGCACCATGGCGAACTCCAGCTTGGCCACTTTTTCCAGCTGGCGCCGGTACGAGGCCTTGTCCGCCTCGCTGACCCCCGGGATCTGCACGATGATCCGGCGGTCTCCTACCGGTTGGATCACCGGTTCAGCCACGCCCACGGTATCCACCCGCTTGCGGATGACCTCGACGGCCTGATCCACCGCGCTCCGGTCCGGTTCCCCAGCCAGCTCAAGGAGGAATTGGGTTCCACCCTTCAGGTCCAACCCGGGCTTGATCTTGATTTTCCACTGGCCGTCCTCCCCTTTCACGAAAAGGGAGCTCAGGCACAGGGCCACGAGCGAGGCGGTAAGGGCCAGGCTCAACCGCATCCGCCGGCGGGAATCGGAAGTCAGGAAGTAGCCGATAAACAGGACAAAAAAGACCAGGCTCAGACCAAACTGCAGGGCAATCATGTTGGCTTAAGCGGCGGGTTTTTCTTCGGACTTGTCGACCGAGGTGATCGTGGAGCGCTGGACCTCAATCTTCACATTGTCGGCAATTTTTAAGACCACCACCTGATCCTTGATGTTGGTGACGGTGCCATGGATGCCCCCGGCCGCCACCACGCGATCCCCCGTTTTCACCGCGGAAATCAACTTTTCCTGTTCCTTCTGCCGTTTCATCTGGGGACGGAGCAAAACGAAATACATGAGGACAAACAGGATGATCAGCGGCAGCAACTGCACCCAGGCAGGCGGGGAACTGCCGTCAGCGGGAGGTGGGGCCATCAACAACGGCCATGCGGACAAAATCAACTCACTCATACTGCCTCCTCCTTCTCCTGCTCCTTGCCTCCCCTTTGGTACCGACCCAGGAATTCCGCGGACCACTCGGTCCACCGGCCGCCCAGAATCGCCGCCCGGGCCTGCCGGACGGTCTCAAGGTAGAAATGGAGATTATGGAGGGAGATCAGCCTTAATCCCAATAATTCTTCCGCCTTGATCAGATGCTGAACATAGGCGCGGGTGAACCGCGTACAAGCATAACAGGTGCAACCCTTTACAATTGGGTTCTCATCCCGGGTCCACGTCGGCTTTCGGGCGGAAACGGGCCCAAGCTCCGTACAGGCTGTGCCATTCCGGGCAACTCGTGTCGGCAACACGCAGTCGAACATGTCCATTCCCTTGCCGATCATCCGCACCATCTGGTCGGGATGCCCCAGCCCCATCACGTATCTCGGCCGGTCGGCCGGCAGATGCGGCTCGCTCTCATCGATCGCCTTCATCATGAGATTTTCCGGTTCCCCCACGCTCACCCCCCCGACTGCATACCCGTCAAAGCCGATCTTTTGCAGTTCCTCCAGGCTCTTTGCCCGCAGATCCCCGTAATCCCCGCCTTGCCCGATCCCAAACAGCAGATTCCGGTGACCGATTTGGTCCTGCTCTTCCCGGCAGATCCGGGCCCACCGATGGGTCCGCTCCAGGCTTGCGGCCATCCGATCCCGGTCGCAAGGCCATGGCGGGCACTCGTCGAACGCCATCATCACGTCCGATCCCAGCGTGTCCTGGGCCCGAATCGCCTCCTTCGGCCCCAGAAAAAATTTCTTCCCATCCACGTGGCTCGAAAACATCACCCCGTCTTCCCTCATCTCCCGGATCTTGGCCAAGCTGAACACCTGGAATCCCCCGCTGTCCGTCAGGATCGGGCCGTTCCAGCCCATGAACTTATGCAGACCGCCCATCTGTTGGATCACCTCCAGCCCCGGCCGAACCACTAAATGATACGTGTTGCCCAAAATGATCGGGGCCTTCATTTCGATCAGCTCATCCGGACTCACCCCCTTCACCGAAGCCTGCGTCCCGACCGGCATAAACACCGGGGTCGGCACCTCGCCATGCGCCGTCTTCAACACACCCGCCCGCGCCTTGCCGTCTGTTTTCTCCAGCCGGAAAACCTCCCCGGCATTTCTCACGGGACGACGACCTCCACCCCTTTCTTCTCCAACCGAAATGTCACCGGCGTTTCCCCGCCGTACTCCCCGTCCACTTCCAGCGCCACCTTCTCCTCCGCCTCTACCGTGAGCGCCGGAGTCTGCAAATACTTCACCTCGGGGAGCGACTCCGGTCCACCGATCAGCACCCCCTGCAGGTACCAAAGCAGGTCTAGCGGCCCGGATTTTGGAAAAATACACACATCGAGCTTGCCGTCGGCCATGTCCGCTTTTGGAAAAAAACGGAACGGACCGCCGTAGTGCCGGCCGTTTCCAATCAGTACCATCGCGCCGGGGTACTCTTTGCCTTCTGCTTTCACCCGCAGCTTCGGGGCCGGCGCCACCGTCACCTGCGCCACCGTTAAAAGATAACTCCAGGGTCCCCACGCCCGCTTTGCCTCCGGATGGGTTTTACGCACCACCTCCGCATCGAGACCCACTCCCGCCAGCTGGATAAACCGCCGCTGGTTGGCATACCCAAGGTCCACCCGGCGCCGGTGATTTTTTCGGATCACGGCCAGAGCCCGCTCGAGGTCGGGTGAAATCCCCAACTCCAGCGCCAGGACATTCATTGTCCCCACCGGCAGGATGCCCAACGCGCACTTGGCCGGATCGATCCCGTTGAGCACCTCGTTGACGGTTCCATCCCCACCCGCCGCTACAATGGTCTGAAAACCCATCGCCACCGCCTCTTTGGCCAACCGCTCCCCGTCGCCGGCGTTTTCCGTGAGCAGGAGCTTGGCGTCCGGCGCCAGTTTCGCCACCCGATCAATGGTTTTGCGCGCCTGATCGCCCTTGGCGGCGGGATTCAGGATGATACACCAAGGGTTGCCGGATGAGGTCGACATCCCCACGTCATACCGAAGGAAAGCGCCCGAGTCACCCCCGGCGGAGCGGGATGGGCCATCTGCGGATCACCGGCGGCGTCCACTGCAGTCGCCAACTGGAGGTGCCCGTGATCCCGGGCCTCCGTCCGGCGCAGGATCGTGTCCGCGCCGCTGTTTTCTCCGCTCTCGCCAACTGGGTACCCGATGCCCGCATCCTGGACCTCTTTGCCGGCACCGGTGCCTACGGTTTGGAGGCTCTCAGTCGCGGAGCCAAGTCCGCCCTCTTTATCGAGCACAACCACCGCACCGCCGAATCCCTGCGCAACAACCTGGAGAGGCTCGGTTACAGCTTTCCCGTTCTGGAAACCCCCGTGGAGAGTTGGATTCCCGCCGCCCCGGCTGAGTCGTTTGACCTGATTTTTCTGGATCCGCCTTACGACCAGACCCCCGAGGAACTCTCCTCGTGGAGTGTGACTACGGGCCTCGATCGCCTGCTCGCCCCGAAAGGCCGGATCATCTGGGAACACTCCCACCGGGCTAGATGGTCGGTTGAGTCCCCTCTCAAGGAAGTCTGGCGCCGTGAATATGGCCAGACCTGCGTCTCGTTTCTCGTGCGAACCGCTTGATCAGGCGGTTGCGTACTCGTGTTTACCGGGTCCGGATGATCTGGCTATCGGCGCTGGGAAGTCCGGGATCCATATCCCCATCAAACGCCCGCACATTCAGGAAAACAGCTTCGTTCGAGGGAATTCTGGTGCGGATCTGAGTGGAAGTCCCCGGGGCTCGAGAGACGGCGTAGGTGCGGTTGGAGGACCGTACGGTGACTTCATAAACATACGCCCCGCTGACCGGCGCCCAGCTGGCCTGCACCACTCCGGCAGCGTTGAGGCTGCCCCGAACATCAGCAGGGGCCGTCAGCTGGGTTTTTGCGGTGAACGTTCCGGCAAGCCGGATGGCCCCGGCCGCCCCCTGGTAACCATCGACGGCGATGCGGTAGACAGTTCCGGCTCTCACGGAGAAGGACACGCGGCTGGACATGTCGCTCGAGGAAACATCGTCATTGGAGGCCACTGCCCGCAGTTGGCTGACTTGGGAACCCGTGTAGACGGCCAAGACCGTGTCATAACCGGATCCCGCCGTAGCCAAAACCAGACGGCCGCTGGCGGGAGCCGTCCAACTCCACCAAACCGACTTCCCTCCGGAAACTGAAGCATGGTTCGGCTCCTGGGCCTCACGTGTCGCGCCGACATTTGACCCCGCAACGGCAAAGGAGTTACCGGAAACCACCGTGCCGTTGGCAAACGCATCATTCACCACGGAAACCCCGACAACGTTGCCAGCCAGGCTCAAACTGCCGGAGGCCCCGCCCTTGCCGTCCACCGCGATCCGATACACCGTGCCCGCCACCGCTTGGAAGGAGACTGCGGCAGAGGTACCCCCCGAAGCGGGATCGTCGTTGGCCGCCACCGGGGTGAGGGCCCCCAAGGAGGAACCGGTGTAGACCGCCAAAACCGTGTCAAAGCCCGAACCCGCCGTGGAAATCGTCGCCGCTCCGCTGGAGGGAGCCGTCCAGAGATACCAAACCGAAAATCCTGGCGCTTGTCCGGCGTGGGAAGGCTCTCCTGTCTCCGCCGTCGCATTCACCGTGGTCCCGGTCCGTGTCCAACTGGTTCCGGTCAGCGCCGCGGCGGAAGCAAAGTTGTCGTTTGCCGGCCGGACAACCGGCGGGGCGTTGGTGCTCGTCAGGGCTTTGGCCAAATTCAGGCGTCCGGACCGTGCTTTGCCCGTCAGGGCGGGAATCGGATCGGTACCGTTCAGCAACCGGGAAATCAGGGAGGTGTGGCTCTCGGTCGGATATTGCGCCGCCATGAGCGCCAGGACACCCGAGACGTGCGGGGTGGCCATGGAGGTTCCGCTGTAGGTGGCATAAGCGCTATCGGAGGTGGAAACGGTGGAGTAGATACCGCTCCCCGGTGCGCCCAAATCCACGCTGGTGGCGCCGAAGTTCGAGAACGAGGCCAAACCATCCGCGGAAGTCGTCGCCGCCACGGAGACAATATTGTCGTGGGGATAGCTAGCCGGGTAGGAGGGATTGAGGTCATTGTTGTTCGCCTCATTTCCCGCCGCCGCCACCATAAGAATCCCGGCGGTGCGGGCCCGCTCAATCGCCGCCTGCAGGCTGGCTCCGGCTCCTCCACCTCCCCAACTGCAGCTCAGGACTTTCGCCCCTTTCAGCCGGGCATAGTCGATGCAGATCACCGCATCACTGTCCGATCCGCTACCGGTGGAGGACAAAAATTTCAAGGCCATGAGCCGCACTCCCCAGGCCACGCCGGTGAGCCCGACGCCATTATTACCCGTGGCACCGATGGTTCCGGCGCAATGGGTGCCGTGCCCTTGGTCGTCCATCGGGTCACCGTCGCGGTTGTAGGCATCGATCCCGCGCACGTCATCGACATACCCATTGGCATCATTGTCGACTCCGTCCCCGGCCGTCTCCCCGGGATTCGTCCAGACGTTGGCTGCCAGATCTTGGTGGGTGTACCGGATGCCGGTGTCGATCACCGCCACAGTAATATTGAGGGCCGAAGTACGAAGATCCCATGCCTCCGGTGCGTCGATGTCAGCGTCGTTTCCCTGGTTCAGTCCCCAAAGGGTGCCATCAAGATACTTGGGGTCGTTTGGGACCAGCAGACCTTGCCGGATGAAATCGGGCTCGGCTGAGACCACTGAGCCCGGGGCTTTGTCCAAAGCGGCAAGGACGGTCGGGACAGCTTCCAAGGTGGCCGAGGGCAGTTGCAGTCGATACAGAGGCACCGCCGGGTCAAGACTGACCGCCTCCAGGGAGGCTTCGGCCAGGTTAAGAGCGTCCAGCAGGGCCGCGGGATCTTCCCCATCCCGCAAGGTCACCAGGACATGATCCGCGACCATCTCCTCCCTTGTCAGGACCTGCCCGGTGGCCTGATCCACAATCTCCTCGGTGCGGATATTCGGATATTTAAAATCGGTCGCCAGGATCCGGACCCGTGTGTTTTGCCCCGGACCGGGTCCAGGCACTTCCGCGGATAAGGTCACCTTGGCAGTCGGAAATCTGCGCAACTCCTCCTCCGAAGGGCGATCCAACGGAGTCGGGGCGACCGGCACCGTGCGGGTGACCGGCGATACGGAAAGAGGGGTTTCCCCATGATTCCGCTCAGCAACCGTGACGGGAGAAGAAGAAGCATGGGAACCAGAAGCCGCCTTGGTTGCAGCCTTCCGGGAAGTTGTGGAGCCCAAGGATCCACCCTGAATGGGGAAATGACTGGAGAGCAAAAACCCGACGCCGACGGCTACCAAAAGGAAGAGGGTTAAGCGAAAAAACCTCACGTCAAATCTACGGTACCCACTCTGCGAGGCGTGGCAAATGCTAACGCAGGTTCTTTATTTCTTTGTTTGGCAGGATTTTAGGTCGATCGGCGGCCTTTTTTCATTCTTTCTTCCCTGGGCCCTTTCGGAAGGATGGATTTGAGGAGAGATGCTAGAAAAAATGCTTAAAATTCAACTAAGGAAAGTCCCGCCAGGATCATTGACGCACAAAGCCGATCTTCGCTAGGTTGCTCGGCTTATCTCTATGGCTACCAAACACAAAATCGCAATTAATGGATTCGGTCGCATCGGCCGCCTGGTCTTCCGGGCGCTCTGCCAGCAAGGCCTGTTGGGCAAAAAATTCGACGTGGTGGCGGTGAACGACTTGGTTCCCGCCGACAACCTCGCCTACCTGGTCAAGTACGACTCCGTCCAGGGTCGCTACCATGGCGAAGTCCGCAGCGAGAAATCCTCCCCTTCGGCACCGGAAGACGACGTGCTGGTGGTGGATGGCCATAAAATCAAATGTCTCGCGGTGAAGGAGGGGCCCGCCGCCCTGCCCTGGAAGGAGTTAGGGGTTGATTTTGTGGTGGAGTCCACCGGCTTGTTCACCGAGGCCGAAAAGGCCAAGGGCCACATCACCGCGGGTTGCAAAAAGGTCATCATCTCCGCGCCGGCCAAGGGCGAGGACATCACCGTCGTCATGGGCGTCAACCACACCAAGTACGACTCCGCCAAGCACCACATTATTTCCAACGCCTCCTGCACCACGAACTGCCTCGCCCCCGTCGTCCATGTTCTCCTCAAAGAGGGCTTCGGGATCGAGGAAGGCCTCATGACCACCGTCCACAGCTACACGGCCACGCAGAAGACCGTCGACGGCCCGTCCCGCAAGGACTGGAAGGGTGGTCGCTCCGCCGCCATCAATATCATCCCCTCCGCCACCGGAGCCGCCAAAGCCGTCGGCCTCGTCTGCCCCGAGGTACAGGGAAAACTCACCGGCATGGCCTTCCGCGTGCCCACGCCCACGGTCAGCGTCGTCGACCTCACCGTGAAGACAACCCGAGACACCTCCTATCAGGAAATCTGCGCCGCCATGAAAAAGGCCTCCGAGACCTACCTGAAAGGAATTTTGGAATACACGACCGACGAGGTCGTCTCCTCCGACTTCATCCACTGCCCCTCCTCCAGCATCTTCGACGCCGGCTCGGGGATCGGCCTGAACAAGCGGTTCTTCAAACTCGTCAGCTGGTACGACAACGAGTGGGGCTACAGCAACCGCTGCGTCGATCTCCTCAAGCACATCGCGGGTT
>CAZURF010000021.1:0-21477 GCA_964623555.1 uncultured Akkermansia sp. | reverse complement strand
CCGGCCGCTCCCGCGGCTTCGCGTTCGTGACGATGTCGAGCCCCGACGAAGCCAACGCCGCCGTTGCCGGCATGCACGGCAAGGATTTCGGCGGCCGTAACCTCACGGTCAACGTGGCCCGTCCGCGCGATGAGCGCGGACCCGGCGGCGGGGGCGGGGGTGGCTACGGCGGTGGCGGAGGCGGTTACGGGGGTGGCGGCGGTGGACGCGGCTACGGCGGTGGCGGAGGCGGTGGACGCGGCTACGGCGGTGGCGGAGGCGGTGGGGGCGGCTTCGGCCGTGGCCCGCGCGGTCCTCGTCGCGACGACTACAGCCGCTAAATCGAACCCATTCGGTTTCAAACGGGGCGGGGGGTTTCCCCCGCCCCGTTTTTTTTAGCTTTTTTCCCTGACGCCTGGCTTAGGCGGCCATGGCCTGGGCACGCCGTGTCTGCCATCGTGGCTTGGGCAACTCCAACTCCCGCACCGCCAACTTCACCCGATCCGCCCCCAAAAGGGCGCGCAACTTTCCGATGACCGCCAAATGGGGCCGCACCCGCATCTGGGTTCCGGCTTCCAATAAAACCTTCTTCCCTTCGACCTCCACCTCCAGCCGGATCGGCACCTCGCCGGGCTGGCCCGCCACAATCTCCTTCACCTTGACCATCGTTTCCCCCGAAAGCTGGTCCCGTGTCGGCGCCAGGTGGATGTGCGTCACCCATTTTGCCACCGCATTTTCCAAAGTGACGCATTCGGAGGTCCGCAGCCGGATCCTCTCCTCCGCATCGGTGTCCACCGAGCCGCCTACCACCAGCGGGGTGCCGACCTTCAGAAAGGTTCCCGACTCCCGGTAAAGATCCGGAAAAATCATCACCTCCATCCGTCCGGTTTTATCCTCCAAGATGGTCCGGGCGTAGGGACGCTTGTCCTTTTGGGTCAGCCGGACCTCCACCGCCGTCACCACCCCGGCCATCCGCACGGCCGTGCCGGTCTGCATCTCCTCCGGCTCCCCCAGGTTCACCGTCCGGAAGGCCCGCAGATCCGCCTCGAATTCATCCGCCGGATGGCCGGTCACATAAAAGCCCAGCAACTCCTTTTCCGCCGACAATTTGTCGCGTGGCGGCCAATCCTCAAAGGTATCGGGGGCCTTCTCGGCGCCCGCCTTGGCCTGGGGAAGGACCACTTCCTCCAAACCGAACAGGGTCCCCTGCCCGCGCTCCTTGTCCCGGGCCACCGAGGCCGCCGATCCCAGGGCCGCGTCCAGCTTGGAAGCGAGCCACGCCCGGTTTCGGGAAAGGGAATCAAAGGCCCCGCAGCGGATCAGGCTCTCCAGCGCCTTCTTGTTGATCGCCTTGTATTCCACCCGCGCGCAGAAATCCTCGATCGAACGAAACGGCCCGCCGCTCGTCCGGGCCTCCAGGAGCGCATCCACGCAGGCCTCGCCGACGTTTTTCACGGCTCCCAAACCGAAAAGAATCTTTCCCGGCTGAACCGTGAAACGCTTCGCGCTCGTGTTCACGTCCGGGGGAAGGATCTGGATCCCCATCCGCTGAGCCTCGGCCGTGAAGAGCGCGATCTTATCGGTGTTGTCCAACTCATGGGACAACAGCGAGGCCATGTACTCCGTCGGGTGGTTCGCCTTCAGGTACGCGGTCTGGCAGGCCACCACCGCGTAGGCCGCACTGTGACTTTTGTTGAATCCGTAACCGGCAAACTTTTCCAGCAAATCAAAGATCCGCAGCGCCTGGGACCGCGGGATCTGGTTCACCTGGGCACAGCCCTGGACGAAGGTCTCCCGCTGTTTGGCCATCTCTTCCGGTTTCTTTTTTCCCATCGCCCGCCGCAACAGGTCGGCCTGCCCCAGACTGTAACCCGCCAGCGACCGCGCGGCGGCCATGACCTGTTCCTGGTAGATCAGCACCCCGTACGTCTCCGCGCTGATCTTCTCCAGCAAGGGATGCTCGTAGGTGAACTGGGATTTGCCCTTCTTCCGCTTCACATACTCGTCAATCAGGTCCATGGGGCCGGGCCGGTACAGGGCGATCAGCGCAATCAGGTCCTCGATGCCCTGCAGATCGAAAATCGCGCAGGTCCGCCGCATCCCGGGCGATTCCACCTGGAACACCCCGATGTTTTCCGCCCGGTTCAACAGGTCGTAGGTTTTTTTGTCATCCAGGGGGATCTCCTCCGGCTTCATTTTTTTGCCGGTCGTTTCCTCCACCAGCCGCAGACAATCCTGGATCACCGTCAGGGTCTTCAGCCCGAGGAAATCCATCTTCAAAAGGCCGATCTCCCCCACCTCGTTCATGGAGAATTGGGTCATCACCGCCCCGGTGTCGTCCCGGGTCAGCGGCAGGTAGTCCGTCAGGTCCCGATCGGCGATCACCACCCCGGCCGCGTGCGTGCCGCTCTGGCGAACCATTCCCTCCAGCTGCAGGGCCGACTGGATGACCGGCTTCACCGCCTCCTCCTCCGCCATCCGCTTCAGCTCCGGCACCTGCCGGAGGGCGTCGGACAGTTTGGCCCCCGGCACCTTCGGGATGAGATCGGCGATCCGGGAGGTCTCCCCGAAACTCATCCCCATGACGCGCCCCACATCCCGCACCGCCATCTTGGCCCCCATCGTGCCGAAGGTGATGATCTGCGCGACGGCCCGCTCCCCGTACTTGTTGCGGACGTAGGCGATCACCTCCTCCCGCCGGTCGGGACAGAAATCCATATCGATGTCCGGCGGGGAAATCCGCTCCGGATTCAGGAAGCGCTCAAACAGGAGCCCGTAACGGAGCGGACAAAGGTCGGTGATCCCCAGCACGTAGGAGACCAGACTTCCCGCCGCACTGCCACGGCCCGGCCCGACCGGAATTCCCTGCCGTTTGGCGTAGTCGATGAAGTCCCAGACGATCAGGAAGTAACTGATGAAACCGGTCTTCTCGATCACCCCCATCTCGAATTCCAGCCGCTCCTTCAGCTCGGGGTCCGTACCGGCCCGTTCGCCATAACGCTTCCGCAACCCCTCCTGGCAAAGCTTGCGGAAATACTGCTCCCGCGTCATTCCCTCGGGCACCGGAAAGGCCGGGAATTTGTTGCCCCCCAGATCCAGCTGCAGGTCGCACCGCGCCGCGATGGCGGCCGTGCTCTCGAGGGCCCCGGGAAAATCGACAAACAACCCCGCCATCTCCTCGGCCGACTTCAAATAAAACTCCGGCCCGTAGGACCTCATTTTCCGCTCCGGATCATTCAGCCGGCTGTTGGTGGAGATGCAGACCAGAATGTCCTGGGTAAGGGAATTCTCCTGGCGCACGTAGTGCACATCGTTGGCGGCCACCAGCGGGGTTTTCGTCTCTTGGCCGAGGCGGCGATAAAATTCCCTGACTTTCTGCTCCTCGGGCAGCCCGTGGTTGTGAATCTCGAGAAAAAAATTCTCCGGCCCAAGGATCTCCCGGTACTCGCCGAGAATCCGTTTGGCATCCGCCTCCCGTCCCTCCAGAAAAGCCGCCGCCACCTCCCCCTTCAGGCAGGCACTGGTTCCGATCAGCCCCCCCGCGTGATCAGCCAGCAACTTATGGTCGATCCGGGGCTTGTAGTAGACGCTCTCAAGGTGGGCGGACGTCACCAACCGGATCAGGTTCCGGTACCCCTCGAGGTTCCGTGCCAAAAGGAGAAAATGGTAGTTGGCATCCTTGCCGCCGGCGGCGGACTTTTTTTCAAAACGGTCCCCGGGGGCCATATAAACCTCGCAGCCCACGATCGGTTTCACGCCGGCCTTTTGCGCCGCCTGATAAAACTCCACCGCGCCATAAAGGTTGCCGTGATCGGTCAGGGCAAGGGCCGGTTGGTCAAGTTCCTTGGCCCGGGCGACCAGATCCGGAATCCGGCACGCCCCGTCCAAAAGGGAGTATTCCGAATGGCAGTGCAGATGGACAAACGGTTTGGCCACAGGAAAATCAATCTGTTCCCTGGCGAACCCTTCGCCAGTCAAAACCCCCGCTTTTGTTCCCCGTTTTTGGTAAAAAAAACCAAAAACCGGACGTGACCTCCCCCGGGCCACCCCCGGCCAAGCCCCGGAAGCCTCAAAATCGCCTCTTTCCCTGAGTGCCGCTTTAAGATATAAAATCCCCTTCATGGTTGAAATCAGGCTCAAACGCGGTGAGTCGGTCGATAAGGCCCTTCGCCGCCTGAAAAAGAAACTCGATCGCGAGGGCATCCTCCGTGACGTCCGCGCCCGGCGCTCCTATGAGAAGCCCAGCGTGAAACGCCGCCGGAAGATGAAGGAGCCCAAAATCAACTTTTACGGCAATTTCTCCCTCTAAGACCCAATCTCCGCGGACGGCTTCCCCCGATCCGTTCGTTCCCTCTCTCGTCGACACCCTGCTCCCGCCGGACCACCCGTTCCGGGGCCGGATTCACGTGGTCTCCTCCGCCAGCTCCACCCAGGACCTCGCGCGAAAGTCCTCCCTGATCCCCTCGGTCTGGGTGGCGGAAATCCAAACGGCCGGGCGGGGTCGGCAAGGCCATGCCTGGATTTCCGATCACCCCCACGGTCTGTGGTGCTCCGTTCTCCTGGAACCCACCGCCGTTCAGTTGTCGCTTCTTTCCATCCTGGGGTCACTGGCCGCGGCCGATGCTGTCCGGGCTCTGACGGGGTTGGAGACCAATCTCAAATGGCCCAACGACCTGCTCTGGAAAAACCAGAAACTGGCGGGACTGCTGGTGGAAACCGTCGCCCGTCCCGGGCGCCTACCCCTCGCCATCCTCGGCCTCGGGCTGAATGTCTCCCAGCAGCCCGCTGATTTTCCCCGGGATCTTAAAAAGACCGCGGTTTCTCTCCGCCAGGCCGCCGGCCGGACAGTGCCCCGGGTGCAGGCTCTGGCGGCTTTCCTGGATGCCTTGGCCCGCCGCCTGGACCAGGCTCCCGAAGAAGTTCTCGGGGATTTCCGCACGGCCTGGGCCCAGCAGGGTCGCCGTCTCACGGTGCGTTCCGGCGGCGAAGAGTTTTCGGGCATCGCCACTCAGGTCGATGACTCCGGCCACTTGCACTTGCGGTTGCCGGACGGCTCGGAAAAGATCTTCGCCTCGGGGGAGGCCGATTTTCCCGCGTGAACCTCACTCGGACTTGGGCAAAGTCGTCTTTTCCATGAGCACCAACCGCATCGACCGGCTTTTTACCGATCTCCGCACGAACAAGCGCAAGGCGCTTGTGGCCTATTTGGTGGCGGGAGATCCGGATTTGGAATCCACCGCCCAGCTCGTGCCCGCCCTGGCCGAAGCGGGGGCCGACCTGGTGGAACTAGGGATCCCCTTCTCGGATCCCCTGGCCGACGGGATCGTGAACCAGCTCGGTTGCCAGCGGGCCCTCGAATCCGGCACCACTCTGCCCAAGGTTCTCGACCTGGTGGCCCGGCTAAGGAAGGCCCGATGCGAAATCCCCCTGGTTCTTTTCACGTACTACAACCCGGTCTTCGCCTACGGCCGGGAAAAGTTCGAGCAAGACGCCGCCCACGCCGGGGCCGACGGCCTGCTTCTTCTTGATCTGCCCCCGGAAGAGGCGGATTCCGATCTGCCTCCCACCGACCGTCTTCGCCGCATCGTATTGGTCGCCCCCACCACTCCCGAGGCCCGCCTGAAGGAAATCACCCGCCGCGCCTCCGGTTTTGTCTATTATGTTTCCCGCGAAGGGGTGACCGGCATGCAAAAGAGCCTGCCCGCCACCCTGGCAGACCGCGTCTCCTTGCTTAAAAAAACCACCCCGCTTCCGGTCTGTGTTGGTTTCGGCATTTCCAATCCGGACCAGGCTGGACAAGTCGCCCGGTTGGCTGACGGGGTGGTGGTGGGCAGCGCCATCGTCGACCGGATCGGAAAAATCGGACGGAGTCCGCAACTGGCCGGGGAGGTTGCCTCGTTTCTCCGCCCCATTGCGCAGGCCGTCCATTCCGCGTGAGTCGGGCGCTGGGGATTGATTTCGGCACCCGCCGGATCGGCCTGTCGCTGTCCGATCCCACCGGCACCCTCGCCTCCCCTCTGCCTTTTCTGGAGAATACCCAACCCTCCGAGGTTACCGCGAAACTCAAGGAGCTTATTCTCTCCCATGGGGTGGAGACCCTCGTCATCGGAA
This sequence comes from uncultured Akkermansia sp., assembly GCA_964623555.1. Taxonomy (GTDB): domain Bacteria; phylum Verrucomicrobiota; class Verrucomicrobiia; order Methylacidiphilales; family Verrucolacustridaceae; genus Verrucolacustris. The sequence continues at coordinate 15,387 of CAZURF010000021.1, read as the reverse complement.
TTCCCCGGAACATGGACGGCACCTACGGCCCCTCCGCCGAAAAAGTCCGGCAATTTATCGCCCAAATCCAGCCCCACTTGGGCGTGAAAATCGTGACCCAAGACGAGCGCTTAACCACGGTCCAGGCCTCCCGGGACCTATCCCAAATGGGCCTCAATCAGAAGGATTTACGAAAAAAAGTCGACAGCTCATCCGCCGCGCTGATCCTCCAACAATTCCTTGACCGAAATCAGCCTCCTCCCTAGTCAGATCTGATGCACCTCGGAGGCAAGTTTGAAAGGTTCGTCCGTGTTTTGATCCGGACTTCCACCTTATTCACCGTTTTATTCACTTTTTCATCCCTCTCCTTGGCTGCTGACGGGGATCTGAGCGTTCCGGGCACCGACACAAAACTCTCCGTCTCCCCTGATTCCAAGGCATCCGATCCCGACGATCTTGCCACCCATATTTTCGTGGAGGACCGGATCACCTTGGAATTCATGACCGGCGCCATGTTCTCCCCCTCCGGAATCGGCCCGGTGGTCCCGGTTTACAACTACCAGCAAAACAACGTCCGCCTCGGCTGGATGCTGGATTCGCCCGACTCCTGGGGTCCTCAAGCCGGCTTGAATGACCCCCTCCGTGGTAATTTTGAAGCCATCTTGGAGGCCACCGGATCCTACGTTTGGCACAGCTTCGGAACCTACATGGTCGGCGTGACCGGTTTGGTCCGTTACAACTTCGTCCAACCCAACTGGATTGTCGTTCCTTACATTCAGGGCGGGGCCGGGATCATCTACACCAACGCGCGGAACTGGTCCAACCAGGACGCCATCGGCGGCAACTGGGAGTTCACCCCGCAGTTCGCCGGGGGTCTGCGATTTCTTTTGGACAAAAACTGGACCTTCAACATCGAGGGCTCTTTCCAGCACATCTCCAATGCGAACACCTCCGCCCGGAATGAGGGCGTGAACGCCTACGGCGGTTTTGTCGGTTTCACCTACGTCTTCGACAAAATTTGGACCGATTAACTGTCCCGCAAGTGGGCCACCTGAAATTCAAGGGGCTCTTTTTCCTTCCAATCCCTTCGCTCCCAATTCCCGATAGCCTGCCGCCCCCAGTCTCCAGCCTTCACGGAAGGTTCTCCGCTGAAACTCACGACCTATAAACTCACCCTGGCCTATCGCGGCGAGGATTTCTTCGGATGGCAGCGGCAAGACCCCCATCCCACCGTCCAGCTGGCCCTGGAAACCGCGGTTCGCAAGATCTTCGGCAAATCCTTTCCGGTGGCCGGTTCCGGCCGGACCGACCGCGGCGTTCATGCCTTGGGTCAGGTCGCCTCATGCGGCCTGCCCGCCATCCATGCCCCGGAGACGCTTCGGCGGGCCCTCAACTTTCACCTCCCCCCCGGCGTCCGCGTCCTTTCCATCCAAAAAAAAACCGAAAAGTTTCACGCCCGCTTTTCGGCCAAGGGAAAAACCTACCTTTACCGGATTGCGAACACCGCCTTCCTTCACCCCATGGAGATTGGCCGGGCCTGGCATGTTCCGCGGCCCCTGGATCTGCGCGCCCTCCGCCGGGCCGCCCGGCTTTTTGTCGGAAAACACGACTTTGCCTCCTTCACCTCCAATCCCGGTTACGAACGCGAGTCAACCGTCCGCCGGATTCGCTCTGTCCGGGTGACCCGCAAGCCAGGCTCCCTTTTGGAGTTCAGCTTTGATGGGGACGGCTTCCTGTACCGGATGGTCCGCAACCTGGTGGGAGCCTTGGTCAAAGTCGGCCAAGGTCGCCTCGCGGTGGCCGATCTCAAAAAAATCCTCGCCGCCCGGTCCCGTGCCGGCGCCCCGCCCACCGCGCCCGCGGAAGGGCTTTACCTCGTCTCGGTTCGTTACTGACCCTCCCCGGCCGGGGAGGAGCGGGCCTTGGCCCCGATTTTATCCCGCCACTTTGTTTCGAAATTCCGCGATCTCCTGATTCACCGACTTCCACTTTTTGGCATCAAACCCGGCCGGTTCCTTTAGCTTTTGACTGAACGCCTTTATCTTCTCCACCGCCGGATGCCACTCCGTCTCCGGCATCCCCGCCAGGGCATCCCGGGCAATTTCCGCACAGGCCGGGTTGTGGCAGATCAGGAGCGCCTCCTCTCCGGCACGAACGGCCCGGCGGGAAGCCTCGGCGCTGCCATACCGGTTGGCGATGGCCCCCATCTCTAGGTCGTCCGTCATCACCAAGCCCCGGTATCCCATCGTCTCCTTCAGCAGCCCGGTCACGATGTTCCGATTCAGGCTCGCGGGACCGGAATCCTTGCCCCAGGCCGGAAACTGGGCGTGTCCGACCATGATGGACTCGCAGTCCATCCCCACCTCCCGGAAAACCGAAAGCTCCTCCTTTTCGATTTTTTCCCTCGGTCGGTCCACGAGGGGCAGGTCCCCGTGGGGATCCAGCCCACAAAACGTGTAGCCGGGGAAATGCTTTCCGGTGCCACCTACTCCCTCCGCCCGCATCCCCCTGAGATAGGCTCTCGCCCGCGGAATGACTTCGCCCGGGTGGGACCCATAGCACCGGCCAGCCAGGGAATTGTCGATCCCTTGGCGCTCCCGGGGCGCAAAATCCAGCACGGGAGCCAGATTCAGGTTCAGCCCCACGGCCTGCATCACCCGTCCGGTCAGGCGCCCATGTTCCGCAAACCACTCCTCGCGACCCGCCTTGGCCAACTCCTCGCCGCTGGGAGGTCTCTCCCCCATGACCGCCAACCGGCTCACCCGGCCCCCCTCCTGGTCCACCGTCAAAACCACCGGATGTCCGGCCAGTTCCCGGCACTCCCGCACAAGGGCATGAAAACGCCCGGCCTCCGCCATGTTGCGCGTGAAGTAAATAAACCCCCCCGGACGGATCCGCCGGATGAGATCCCGGAGACCTTCGTTCAGCTCTGGTCCGGGCACTCCCATGATAATCAATCTCCCGGCGGGATGGGCCTCCATCCCCTTTGGCATAAGGAAATTTGGCTTCCCACGCACGCCAAAACCCATTCCGGAAGGCCTGCTTGCCTGTTTTTCTCCTCCCTTGCCTGCCAGTTTCCGCTTAAATTTAATTCCGAAATTACCCCCAACACCGTGCCCGCTTTCCAGATCATCTTCACCCCGGCCAGCTCTGCCGAGATCAGCCAGCTCCCCACCCCCCTGCAGGTGGAGGTTTTGCGGGAATTCGATGTCCTCACCTCGGATTTTTTAACCCGCCATCCCGACCGCTTTGGCACCGTCCGCCGGTCCGACCGCACCCTGTACCGCTACCGCGCCGGGGACTACCGGATCTACTTCGAGCAAAAGACCGCCGGCCTGGTCATCCACCGTGTCCTGCACAAAAACTCCCTGAAGGATTTTGCCTTTCGTTCCCAACTGCCCGGCTCGGAAGATGAGGAGCTTGCCGGCAACCCGAAGTTCTGGGATCTGATTGATTCGGCCAACTCCTCCCCCGCAAAACCATAAAGTCATGCGACCCCTTTTCCTTCTGCTTGGCCTGCTTTCCCCCTGGCTCGTCGGCTGTCAGTCTGGATCCAAGATGACGAATCTCGTGGCCCTCTACACGGATTTTGGAATCAACGACCCCTACGTCGGCCAGCTCAAGGGGGCAGTGAAGACCATCAATCCGACTGCCGAACTCATCGATCTTTCCCACGACAGCTCGGTCTTTGATATCTCCGCGGCCTCCTATCTTCTGGCCAAGTCGGCCCGCACCCTCCCCAGCGGGACCGTCGTCGTGGCCGTGGTTGACCCCGGCGTGGGTTCGGAACGGGCGGCCCTGGCGGTCCGCACCGCCACGGGTCGGATCTATGTGGGCCCGGATAACGGACTCCTGACCGAAGTGCTTGCCCGCGAGGGTTTGGCGGAGGCCCGCCTGATCGAGAACAAGGATCTCTTTCTCCCCGGAGAGGCGTCCTCAACCTTCCATGGGCGCGATATTTTTGCCCCGGTCGCCGCCCATCTGGCCGCCGGAAAGTCCCTCGATACCGTGGGTCCCAAGGCTGAAAAAGTCTTCCGGCTGCCGCGCAACACCGCCACCGTCATGCCGAACTTGGCCAAGGGTTTGGTCGTTTTCGTGGATCATTACGGCAACATCCTCACCAATATTCCCGGATCGGAGTTGGCCAAACTCAAATCCGGACAGCTTCTCAACCTCACCATCAAGGGCAAGCCCGTGCCGGTTCCCTTCCTGCGCACTTACGCCGAGGCCCCCGATGACCGTCCGTTTGCCCTGGTCAATAGTGACGGGGAATTCGAAATCGCCATCGCCAAGGGCAATGCCGCCAAAAAACTTGGCGTGGGCCCGGGCGATCCCGTTGTCCTGAAATTCTAACATCGCGGCGATGCCGCGGGTCGCTTACCTGGCTTTCGATTTTTTTGCCCGGACTTCCAACAGCTCCTTCGCCAGCAATCTCGCCGCCTTCCCCTCCCCACCCAGCATCCGGGTGAGCTCTTTTTCCCGGCTCTCCCCCTCCAGGCGCTCCAGTTCGGCATAAGTCCTGCCTTTTTCCACCCGCTTGGCCACCGCGAAATGTTGATCCGCCGCCGCTGCCACGGCCGGCAAATGGGTCAGGCAGAGCACCTGGTGGCTCTTGCCCAGGCCCCGCAGGCGCTCGGCCACCGCCACAGCCGTCTCCCCGCCCACGTTGGCGTCCACCTCGTCGAAAATCAGGATCGGCACCTCGTCCCGCTCCGCCAACACCGTCTTTAGGGCCAGCATGACCCGGGCCATTTCCCCGCTGGAAGCAATGGATCGCAGCGGTCTCAGGCTCTCCCCGGGATTCGGGGCAAAGAGCAGTTCCACGCTCTCCGTTCCGTCCCCTCCCGCTTCCTGCGGTTGGATCTGGGCCTCCAACCGGCTTTGCGCAAAGCCCAGTCCCCGGAGTTGGTCGGTCACCTCCTTGGCAAAACGGGGGGCGGTCTTTTTTCGTCCCTCCGTCAGTTTGGCACAGGCCTGCCGGTGGTGCCGCGTGGCCGCATCCAACTCCTCACCGAGTTTGGCTTCCGTACCGGCCGCATCCGCCAGTTCTTTCTGCCTTTGCTTAAGCTCCTCCAACCTGACCAAGGCCGCCTCCACGCTTCCCCCGTATTTTTTCCGCAAAGCTAGGACCACATCCAGGCGCCTTTCCAGTTCCGCCAGCCTCTCGGCATCCAGCCCGACCTGCTCCGCCCGCCGCTCCGCCTCCCGGGCCAGCTCGCGGAGCGTCTCCACCACTTCCTCGTTCCGCGTCCGCATCTCCGCCGCCGCCCCGTCCAGACGCTCCCACTCCGTCAGGGCTTTCTGGACCTTTCCCAGAAAGCCGAGGGCGGTCTCTTCCCCTGACTCCAGGAGGCCGTTCACCTCCGCGGCCAGCTCCACGATTCTTTTCCCGTGCCCTGCCGCCGCATGGTTCCGTTCCAGCTCCTCGTCTTCCCCGGGCCGGAGTTGGGCCTGTTCCAGCTCGCGCACCTGGTGGTCGATCAGCTCCCGGGTGGCGCCGTCCGCCCCGGCGATGCGCTGGCGGAACCGGGTCAAATTTTCCTCGAGTTCCTTTTTTCGACGCCACGCCGACCGGACCGACTCCAGCTCTTGTTCCAAGCCCCCGAAACTGTCCAGCGCCGCCCGCTGAGTGTTCGGCGAAAGCAGGGTTTGGTGGTCGTGGGGACCGTGCAGGTCCACCAACCGGTCTCCCAACTCCTTTAAAACCCCGAGGGTGACCGCCGACCCGTTCAGGAATTGCCGCCCGGTTCCCGTGGCGCTGATCTGGCGCTTGATGACCAGAGCCCCGTCGGGATCGGGTTCCACCCCTTTTTCCTCCAGCCAGTCCCGAAAATCCCCCGCCTCGCCCAGTTCCCCTTCCACCAGACAATTTTCAGCCCCGGTTCGAACCAGGCTTTTGTCGGCCCGCTCCCCCAGCAGAAGCAGAAACGCGTCGATCAGGATGGATTTTCCGGCCCCCGTTTCCCCGGTCAGGGCGTTGAAACCCTTCCCCAATTCCCATTCCACCTCCTCCACCACGGCGAGGTTTTTGATCCGCAACCGCCTCAGCATGGTGGGAAGCTATGGGAGGGAATACGCACTCTGCCTAGGCAATTTTCGTGTCCGGCTCCAGAACCGGCCGGAGGCTCAAACCAGGGTCTTCCGCGCCGCCTCGATCACCCGCTCCTCGCTGGGCATGACCGCCTGCTCGAGGACCTTGGCGTAGGGTTGCGGAACATCGAGCCCGGTGACCCGCTCGATCGGGGCATCGAGATCGTCGAAGGAGCGGTGCTGAATCTCGTAGGCCACTTGGGCGCCCCAGCCGGCGTACGGCTTGTTCTCCTCCACGATCACCACCCGGTTGGTCTTCGCCACGGAGGTCAGGATGGCGGGAATGTCGAGGGGCTTGATCGTGCGGAGATCGATCACCTCGGCGGAAATGCCCTCGGACTCCAGTTTGCCGGCCGCACCGAGCGCCACGTGGGTGGAGGCACTGTTGGCGATGAGGGTGACATCGCTGCCTTCCCGGCGGACCCGGGCCTGGCCAATTGGAATGACGAGATCGCCCTCGGGCACCTCGTCCTTGAAGCCGTAGAGCTTCTCGTTTTCGATGAAGCAGACCGGATTGTTGGAACGGATCGCGCTTTTCAACAATCCCTTGGCGTCGTCCGGAAACGCCGGGGTGATCACCGTCAGGGCCGGCACGTTGGCGTACCAGTTCTCGGGCGTGTGGGAGTGCGTCGCCCCCACCTGCAGGCCGGCGCCGGAGGAGCCGCGGAAAACGATCGGAATGGAATACTGGCCGCCGCTCATGTAGCGGATCGCACCGGCGTTGTTGACGATCTGGTCGTAGGCAACCATCGAAAAGCTCCAGGTCATGAACTCCACCACCGGGCGCAGGCCCATCATGGCCGCGCCGACGCCCAACCCGGCAAAGCCGGATTCGCTGATCGGGGTGTCGATCACCCGCTTCGGGCCGAATTTCTGCAGCAGGCCGGAGCTGACCTTGTAGGCGCCCTGATATTCCGCGACCTCTTCACCCATGAGAAAAACGCGTTCGTCCCGCTCCATTTCCTCGCTCAACGCCTGGTTGAGCGCCTCCCGCATCGTGATCACCGCCATGGCTAGCTCCCGAACGGGGGCCGGAACTCCGGCATCTGGTCTTCCGGGGCGAAAATATCCTCGAACACCGTGGCCACCTCGGGTTCGGGCGAGGAATCCGCGAAGGCCACGGAGTCCTCCGCCTCGGCCACGCACTGGCGCTCAAGTTCTTCATACTGTTTTTCGGTGAGGGCCTTTTCCTTGTAGAGGCGGTCGCGGAACAGGGCCAGCGGATCAGCCTCCTTTTTGCGGTTCTCGATCTCGTCCTTGGTTCGGTAGTGGCCCGGGTCGGACATCGAATGACCGCGGTATCGGTAGGTCTTGATCTCGACCAGCGAGGGCAGGCTCTCCGTGCGGGCCAGCTGGACCGCATCCCACATCTTGGAACGAACATCATCGAGGTCAGAGCCGTCGGCCGTGATCCCGGCCATGTCGTAGCCATCGGCCCGCTTCACCAGCGGATATCCGGCGGAGCTGCGGGACTGGCTCGTGCCCATGGCATATTCGTTGTTCTCGATTACGTAGATCACCGGGAGTTTCCAAAGAGCCGCGAGGTTGAGGGCTTCATGAAAGGCGCCCTGGTTGACCGCACCATCGCCGAGATAGCAGACCGTCACCTCGCCCGTGCGGTTGTATTTCTGGGCGAAGGCGATGCCGGCCGCGAGCGGGGTCTGTCCGCCGACGATGCCGTGGCCGCCGTGGAAATGCTTCTCCTTGCTAAAAAAATGCATCGAGCCGCCCTTGCCGCGGGAACAGCCGGTGATTTTTCCGAAAAGTTCCGCCATGCACTCCCGCGCGCTCATGCCCCGGGCGAGCGCATGGCCATGGTCCCGGTAGGCGGTGATGACCGCATCACCCTCATGCAGGGTGGAAATGGACCCGACCGCGACCGCTTCCTGCCCGATATAGAGATGGCAAAAGCCTTTGATTTTGGCCTGCATGAAGGCCTGCGCCGCTTTCTGTTCGAAACGCCGGATCAGAACCATCTTGCGGAGCAGTTCAACGCGCTCGGCGGGTTTCAGGGTAGGCAGCACCGCCGGGGATTTGCCCGGTTTCTCTTTCGACCGCGTTTTCTTTGCTCCTGCCGTTGCCACCGTGTGGGCTCCTTGGGTTATGCCAACCGGACTTCCGGAGGGCGGTGTCTCAAACTTTGTTACTATGCCCGAAACGGAGGGCTTTTCAATTCGAAGATGAATCTGTCTTTATCCTTCTAGATCAAAGAGATCCGGCATTAGTTCCCTCCCCCATCTCCAAGTCATCGGCATGGCCTGGTATCCGATGTGACCTTGTCCCACCTCCCGGTAATGGGCACCCCCCCAATCCCTGGCCAACGCACGCATTTGCCCGGGCCGGGCGATCCGGTCATGGGTGCCGCCCACCAATAGGATTTTTTCCGCGGGCAGTTTGGGTTTCCCGGAGGACGGACAGACCATCGGCAACATCCTCGAGGCCTGTTCCCGGCTCAACCCCCGGGCCTCCATCTGCCGACGGATGACCCATCCCCCGGGCGAATCCCAGATGGCGGTGGCCACGTCGGGAATCGGCTGCACCAGCCACGCACAGGCAAGATCGGGCTCATGGCAAATCGTCAAGGAGGCCACCCAACCGCCCAAACTCATTCCCCACAGACCAACGCGGGACGCCCCGGCGGCGCGGGCCAACCGGGCCACCATTCTCGTCTCCACCACCGCCTGCCGGATGGTCTCCGCGCTGCGGATCAAATTTCCCCCGAACACCAGTTCCCCGCTCCAGGTGCCTTGCGGCCGGCGCCGGTAGTGGTACGGCAGGTCGTAAAAAATCGCTGTCCAGCCGAGCCGGTTCAGGACCGAGGCCCAATGGACATACCCCACGTCGCTGGCCGAAAAGAGGGAATGGAGCAGGATCATGGCCGGGGATTTCATTCCTTCCTTTCCCGGCCAAACCCGGAGATGCATGAGGTTGTTTTCTTCCCGATCGCAGGAGACGGGGCTGGGAAACTTTTGCCGCCCAGGCCCCAGAACTCCGGGCAGACTCTCCGGAACCCGGTAAAACTCCACCGGCCCTTTTTTTAGCCAGCGGGTCGCATACTCCTCCCACTCCTGGGGGCCATGCCGTCCGGCGCGTCCCAGCAGTTGCCAGAGCCCGATCCCGGCAAAAGCCGAGGCGTCGACCAACTCCGATTGCCAGCGATGGAAGCGCCCGATCATCTTCCCGCTTTCCAGCGCTCCTGCGGGGTATGCGGAAGTTCGTAGGACTGGAGTCGGTGCCGGTTACGGGCAGCGGCGTAAACGGCTCTCAATTCTGCCCCGAGTTTTTGGACCCATTCGGAACGGTTGTCTTTTTTGCCGGGGGGCGCGATCGGCTCCCCCGTGGCCACCACAACCCGCGGACGACGCCCCCAGTTTTGCCGGACATAGAGCTGGTCGCTACCCACGATCACCGCCGGCCGAACCGGAACTTCCGCCCGGGCGGCCAACAAGGCGACTCCTTCGGTCAACTCCGCCCCGCCCAGGACGGAGGTCGCCCCGGCCCGTAAACCTCCTTCTGGAAACACACAGACGATTCTTCCCTGTTGGAGCCGCTGGAGCGCCGCCTTGAGCGCTGTCGTATCAGCTTGGCGGCGTCCGACCGGAATCACATTGGCGGTGCGCAGCAGAAATCCAAACCACGCGGGACGGAAAAGCTCCCGCATCGCCAGAAAATCCAGGGGCTGGCGGAAAGCGCCCGCGATCAGCGGCGGATCGAAGTGGCTGAGATGGTTACAGGCGAGGATCCAAGGACCCGGTGGAACTTCCCGGGTCCGGTGCGTCTCCACGCGGCAGAAGCAGGAAAGAAATCCCCTGAGACCGTGGACCACCATCCAATACGCGGCATCTGCCATCATCTTCTTAATTCTGTAGGGCCCCGTTCCGCCGGGGCCAAAGCATCAACGGCAAGACATTCGATTTTTTATTATCCTCCGAATCTCCGGATCCGCTCCTTGCGGCGGGCCTCCACGTGCCGGCGGCGATCCACCATCTTGGTTTTCCGTTTCCGCAACTCCCCGTTGAGCTTCTCCTCCACCTTGTCGATGGCGGCGTAGAGATCGTCCTCCCCGGCCTCGGCGAATAGATCCGGTCCGGGCAACGCGAGGTGCACTTTCACCCGGAACTGCTTCTTGGGCGGGGCGCTGTGGTCGTGCCAGAGCACCACGTGGGCCCCCAGAATCCGCCCCTCAAAGTGATCAAGATGGGACAGTTTGTTTTTGACGTAAGTGTCGATCCCGTCAGTCAACGGGAGATGTCGGGGGGTGATATGGACGTGCATGGGGCAAGAATAAGAAATGTTTTTCCCACTGTCGACCCCCGCTCTGCCAAGAAGTGCCATGAAAACCGTTGGCTCGCCCCTTCCCCGGCGACATGCTTTTCCCATGTTGCGCGTGGGCATGGGTTATGATGTGCATCCGCTGGTGGCGGGACGGCCCCTGATCTTGGGCGGGATCACCATCCCCCATGACCGGGGCCTCGACGGACACAGCGACGCCGACGTCCTCCTCCACGCCCTGACTGATGCCGTCCTTGGCGCCCTGGCCGCGGGCGACATTGGCACCCACTTTCCGAACACCGATCCGAAATGGAAGGGCGCCGCCAGCACCATCTTCCTCGCCGAGGCTGCCCGGCTCGCCAAGGAGCGCCGCGCCACCATCCTGAACGTGGACGCCTCCCTCATGGCGGAGGCCCCAAAACTCGTGCCCCACTTTCCAGCGATGCGCAAAAAGATCGCCGCCGCCCTCGGCGTGAAGGAAGACCAGGTCAATCTCAAGGCCACCACCAACGAAAAGATCGGGTTTGTCGGACGCGGCGAGGGCATCGCCGCGATCGCCACCGCCGCCCTCGACGTGCCGGCATGACGGCGCCGGGCCGTTTTCTCACTTTCGAAGGCTGCGAGGGTTGCGGCAAAAGCACCCAGATTGGCCTCACCCTCGCCTGGCTCCGCTCCGCCGGTCTCAAGGTGCACGAAGTCCGGGAACCGGGTGGCACCCCCGTGGGGGAAAAGATCCGCCACCTCCTCAAACATGATGACGATGGCGACCACATGAAGCCGGAGACAGAACTGCTTCTTTTTGCCGCCAGCCGCGCCGAACTCGTCCGTCACCTGATTCACCCCGCCTTGGCCAGGGGCGAATGGATCATCGCCGACCGCTTTCACGACTCCACCACCGTCTACCAGGGCTACGCGCGCGGGCTTCCGATGGAGGAAGTCGCCTTGATCAACCGGTTCGCCATCGCGAAACGCGAGCCGGATCTGACACTGGTTCTTGATCTGGACCCGGCCGAAGCCCGCAGCCGGGCCCTGCGGCGTCCCCGCCCTGCCGGCCAGAAGGATCGGCTCGAGGATCTGGATCTGAAATTTTACGAGGCGGTGGCCGAGGGCTACCGATCGCTGGCCCAACACCAGCCCCAGCGGGTGAAACTGATCGAAGCCTCCGGTTCCCGCGAACAGACCTTTGCCCGTATCCAGGAGGAACTCCGCCGTGCCTTTTCCACCCTCCCGCGTTGAGGAGATTTTTGCCGGGGCGGCCAAAGAGGGCCGCCTCGCCCACGCCCACCTGCTGACCGGGGCTCCGCCGGCTGAGCTTGAGTCCCTCGGGCGGGGCCTTGCCGCCAACCTTCTCGATGCCGACCTCGAAGGCCATCCGGACTTTTTCCTTCTTCGCCCCGAATCCAAATCCCGCCGCGTCTCGATTGCCCAAATCCGCCAGTTGGAACATTCCCTTTCCCGCAAACCTCATCGGGCCCCCCTGAAGGTGGCCCTGATTCTGGAGGCCGAGCGGATGTGCATTCCTCCGGCGGAAGCCGCCAACGCGTTTTTGAAAACTTTGGAGGAACCCCCCGACCACAGCCTCCTGCTCCTGACCTCCGACCGGCCTGAGGCCCTCCTCCCCACCGTGCGCTCCCGCTGTCTTACCTTCCCGATCATCCCCAGCCTGAATCCGGAACCGATCCCGGGGATCGACGATCTTGTCCGGGGATGGGAGCAGTCCGCCCAGCCGGATGCCCTTTCCGCTTACCGTCGGGCCGCCCTGCTCCAGTCTTTTCTTCTCTCTGCCCGGCAAAAACTGGAGGCCAAAGCGGGGGAAAACGAAGCCGAGGGGGCGGAGGAAGAAGAAACCGTCCAAGCGGCCGCTTCCGCCGGCCATCTCGTGCGGATCCGGGAGGACATCATCACCCACCTGGTTCATTCGGCCTGGAAACGTGCCGGAGGCGACCTGCGCCCGGAAATCATCCGGGAGGTGGAGTCTTTGGAAAAACTACGCCAAGCCTTGGCACGAAACGTCGACCAAACTCTTGCCATTGAAGTGGCCTGCCTCCGTATGGCTGGGGCCACTGCTTAGACAAATAACCATCCTTTTTTAATTTGGACCAGACCCGACGCTGGTCCCAAATTGCACTCAAAATACACCGATTAACTCGATATTGATCCCGAAAAAATCAAAATAAGCACTATACTTTATTGTTAAAGTATTTTGTTTTTGATTCAAAGCGGGATCTTTACCTATTCTTGGTCTCTCATATGGATATTAAAGAGATCAAAGGAATCATCGACCTGATGCGGAAAAACGGACTCTCGGAGTTCGAATATGAGAAGGATGGCACCAAGATCCGCATCCGCCGTGGAGCGGACGGCGAACCTCAGGTCATCGCCAGCACCCCCGGACTGATTCCAGCCCCTGCAGTCCTCCCCATTGCCCCCGGGGTTCCCTTGAATGCGCCCCAAGCCGTCCCGGCGGCCGCCCCGTCCGCTCCAGCTGCTTCCCCCCTTCCCTCGATCAACTCCCCGATGGTGGGCACCTTCTACGCCTCCCCGGCCCCCGACGCCCCCGCCTACGTCGAGATCGGCACAGTGGTTAACGCCGAGACGGTCGTCTGCATCATCGAGGCCATGAAAGTCATGAACGAGATCAAGGCAGAGATGTCGGGCACCATCGTCGAAATCCTCGCCGAGAACGGCAAACCGGTGGAGTTCGGTAAGCCCCTCTTCCGCATCAAACCCATCTAAGGCCTTCGGGAGGCTCCCCTCCCGGTCTCACCCGTCATGTTCGACAAAGTCCTGATTGCGAATCGCGGCGAGATTGCCCTGCGGGTGATCCGCGCCTGCAAAGATCTCGGCATCCGTACTCTCGCCGTCTACTCCGAAGCCGACCACGATTCACTGCACGTCCAGGCCGCCGACGAGGCCATCTGCATCGGGCCCGGCCCCAGCCCCCAGAGCTATCTCAAGATCGACCGGATCATCTCCGCCGCCGAGGTGGGGGATGTCGACGCCATCCACCCCGGATACGGCTTTCTTTCCGAAAGCGCCCACTTCGCCGAGGTGTGCCAGTCGTGCAACATCCGCTTTATCGGTCCTTCGCCCGACTCGATCCGGCGAATGGGAGACAAATCCCTCGCCCGGGAAAATGCCCGCAAAGTGGGCGTGCCCATACCCCCCGGCAGCGACGGCCCTGTCCAAACCGAACAGGAAGCCATCAAGGCCGCCAAAAAGATCGGTTACCCCGTGATGATCAAGGCGGTCGCCGGGGGCGGGGGCAAAGGCATGCGTCCCGCCCACAATGATGTCAGTCTGGTGAAAGGTTTCCTCGCCGCCCGCATGGAGGCGGAAAAAGCCTTCGGCAACCCCGAGGTTTACCTGGAAAAATTCATCGAGGAACCTCACCACATCGAGTTCCAGATTCTCGGAGACAGTCGCGGCAAGATCATCCACATCGGCGAGCGCGACTGCTCCATCCAGCGCCGCCACCAAAAACTTCTCGAGGAGGCCCCCTCCCCGCTCATCGATGGCGATCTCCGCAAGCGAATGGGCCGGGCCGCCATCAAGCTCGCCGAGGCCGTCCATTACGAGAACGCCGGCACCATGGAGTTCCTCGTCGATGGCAAGGGCAACTACTACTTTCTCGAGATGAACACCCGCATCCAGGTGGAACACCCCGTCACCGAGGAGGTCTACGGCATCGACCTGGTAAAAGAGCAGATCAAGATCGCCGCCGGCGAACGCATTCCGGCCGAGTTTGAAAACCTCCGCCCCCTGCGGCACGCCATCGAGTTCCGCATCAACGCCGAGGACCCCGCCAACGACTTCCGCCCCTGCCCGGGCACCATCAGCCTCTACTATCCCCCGGGGGGCATCGGCATCCGGATGGATTCCCACATGTACGGCGGCTACGCCATCCCGCCTTTTTACGACTCCATGATCGGCAAGCTCATCGCCGTCGGGCCGGATCGCGCCACCGCCATCGCCCGCCTCCAGCGCGCCCTGGATGAAACCATCATCCGCGGGGTCAAAACCACCATCCCACTCGGTCAACGCATCGTGCGCGACCAGGACTTTCGCCGCGGCAAATACTCCACCCACTTCCTCGAGCGCTTCTTCGAGAAAAAGGTGGAGGCCAACCAACGCTGATCCATGCCGCCGGTTCTTGATCCCGGCACCGCCCGCACCGCCCTCCAAAAAGCCCGCCTCTACGCCATTCTCGACGCCGCCTACGCCTCACCCGTCCGCTGGCCCGACCTTGCCCGCCAACTCGCCGCCGGCGGCGCCGGCATCTTCCAGATCCGCGCCAAAAATCTCCCCAAGGAGGAAATTCTGGCCCACGCCCGCACTCTCGTCCCCCTTTTGGCCGGACAGGGCCTCCCCGTCATCCTCAACGACCACCCGGACCTGGTCGCGCCTTCCGGGGCCGCCGGCTGCCACCTCGGCCAGGATGACTTGGGCATTCCCGAGGCCCGGAAAATGCTGGGTTCCTCGGTTCTAATCGGACTTTCCACCCACTCGCCCTGCCAAGCACTTGCTGGCCAGGCCGTCGGAGCCGACTACCTGGGCTTCGGCCCCCTTTACGCCACCGGCACCAAGCCCGACTACTCTCCCATCGGCCCGGAAAAAATCCGGGAGATTGCCGGCAAGGTCACCCTTCCCGTTTTCTGCATCGGCGGACTGAATCCCGACCGCGTGGCCGAAGCCGCCCGCCATGGTGCCCAACGCGTCTGCGTCGTGTCCCATCTTCTCCTGGCCAAGGATCCCACCGCCGCCGCCCAGGAGATCCTTTCCCGGCTTGGCTCCAGCTCGACTCTGAAGGATGCTGTTCGTTCATGAGCGTTCTCGTCGTCGGCACGGTGGGTATCGATCGGGTGGAGACTCCGCACGGGGAGCGCTCCGACCTTCTCGGCGGGTCGGCCTCGTTTGCCGGCCTTGCCGCCAGCTTCCATGCCCCGGTCAGCCTCGTCAGTGTCGTCGGCCAGGACTTCCCCGCCCACCATCGCGCCGTTTGGGAAAAACGCGGGATCAACCTCAGCGGCCTTCAAATCACTTCCG
>CAZURF010000020.1:0-21801 GCA_964623555.1 uncultured Akkermansia sp. | reverse complement strand
AAATCTGAACAGTCAGGAAGGTGCGGAGCTTGGGTCGCTTGGGTTTCTTGACGAGCTTCATGTGGGCCTCGTGCGGACGGCGATTGCCTTTACGCGTGTTGCAGGGGATGCAGGAGCAGACGACGTTTTCCCACGTGGTGGTGCCGCCCTGATCCCGGGGAATCACGTGATCCAGGTTGAGATCCTTGCGCTCCTTGTTTTCGCCGCAGTACTGGCAGGTGAACGTGTCGCGCTCAAAAACGTTCTGGCGGGTCAGCTTGACCTCCTTTTTGGGAATCCGGTCGAAGAGCATCAGCACAATCACGCGGGGCACCCGGATCCGGAAACTGATGGTGCGGTACGCATCCTCGCCTTCATATCCCTGACTGGCCTCCTGCCAGCTGTGGAAATCAAAGGTGCGGAAATCCTGGCCGTCCCCGTCCACCACCTGGGCGTGGCCGAGATAGAGAAGGCTGAAGGCCCGCCGAACCGAACAGATGTGGACCGCCTGCCAAAAACGGTTCAACACCAGAACCCCTTGAGGCATGGCCAACTCCATATCCTCCTTATCTAGACGGGGAAAAGTTATCGTCAACGCGGCTCGTTTTCTCTTGATCCACCCCTTTTTTACCCGCCTAATTTCCCTCCCAGTGACCCAAAGAATCCGGATTCTCACCTTGGCAGCCTTGGCGCTGGCTTCCCTCGCTGTTCGCCTGGAGGCGGCCGCCTCCCCGCAGGACGATTACCTGCAGATCTACGTGATGATCAACGAAGGCGACAAGTTGAGCCAAGGGGGGCAAAACTCGCAGGCCCGGGAAAAATATGAAACGGCCCTGACCCGCCTGGAGAAGCTCAAAAACGAAAACCCTGAATGGGAGCCCACGATCGTCAAATACCGCATCAAATACCTGAACGACAAACTGGCCGGGCTGAAATCCGCCAAGGACTCCTCCCCGCCCCCATCCGCACCCTCGGCCCCGGCTCCCGTGGCCGCGGAAAAACCCGCCCCGCCACCCGCCCCCACGCGTTCCGAAACCCCGGCTCCCGCCAAAGTCGAAACGCCCGCTCCGGCCCCCGCCCCGGTGGCCGCCTCGGATGATCCCTCGGCTCTCCGCCAACGGATCATCCAGCTGACCGGAGACCTGGAGTCGGCCCGGACGGAGCTGAAACAGGCCAAGGCGGATCTGGACCAAGCCCTCGCTGAAAAAAGAGGCCTGCAGGACAAGCTTTCCTCCGCCCCAGCCGCCGACGCCAACGTGGCCGCCCTCCAGCAGGAAAACTCCTCCCTGCGGGCCAAGCTTTCCTCCACCGAAGAAAGCCTGAAAAAGGCGGTGAGCGGGGACATGGGCGCCGAACTGACTTCCCTGCGCGGCCAGGTGGAAACGCTCGAAAAGAAGCTGGCGGAAGCCAACACCAAATCCGCGGAACTGGCCCGCGCCAACGACGATTACAAGAAACAGATTGCCGACCTGACCGGCAAACTGCAGTTGGCGGGCACCGCCGGGAAATCCGATTCCACCTTGGCCAAGGAAAACGCTATGCTCCGCTCCATTCTGGACCGGCAGCTGAAGGAGCAGGCCCGCCGCGAGGCGGCGCGCCGCTTGGTCCTCGATGAGTTCAAGAACCTGGCCGTCTCCACCGAGGCCCTCAAGACCCAGATGGATGTGCTGAGTTCCCCTCTCATTGCCCTCAGCCCGGAAGAGGAAGGCATGCTGAAGGTATCCGCCCCCACCCTGGTTGCGCCGGAACCGGAAGCACCGGCCGCCGCGGGGGCAGCTGCCACCTCCCCCACGCTGAGCAGCGCCGCCGAAAAGCCCGCCAGCCCGGAGAGCTACTCCGAAAAGCCGCGCATTCCGGAAGAGTTCAAGGATACCGCCGCTCGGGCCACCTCCCTTTACACCGAGAAAAAATTCGACGAGGCCGCGGCGGCCTATCAGGAGATTCTCAACAAATACCCGCAGTCCATCTACGCCCTCTCCAACCTCGGCGTGGTTCGCTTCCAGCAGCAGAAGTATCCCGAGGCGGAAAAGGCCTTGCGGGAAGCCATCCGGGTGGCCCCGAACGATGCCTTTTCCCACTCGGTGCTGGGGATCGTCCTGGTCCAGCAGGAGAAGTATGACGATGCGATCCAGATCCTCAGCCGGGCGGTCGCCCTCGACCCCAACGATGCCAAGACCCGCAACTATCTGGGAATCTCGTCATCCCGCAAGGGCCTGCAGGAGGCGGCGGAGCAGGAGTGCCGCAAGGCGATCGAACTGGATGACAGCTACGGCGACGCGCATTTCAATCTCGCGGTCATTTACGCCACCCAGATGCCCCCGGCCAAGGAACTGGCCAAGCGCCACTACAACCGGGCGCTCGAGCTGGGCGTGCCGAAGGACGAGGAACTCGAAAAGCTTCTGAACTAATCCGCCTTTGGAAGGCGGAGCTCCACCCGGGTGCCCCGTCCGGGTTTCGACTGAACCCGCACGCTGCCGCCGTGAGCCTCGACGGTCCGCCGGACCAGCGCCAAACCCAGTCCGGTGCCGCCGGGGCGCCGGCTCAGGAAGGGCTCAAACAGGCGCTCGGCCACCTCCTTTTTCATGCCGGGTCCCTGGTCCTGCACGGCCAGGATCACGGCCTCGCCCGACTTTCGTACCTCCAGAAGCAGTTCTCCTCCCTGCTTCATCGCCTCCATGCCGTTGAGCACGAGATTCAAAAGGGCTTGCTCCAGCAAGGACCGGTCCCCGCGGATCCGCGCACTGCCGCGGACCGGCAACTTGAGCTCAGTGCGGATCCGGGCGGCCCCCAGTTTGGTCCGCGTCAACAGCGCCACCTCCTCCACCATGTCCGCCGCGTCCAGTTCCGCCATTTCCGGATCGGCGGAGCGCGCCAGATTCAGGATCCGGTCCAGAATCGTGTTCATCTGACCGAGCTTGGTCTCGATCAGCTGCAGATCACGGGCCTGGGCCTCGGGAACGGGCCATCCGCGGACGGCGCTGTGCCAGAGCATCCTCACCACGGCCAACGGATTCCTCACCTCGTGGGCCACCTCGGCCGCCAACATCCCGAGGGAGGACAGCCGCTCGCGGTTCCGCAACTCCTCCTCGGTGTGATCCAGCCGCGAGGCCAGCTTCGCCCGGCCCAGCGCGGCCGAGGCCAGGCCGGCCAAACCCGTGAGCAACCGGAGTTCGGCGTCGGAAAAACGGCGCATCGTCCGCGTGGCGACGCATAGCACGCCGATGCCCCCGTGGGGATCCGCCAGGGGCACCACCGCCAGCGAGGTCAGTTTTTCCCGGCGGATTCTTTCGGTGTGCAGGTCCTGGGCGCTGTCCTCAATCCGCGTCAGCGTGAAGGGGCGGCATCTCCGCACCACATAGCCCAGCACCGTTTCGGCGGCGGGAAGCGCCGGTTGGGACCGGTAGGCCCGCGAGGCCCCCAGACAGACTTCGAGGCGCAGCTCCTGGGTTCCGGGATCGAGCAGGAAAATGGAAGCCAGCTGGGCCCCGCAGAGTCGCTGCGATTCCCGGGCCACCCGTTGCAGAATGGCCGGGACAGTCTCTTCCGCTCCCACCGCCGCTCCCACTGCGGCCAGGGCGGCTGAGCGTTCCCCCTCCTCGCGCATGCCCGCCATCCGCCAGGCCAGGGCCATCCAGCCGGCCGCCCGGCGCGCCGTTTCGGCAAGTTCCACCTCCTGCCCTTCCTGAAAAAAATTTTTTTTCCGGCTGCCCACGGCCAGGACCCCGATCAATTTGTCCCCCTCGGTCAGGGGAGCCGCCATTTCACTGCCGCCCGCTCCAAGGGCGTAACGAGCCCCCTTCACATCCGCCCGGGCCGCCATTCCCCGGCTGGCCACCCAACCGACCAAACCCTGTCCCAACACCCAGCGCCGGCGCCGGCCTGAGGCGGAAAGTCCGATGGCCGCCTCCACCTCCAGCTCCCCGAGGTTGGGATTCAGCAACAGAAGCACCGCCCGCTCCGCGCGGAACTGGCGCTGAACTTGCCGGACAAACTTCCGCGCCAACTGCCTCGCCTCCAGCAGGTCTTCCGGAGCCACCGGACTGAAAATCCCGCTCATCGGCTCACGACCCCCTTCAGCCTTTCGAGCAACCGCTGCTGCCAGGCGGCGTCCGTGACTCCCCGGCCCTCCCGGTCCAGCAAACTGAAAGTGTCCAGCGCGGCTCCCTTTTCGGTCGTGATCCTTGCCACGCCGATTTGCATGCCTTCGTCAGCAATGCCCCCCGTGAGCGCATGGAGAAGGCCCACCCGGTCCGGCGCCTGGACATGGAGCAGGGTTCGCCCGGGTTCGCTCTCGGTGTCAATCCGGAGGCTGGCGGGAAACTCCGCCTCCCCCAACGCCTTCTGCCAGATCGTGGGTCCTTGCCCGGCCAACCGTTCCGGGAGCGGATCCTCCGTGCCCTGCAGGGAGGCGGCCAAACTTTTCTCGAAAGTTTCGCGGTCGACGCGGTGGCTGACGGGCTCCATGCGCTCGTTGCAGACCCGGAAGGTGTCGATGACCACGTCATCCGAGCGTGTGAAAACATCCGCGCTCAGGATGTTGCACTCCGCCACGGCGAAGCTGCCGGCGATCTTGCTGAAAAGCCTTTCGCGGTTCCAGGTCACCACCAGGACCTCGGTGTGCCCTTCCTGCGGGTGGTCCCGCCACTCCACCAAGGGAACCAGCGCATCGGCACCCCCCACCCGTTCGGAGAAAAACCGGTGGACCGCACGGATGTGCCGGGCGATTAGGGGAGCCGGGCACTGCCGGAGATAGGAAGGACCCATCCCCGCCAGATGCTGGGTGATGGCCTCCCCAGAAAATTCCCCGGCCAGTTCCGTCTGCACCTGCTGGGCGCGGCCTTTTCTCTCCTCCTCCTCCGCACGCAGAAACTCCTCTTCCCCCGCCAGCATTCTTTTGGTCCGGCCATAGAGATCCCACACCAAAAGTTCCCGCCAGCTGGACCAGTTGTTTCGGCCGGCCACCGCGCGGACATCCGCGGCGGAAATCAACATCAGCAGGTTCAGCCGTTCCTCGTCCTGCACGATCCGGGCGAAGGCGCGGATGGTTTCCGGTTCGTCGAGATTCTTGCGTGAGAAATTCCCCAGGGTCATGTGGTGATCCACCAGAAAGGTCATCAGGGCCAGCTCCCGGCCACGAAACCCGAAGCGGCGGGCCACCTGGGCGGCGTGGACCGCCCCGATCTCTTCGTGATTCCGCGAGAGCTCAGCCTTCCCGGTGTCGTGCAGCAGCACGGCGAGCGCCAAAATTTCCGGCGCCTCCACCCGGGCATAGAGGTCCCCGTATTTCCGCAAATCGGGTTCTTTGGATCCCAGCATGGCATCCAGCTGCTCCAGACAGACGAGCGTGTGCTCGTCGGCGGTGTAGCGGTGGAAAAACTCGTGCTGCACCAGGCAGGTGAGCGGGGCGAACTCGGGCAGGATCCACCCCAGCACCCCGCACTCGTGCATCCACCGGAGAATCCGGCCCACTTTTCCTTTTTGGCGCAGGATGTGCAGAAACGTTTCCCGCACTTCCGGGCGGCGGGCCCACTCCTCGGTCAGCAGGGAGAAGTTGGCCCGGATCAGGGCGGTCAGTTCCGCGCCGGGGACGGAACCCTGATCCTGGAGGATCCGGAAGACGCGGATCATGCGGACCGGGTCCTGCCGGAACACCTCAGCTGATTCCGCTCCGAGCTCCGCCCCGTTCAGCACAAAGCCGTCCACGGCGCGACGGGCGCCCGTCCAACCGGAGAAAAAGGACCAAAGACCACGCGGACGGCCCGTCTTCTGCTGGCAGATCCGCGTCGCCGCGGCGTTACAAACGAGATGAATGGTTCGAAGATGCCCGTAGGTCTCCCGCATCAGCGCCTCGCTCTTCCGCAGGATGTTGGGTTGGGGATACCCCATGGCCTCAGCCAATTCCCCCTGCAGGCGCAGCGTAAGCACATCCCCCGCTCCGCCCTGCAGGATGTGGAGGCGCTCCCGCAGGGTCATGAGAAAACCAAAGGCACCCTCCGCTTGGGCCGCCTCCTCGGACCCCAGCCAGCCCTTCCGGACCAGCTCGGGCAGGGTCGATCCTTCGCCGGAAACTTTTCCGACCCAGCGGAGATTGTGAAAATCCCGCAGACCTCCCAGGCCCGTCTTGAGGTTCGGCTCCTGCACAAAAACCGTTCCGCCCTCCTTGGCGTGCCGGGCGGCCTGGTTCTCCAGCCGCCAGGAAAGATAAGCCTCCACCCCCCGCCCAAGGTTCCTTCGGTGAAACTCCTCCTCGAACTTTTTCCACAGCAAGTCCGAACCCGTCAGGCGCCGGGCATCGAGCAATGCGGTCTTGATCATCAGTTCGGTCTCAGCACGTTCCACCGTTTCCCCCACCGTCCGGCAGGCGTGACCGACCTTCAGTCCGAGGTCCCAAAGCACATAGAGAATCTGTTTCACCACCTCTTCAGCGGTGCGATCCGTCGCGCCCTCCCGGATGAAGACCAGGTCAATGTCACTGGCCGGACTCATCTCCTGCCGGCCAAACCCGCCCACCGCCCCGAGCACCAGACCGTCCCCCGCCGCCGGTCCGCCCGAGTTTTCCCAGAGACGTTCCAGCACGGCCGTGATCAGCTGCGACCGCCGGTGGGCCAAATCCAGACCTGGAGTGCCGCTCCGCGCCTGCTCCTCCAGACGCTTTTCCTCCATCCGGAGAAACTCCCGGTACATGTCCAGCCGGGCGGCCGCCGGCGCCCCGGCCCCGAGGGCGGATTCGGCCTTTTCCAGCACGGCCCGCAGCCCGGTCTCGCGGACCTGCCCGGCCGGGACGCTCGGCTCGCCGGGACCGGTTTCCACGGTTACTCCAGCGGCTGGTCGGTGGCCGCATTGAGGACTTTGAAGTCCTCGATATTGGCTGCCGGGTCGGCCTTGAAGCTGAACTGGCCGGCGCAACGGCGCTGCAGTTCCACCAGCAGCTCGTCGTCCTCGGTCCGCAGACGGTGCAACACGCCGGGATGGACGACCACCTTGATTTCATGAACTTCGGGATGTTTGCGCAGGATCCGGCTGATCTCCCGCTGGATCTCCACGCTCATCGTTTCGTAGGACTTCACCATGCCCTTGCCCCGGCAGGCGGGACACTCCATGTACACGGCGCGCCGGATGCTTTCCTGCACGCGTTGCCGTGTCATCTCCAGCAGGCCAAGGGGCGAGATCGGCAGGGTGTGGGTGCGCGCCCGGTCGCGACGCAGGCACTCCTTGAATTTTTCGTAGACCGCCACCTGGTCCCGGCGGGAACGCATGTCGATGAAGTCGATCACGATCAACCCCCCCAGGTTCCGCAGACGCAGCTGACGGGCGATCTCCTCCGCCGCCTCAAGATTGGTTTTCCGGATGGTGTCGTCGTGGTCCTTGCCGCCCCGGGTCTTGCCGGTGTTGACGTCGATGGAGACCAACGCCTCCGTCTCGTCGATTACCAGGGAGGCACCGGACTTCAGCCAGACCTGGCGCCGCAGCGCGCTTTCGATCTGCCGGTTCACCCCGTAGGCCTCGAACAGCGGTTCGGTGGCCAGATGCCGCTTCACCTTGCGGAGGGACCGCTTGGAAATGGTCCCCACGAGATCCCGCACGCGTTTTTCCGCGTCGTCGTTGTCGACCACCACCTCATCCACTTCCTCCGTCAGGAAGTCGCGCACCGAACGCTCCACCAGGTCCGGCTCCTCCAGCAGGACCGCCGGGGCCGATTTGGATTTCAATCCCTCCTCGACGCGGCTCCACTGCTCCAGCAGCAGGGCCAGGTCCCGGACAAAATAACGCGCCTGCATGCCCTCTCCGTTCGTGCGCAGGATCACCCCCATGCCGTCCGGAATGTCGAGTTCCTGCAGGATCTTGCGGAGGCGGGTGCGCTCCTGCGGATCCTCGATCTTGCGGGATACCCCGCTCATTTCCCCGAAAGGCATGAGGACCAGATAACGGCCGGGCAGGCTGATGTTGGTCGTGACCCGGGCCCCTTTCGTGCCGATGGGACCCTTGTTGACCTGGACGATCACATCCGCCCCGGCCGGGTACAGCTTGGGGATGTCGTTGCTGGTGATCCGCGGCTTGCGGGCGCGCCCGCCCCGCCGCTCCACCGCCTCCACCTGCTCATCCATCGCCGCCGGCACCGCGTCCCAGAAATGCAGGAACGCGTTCTTTTCCAGCCCGATGTCGACGAAGAGCGCCTTCAGCGAACCCTCCACATTGTGCACGCGGGCCTTGTAGATGTTGCCGGAAATGCTGCGGTCTCCCTCCCGTTCGATGGAGAACTCCTCGACCACCCCGCCCTCCAGCAGGGCGACCCGCTTCTCCAGCGGTTCCACGGAGATGAGCAGACTGCGCCGTTCCTCCCGGGGTTTGCCCCGGAGAATTCGTTTGATGGTTTCCAGAATCATGGTGGGTTTCCTTTCGTGCGGAGGCGCGTCAGCCCAAACGCCTTTGCCGCCAGATGCTTTGCATCAACCCCATCGCGGCCATACACACGGCCAGGAAGGTTCCTCCATAGCTGACAAAAGGAAGGGGAATGCCGGTGATGGGCACCACCTTGATCGTCATTCCCACGTTGATGAAAAAATGCGTGAAAAGCATCCCCAAAACCCCGCCGGCCAGCAGCCGCCCCTCAAAATCCGGCGCCCGCATGCCGATCCAGGCAATACAGAGCAGCAAGGCCATTTGGCCCAGGATCAGGAGCGCCCCGCCCACGAAACCCCACTCCTCGCCGAGGACGGAAAAAATGAAATCGTTGTAGGCAATGTTTTTGGGAAGGAAGCCGTACAGGTTTTGGTCCCCGCGGAGGAAGCCCTTGCCCGTGAATCCTCCCGAACCGATCGCAATGATGGACTGGCGGATCGTCCAGCCCGCACCCAATGGATCCAGATTGGGATCGAAGAAGGTCCGGATTCGGTTGTTCTGGTAGGTTTTGAGGAACGGCAGTTCCTTGCCGAGGTGCCCAACCCACAGGTAAATCGCCAGCACCGCCGCCAAGCCCAGTCCCACGGGAACCAGCAGGAAGCGGAGGCGGGTCCCGCCGGCGAAGAGCAGTCCGAAGCACATCGGCAAAAAGACCGCCGCAGAACCCAGATCCGGCTGCTTGAGAATCAGGAGGACGGGGATCAGGGCGAGACCGACCAGCGCCAGCACGGTGCGAAACTTTTCCATCCGCTCCCGGAACGCCACGAGCAGAGCGGTGGACCCCACCAGAAAGGCCAACTTCATAACCTCCGCCGGTTGAAAACCGACCGGCCCAAAACGAAGCCAGCTTTTTGCCCCGTTCACCTCCCGGCCGAAAAGGAGCACGACCAGCAGAAGAAAAATTCCTCCCCCGAACCAGAACCAGCCTTGGGCCACCCAGCGGTGGTAATCGGAAAAGGCCAGTGCGAAAAAACAGGCCAGGCCGAGCCCGACCCACGCCGCCTGCTGGGTGGAGGCGTTTTTGAGATCCGCCATCTCGCTGCCGTGGGTGGCGCTGTAAATGATGAGAATCCCGGCGGTGCAGAGACCCAGCATCAGCAGCAGGCTCGGCCAGTGAAAACCGCTCCAGATGCGGACCCGGGCCATCAGCGGTTCCTCCGCAGGCCGCGCCCGGCCCCGCTGTTGTTTCCCTCGTCGAACCAGTTAAAAATGCCGTCAAACACACCCCCGTCCCCATCGTTGTCGTCCGCCGCCGTCGGTCCGGCCCCGGGCACATACGAGCCGTCGGAGGCGGTCACGCCGTGGAAATGTCCCACCACCGGGGCCTGATAGACCATGGCGGGAGGGATGCCCTTCTCCATCTCAAAGATCTTGAAAAGGATCTCCGAGACCAATGGGGCGCAGGTGGTTCCCCCGGAGGTTCCCCCCTCAACAATCACGGTGATGGCATACTTCGGATCCTTCAGCGGGGCAAAACCGGTAAACCAGGTGCGGGTGTCCTTGACCATTCCCCCGCCGATCCTGGTGGTGAACTGCGCCGAGCCCGTTTTACCCGCCACCTCCACGTCCTTCACGGCTGCATTCTTGCCGGTGCCCTCGGTGACCACCGCCCGCAGCCCCTCCCCAATGGCTGCCAGATTCGCCGGCTTCACGCCCAGATCCCCCCGCTTCACTGCCGCAGGAAACTCGCGGACCGGTTTTACCCCGGCCTCCGTGGAAACCGCCACGCCCTGCACCAAACGTGGATGATAGACGGAACCTCCGTTGGCCACGGCCGACATCATCACCGTCATTTGGAGAGGCGTGACACGGACGTACCCCTGGCCGATCGAGGTGTTGGCGGTATGGCCGTCACTCCAGCGCTCCACCGCCGGCGGTGGCGGGCGCGGCCCCTGGCGACCTTCCGCCACCCACTTTTCGATTCGCTCCTTGTACTTTTTCTTTCGCTCCGCCATCCGGTCCTCCATCCACTTTTTTCCGGGCATCGTTCCGGGATCCTCACCGGCCAACTCCGGTTCCCCTTCCGGGGTCAACAGCATGCGCTCCCCGAGACCGATCCGCTTGGCCATGTCGGTCATGGACTCGATCCCCGTGCGCACACCGAGCTGGTAGAAAAACGTGTTGCAGGACATCGCCAGGGCCTTCTTGAGGGAAATCGAACCCTGCCCATCCGGATTCCAATCCTTCCACCAGCGGTCCCCGATGTAGACCGAGCCGGGGCTATGGATGACGGTCTGGGGCGTGAATTTGGCCGCCGGGTTTTCCAGGGCGGCCAGCGCCGTCAGAGTCTTAAAGGTCGATCCCGGGGCGTAAGCGCCAATGGACCGGTTTAACATTGGTTTGGTTTCATCCGTCAAAGTCCGCTTCCAGTCGGTCCGTTGGCCGGCGCCGCCCGGGACAAAATTATTCGGGTCGAAGTTCGGAACCGAAACCATGGCCAAAATGTCCCCGGTATGCGGATCCATGATCACGCACGCCCCGCGGCCGACCCGGCGCATCACCCCTTCGGCGATTGTCTGGATCCGCGCATCCAGGGTTAGGTACACATTCTTTCCGGCCTGCGGCGCCTGGTAACCCTGCTCCTCCATGATGAAACCAAGGTTGTTTTTTTTCAGGATCTTTCCGCCCGGAATTCCCTCCAGATCCACATTGAATCCCTTTTCGACTCCCTCTTTGCCGATCACTTCCGGTTGGAACGTTTCCAGAGTCTGTTCCTCCGGGGCGCCGACAAAACCCAGCACGTGGGAGGCCAAGGCCCCGTAGGGATACCAGCGCACCGGCCGGGCGGCGGCATCCACTCCGGGAATGCGTGGATCCCTCTCCGCCATCCGCGAAAGGGTTGCGAAGTCGATCTGGGTTGCGAGCTGAAACGGCGTGTTGGGACGTTGGTGGGCGTGGCGGCGGAGCTCCTCCATGTCGTAATTCATCTGGATGCCCAGATTGCGAAGGGGTTCGGCGGCGGTTTCCTGGACAATGCGTTCGATGTCCACCTGCCGCTGTTTCCGGCGTTTGTCCCCCACTCCGACTTCCACCAAGGTCATGGGCAGGCGACCCCGGTGCGCCCGGGCGTAGTTCCCCGACAGCTCCCGCACATACAAGTCGACGTCGTACCGGGCGCGGTTTTCCGCCAGGGGCATCCCGTTGCGGTCCAGGATCAGGCCCCGGGGCGGAGGAAGCAGGATCGGAATGGTGGTCTGGTTGATCAGGCTTTGGGCATGCTTCTCCCCCTCGACAATCTGCACCACGAAAAGCCGCTGCAGCAGGATGCAGGCAGCCATGACCACAACAAGCATGGCGGCCTGCATGCGCCGCGGAATGTTGGCGGTGGGCCGGATCAGCAGCATCAGAAGACCCTCCGACGGCCGCGGGCCGGGGTGGGGAAACGGGCTTCCGGCTCCAGCCACCAACCCATCAAAACGGCGGCCAGGCCGTTGACCAGGGCGGCGAGGACCAGCGAGATGCTGAGGGCGAACGGCCACTCCCAGGCCCGTGTTTCCAGAAGATGCAAAAACCGGTCGAACGCAAAAAACGCCACGGCCGCCAGGACCGAACCGGCCGCCTGCTCTCCGGCCGAGGCTCCCCGCCACCACCCCCGTTGGGAGCGAACCAAAAACCCGATGCCCGCCAGCAGGAGCACGTGGTGACCAAGCGGAGAAAAGGTCGTGAGATCCGAAACGATTCCAGACCCGAGGGACCAGACCACCAGGGCCACCGGTCCGAGCCAAAGGCCGGCCTGAATGGCCACCGCCGCCAGCAGATTACTGGCCAGAGCCCAGGAGCCGTGGAACTCCGGCCCGACGGCCCGCACCAGCCAGACAGCCACCGCCAACAGGAAGATTCGGGAAAGGGAGGAGTTCATTTCTTTGCGGAAGCGGAGCCGGTGAGGATAAAAAGCTCCCGCAGATCGTTGAGGTCCGCCGCCGGGGTGACCGTTCCTTCCCGGTACAAACCCGAATTTTTTTCCGAGGTGAGCGGCGGCGCATCGCTGACCGTGCCTACCAGAAGATTCGGAGGAAAGGTTCCCCCCAGTCCCGTGGTCAAGACCCGTTCCCCGACCTCAAACTTTGCTTCCCTCGTCACAAAGGTCATTCGGCAGACCGGTTGACCGCCGTTGAGCGGGGTGTCTCCCAGGAGGATGCCGCGGGCCCCGGATCCCTCTGTAAGCACGCTGACTTTGCAGTTCTCGTCGGAAACCAACATCACGCGGGTCGTGGAGCGTCCCACCGTCCCGGTCTTTCCCACCACCCCCCGCGGGGTCACCACCGGCTGGTCGGGGGCGAGATTGGGATCATCCTTCCATCCCCGGTCCACCAGCACCGAGTTCCACCAATTGGAGGGATCCCGTTCCACCACGCGGCAGGCCAGCAAGCGGTAGGACTGCTGGTCCCGGAACCCGAGCATTTCCCGGAAACGGTCATTTTCCGTGCGCAAATAATCCATCTGCCGGATCTCGGTCTGCAACCGGACGTTTTCCGCCCGCAAATTCCGGTTTTCCTCCTCGAGGGCGTCGTACTGCCGGAGGCTCTGCCGGAAATCGTTCCAGCGGTCGCGGATACCGGCCCAGGTCCGCGCAATGGGGGAAATCGTTTCAATCGTGATCCGTTCAGTCCAACGATTGGTGACCGGGGCAAAAAAGATTGCGACGATTCCGACCGCCAAAGCCGCGGCGGAGCCAAGATAGATCCAAGTCCGGGACATCGGGAGGGTCGGGAGGCGACGTCGGCTGCCGGCAGGGGACGGGTCAGCCCCGTCCGTCCGCCATGGTCAGCTTGGTCAAAAACTCCAGCTCATCGAGCACTTTGCCCGTTCCCTCCACCACCGCACTCAGCGGATCTTCGGCCACATGGATAGGCAGGCCTGTCTCTTCGCTTAAAAGTCGGTCCAATCCGCGCAACAACGCCCCACCCCCGGCCAGCACCACTCCGCGCTCCACCAGGTCGCTGGAGAGCTCCGGCGGGCAGCGCTCCAGGGTGAGCCGGACACTTTCCAGGATGATCTGGATGGGCTCGAGCAGCGCCTCCCGCACCTCTTGGGAGGTGATCGTTAGCGTTTTGGGAAGTCCGGCCACCAGGTCGCGCCCGCGCACCTCCATCGAGGTTTCCTTCTCCATGGGGTAGACCGAGCCGATCTTCACCTTGATGTCCTCGGCCGTGCGCTCGCCGATCATCAGATTGTAGGCCCGCTTGAGGTAATTCATGATCGCCTCATCCAGTTCGTCTCCGGCCACACGGACGCTCCGGCTAAAAACAATGCCTCCCAGCGAAATGATGGCCATTTCCGTGGTTCCGCCCCCGATGTCGATGATCATGTTCCCGGAAGCGTCCTGGACCGGCAGGCCCACACCGATGGCCGCCGCCAGCGGTTCCTCGATCAGGCGGACACTGCGGGCGCCGGCATGGGCCGCGGATTCACAGACGGCCCGACGTTCCACCTCGGTGATGCCGGACGGAACCGCAATGACGAGGCGGGGCCGGGGACGCCAGCGGTTTTGCCGCTTGGTGGCCTTCTCGATGAAACATTTGAGCATCGCTTCGGTGACCTCAAAATCGCTGATGACTCCATCTTTGAGGGGCCGGACAGCTACGATGGATCCTGGGGTGCGCCCCAGCATCCGCTTGGCTTCGTCCCCCACGGCCAGCACCCGCCGGGTCGCTTGGTCCATGGCCACCACAGAGGGCTCCCGCAGAACGACCCCTTTGCCACGGACAAAGACCAAGGTGTTGGCTGTGCCCAGGTCGACACCCATGTCGTTCTCCAAAAAGGGAAAAAGCTTATCCAACATAAATATGTAAAAAGTAAGTCTCTTCTAGAAAACCCCTTCCGTCAATCCCCAAAAGGCCTTTTCCCCCCTATCCCAACGCCCAAAAGAGGAGTAAGTAAGATAAGTATGAACCTGCCAGAGGAAGTCGGGGTTATGGTTCTCCCTCAGACGGTTTTTTTCCCCCATCACCTTCTTCCGTTGCATATTTTTGAGCCCCGTTACCGGGAAATGCTACGCAAGGCTCTGGAGGGTCCCCGCATGTTCGCAGTTGCCATGGAAGATCCGGATCGGCCTGCCAGCCGCGTGGGGGGACTGGGCCTGATTCGCTCCTGTGTCCAACAGGCCGATGGCACCTCAAACTTGGTTCTGCAGGGGCTGGCCCGGGTCCGCCTTGAACACCTCATCCAGGTGCAACCGTACGTGATTGCCTCACCCGAACCGGTGGAAGAGCCGCAGCCGAGTCCTCCCTCGGAAACCGTTGTGCGGGAAGCTCTCGCGGCCAAAATCCTCGAGCACCTCGAAAAAATCGAGGAGCCCAGCGAGGCCGGCCTGGGCGAAATGAAAAAATTTCTTCGTCATTTGGAGGATCATCACGCCTTGGTCGACCTCGTGGCCGGCTGTTTCTTGCGCGACCCGGCCAGCCGTCAGAAAATCCTCGAAACCGCTTGTCTGACCGACCGGCTTCGCCTCCTCTGCCATAAAATATCGGAAATTAAGTAATTGGTTTTTTTGGTCCCACTTAATTCATTTACAAGAGTAGTATATCCCTTATAGGATATTAATATGATCAGAAATTATCTTTTAAGGGATATTTTATTGATCTTAAAAAAAAATTTTAGGAAGATTTGATTTTGAAGAAAAATCCCACCATTGGAGATATCAAGACCTCTATTCAGCCCCCGTCCAAGCGGGCTGTTGCATGGAAAAATACCCCATTAACAGTCGGCACAATTTCCACGGAAGAGGGCCTGCGCAACCTGGCCCATCCGCCTGCCGGAATTGATCTGGCCGAGATTCGCCTGGACCTTCTTCTCGCCAAGGGGGTTGAACCGGAAAAAATCATGGAAGCGATGTCCAAAAAGGAACTTCCCGTCCTCCTCACCTTGCGTACCCGCGAGGAGGGCGGTGCTTTCAACTGGCGCTCGCGCCAGCGTGTTCTTTTCTTCCTCGGGTTCCTTCCCTTCGCCGATGTTGTCGATTTGGAACTGACCAATCTTCCCCGTCTGGGGCGGGTGCTTCGGGCGGTCCGCCGCTCCAAGCGGGATCTGGTGCTCTCCTCCCACTCGCTCAAACGCAAATTGACGCCCTTGCGCCTCAAACGTCTGCTCTCCCAATTCAAAAAAACAAGGGCCCACGTCTATAAAATCGTCGGCCTCGCTCGCCGGCCCCGTGATCTGCGCGCTCTGGCGGAACCCTTGCTTACCTTTCCCCATATGCGCCTGGCCATCCTGGCTTCCGGGCCGCTGGCCACCGCATCCCGCCTCTCCCTTCCGGGGCTGGGTTCCCGCCTGCTCTACGTTCACCTCGATGAGCCGGCCGCCCCGGGCCAGCCCGGCCACGACTCCACCTTCACCTTGGCCGGTCTCCGCGCGTTCCTTTCCTCCAAAAAATCTTAACCGCTTAGTTCAAGCTTCGTTTGGGTCGCAAAGCTCCCGGCACGGATGTCTCCACCTTTCCACTGCTGCTGGAAACTACCGGAAACCCGCCCGGCGCCGGCCCTCCTCCGCGGAAAAAGAAGCCCACCACCAGCCCGTGAATGCCCATGAGCGCGTAAATGAAAGCCGCGCCTCCCGCCCCTGTCTGCGCCCGACGAAGGCGCTCCTTTCGCGAGGTTCGTTCTTTTTCCAGCTGCTCTTCCAGCACCTTGCCCCGACGGCTCAGCTCATCCGCCAGCCGGATCCTTTCGGAGCGCAGTTTCTCCATTTCCTCCATCTGGCGCTGCCGTCGCAACTCCTGCCGGCGATTTTCCGGCTGGTTCTCCGAGGTGGCCAAAGTCTCCGCCGACTCCTTCTCCAAATCCTCGATCCGGGAGTTAATCTCCCGGAGCCGGTCGCGCACCGGCCAATCGGACTCCACCGGCGCCTCCGCCTTTCCCTCCGGGGGAGCGGGCAACTCCAGAGGCACCGCCGCCAGACCATAAACCGCCGCCGCCACCAGAAATCCTAGGTTCAGGAATTGAAAACCCACCACCCGGACCGCGCTTTTTCTGGCCGGCAAGGGGCCTCGCAGAAAGAAAAGCCCGAGCAGCACCCAGGGAGCCAGCGAGGCCATGGCCTCCCGATTCGGCAAAATTTCCTCTCCCCCCGCCAAAATTCCCCCCGCATGGGCCAGCCGCCACAACACCATGGACAGCAAAGCCAGCCCCAAGGCCCGGAACAGAAAGCCGCGATCTCCTCCCTCACCCATGCCCCGACTTTAAACTCCCGGAGGCTTGGCTCCGATCAAAAAACTCGGGGGATAATTGGATCTCCCCGTCTTGACCCTTTCTTCCCCGCTCTTCACCCTTCCTAGGTATGCGCGAAAAGTCCTACGCCAAGGGGGAAATTATTTTTCGCGAAGGCGAGGAAGGCGCGGAGGCTTTTCGCATTCTGGAGGGCCGGATTGAAATCTCGATCCAGGTAAGCGGTCAGGGCGATGTTCCCCTTGGCCATCTCGTGCCCGGTGACATTTTTGGCGAAATGGCCCTCCTCGATGACAAACCGCGTTCGGCCACCGCCCGTGCCCTTGAGCCCACCCGCCTTCATCTGATGAATGTGGAGGAGTTCAACGACCTTTTCCTTTCCGATCCCAGTGCTCTCGCTCCCTTCCTCTCCTCCTTTTTCGAACGGCTCCGCAACACCAACGAACTTCTCCGCCGGGAGTTGGAAAGCCGCAAGGTTACCCCCCGGGAGGTTCATCAGCTCCTCGAACAGGGGGCTCCCGCCGGATCCCACGAAGCCATTCACCCCTTGCCCAAGATCACCCTCACCCCGGCGACCAAGGAAGTGCGCAAAGCCGGTGCCCCAGAAATCGTCGTCTTGGATCGCCTGCCGTTCCGGATCGGGCGCCGCCAGGCCGGCGAAGGTGCGGACATCCTCTCCGCCAACGACCTGGCCTTACGCGATCAGTACCCCTACCAGATCTCCCGCAACCACTGCTCGATTGAGAGAATCGGCTCGGAACTCGTGGTGCGCGATCGCGGCAGCACCCTCGGCACCATTCTGAACGGCCAGACCATCGGTACGGAATCCGAACACATGGTTCTGCCTCTTCAGCCCGGCGCCAACAAACTGGTCCTCGGCGCCGAGGACAGCCGAATGGAGTTCAACGTCCAAATCGGCGCAGCCTAGCACCGCCGAAGGTTTTTCGCTGTTTCGTCCTTCGCCGTGGAGGGAACCCTCAAAGGTTCAACGCGCCCTCCGTAACCAAGACCGAAAGACCAAGTCCCGTCAGGCTTTCTTCCCTGCCACCACGACCGTCTCCCCGCTCTCGGCTGGCTTGCCGGCCAGCTTGGCCTGAAGACCCTTCTCGATCCTTGCATACAGCGCCGGATCTTTTTTCAACTCCTCCTTGGCCGCATCCCGCCCCTGGGCCAGCTGCTTGCCCTCATAGGCGATCCACGCGCCCTTCTTTTCCACCACATTGTGCTCAATGGCGGCGTCGATCAGCGAGCCCTCCCGCGAGATCCCCTCATTGTACAGGATGTCGAATTCAGCCTCCGTAAAGGGCGGGGCCACCTTGTTCTTCACGATCTTCACCCGGGTCCGGTTTCCGATCACCGTCCCGTCCGGAATCTTGATCGCATTGATCCTCCGGATATCCACCCGCACGCTCGCAAAGAATTTCAACGCCCTTCCGCCAGGGGTTGTCTCGGGATTGCCGAACATCACCCCGATCTTTTCCCGGATCTGGTTGGTGAAGATGCACACCGTCCGCGCCCGACTGATCAGGGCCGTCAGCTTGCGCATGGCCGCACTCATCAACCGCGCCTGCGCCCCCACCGTCACATCGCCAATCTGACCTTCCAGCTCATTCTTCGTGACCAGGGCCGCCACGCTGTCCAGGACCACCACGTCCAAGGC
The DNA here is from genome assembly GCA_964623555.1 of uncultured Akkermansia sp. Classification (GTDB taxonomy): domain Bacteria; phylum Verrucomicrobiota; class Verrucomicrobiia; order Methylacidiphilales; family Verrucolacustridaceae; genus Verrucolacustris. Next base: position 3,600 of record CAZURF010000020.1, on the reverse strand, counting down.
GTTGGACCGGATCAGCGTCTCCGCGATGTTCAACGCCTCTTCCCCGGAATCCGGTTGCGACACCAGTAGCTCATCCATGTTCACGCCCAGCTTTCTGGCGTAAACGGGGTCCAAGGCGTGCTCTACGTCGATGAAGGCCGCCGTCCCGCCCCGTTTCTGGGCGTTGGCAATCGCCGTCAGGGTCAGCGTCGTCTTGCCTGACGACTCCGGCCCAAAAATCTCCACGATCCGCCCACGAGGAAAGCCCCCCGCCCCCAGCGCCGCGTCGATCGCGAAACAGCCCGTCGGGATGACGTCGATCTTCAGTTTTGCCCCGGCATCCCCCAGGCGCATGATCGCGTTCTCCCCGTAGGCCTTGACGATGGACTGCAGGGCCAGGTCCAGATTGCGCCGTTCCGTGGATTTCGTTCCTTCCGACTTCTCGTTTTTTTCTGCTGTTTTGGGTGCCATAGTGGATTAGACCTCCGTTTTACAAAAAGGATGCGGTCCCTTTTGAATTTTTTTTCGTAGCAGGTCCAAAGCGGCCTGGGAAGCCATGCCCTTGAAGGTTTTCCGCTCCGGTACCAACTTCTTCTCAACAGTTTCCACACTCCCCGACCCCGCGATCCCCAGGTACACCAGCCCCACCGGTTTTCCCGGGCTTCCCCCCCCCCGCCCCGCAATGCCCGTGACCGAGACCGCCCAGTCCGCCCCCGCCCGCTTCCTTGCCCCCTCCGCCATCTCCCCCGCCACCGCCGCACTCACCGCCCCGTACTTTTTCAAAGTCTCTTCCCTCACCCCCAACTCCCGCACCTTCGCCTCGTTGGCGTAGGTCACCCATCCCCCCAGAAAAATATCCGAAGCCCCCGGCACATCCGTGATCCGGCTCGCCACCAACCCCCCCGTGCACGACTCCGCCGTCGCCAGCTTCACCCCCCCCGCCCGCGCCAGCCGCACCACCACCTCCTCCATCGTCTCCGCCCCCTCCCCATACACCGCCTCCCCCAGGCTCTTCCTCACAAACTCCGCCCCGCTCTCCAGCCGGGCCGGGTCGCTCGACCGTAGCCTCACGTCCACCTCCCCCGGCCGCGCACAGTACCCCACCCCCGCAAACCCCATCTTTCTCAGCTCCGCCTCACACTTCTCCTGCACGAACGACTCCCCGATCCCGTACACCCGTAGAATCCTCGTCCCCTCTGCCGCCTTCGCCCGCCCCCGCAGTTTCGGCTCCACCCCCTTTTCAAACATCGGCGCCAACTCCCGGGGCGGCCCCGGCAACACCGCCAGCATCTTTCCCTTTTCTTCAAACCAAAACCCCGGCGCCGTCCCCACCTCGTTCGCCAACACCTCCATCCCCTTCGGCACCATCGCCTGCACCTTCACCAGCTCCGGCGGCGTCAAATTCCGGTGCCGAAAATACGCCAGGATCTTTTCGTAAATCTCCCCGTGGTACTCCAGCGGCTTCTGGAAAAACTCCGCCACCACCTCCCGCGTGATGTCGTCCGAAGTCGGCCCCAGTCCCCCCGTCACGATCACCAGGTCCGCTCTTTTCCAGGCCTCGCCGAGAACCTCCGTGATCGCTTTTTGGCCATCTGGCACCGCCGTCTGCCTCGCTAGTTCCAGCCCCAGCATCGCCAACCGACCCGACAGATAACCCGGATGCGAGTTTAACACCTGCCCCAGAAGCAGCTCCGAACCCGTCGTGATCAGTTCAATCCGCATCCGCCCATCATACCTCCCGCTGGAGCGTTCCAAGCCCGACTTCCAGCCCGGGATCGGGCGCCCTCGACGCGGACGCCTGGCCGATCGCCGAAAACCGGAAATCGAAACCCAAGCCGCCTCCTCGAGACCGCCCCACCTTAATCCCCTTCTTTGAAATTCCGCGCTTTTCATCCGCCGACCCTGAACTCCTACCTAGGACATTGAGCGTCCTATGCTGAATATTTTTTTACACGCGGATGTTTTTGTTTTCTATTTTGTCCTAGGCCGACCCTGTTTTTTGTTCACCTTCACGTCGAACGTTCACGGAACCTAGGCACATTTTCTCCCCCGTTTGCTCACGGCCCGCGGAAACCCCGCTTGGCTGATCGACCTCTCACCCCTCAACTAGGGTCATGAACAAACTGATCGCGGAATTCATCGGAACCTTCTTTCTTGTCCAGGCGGTGGGCTACGCCGCCCTCACCAAAAGCGCCCTCGGCGGCCTCGCCGTCGGGGTGATGCTCATGGTCATGGTATACGCCGGCGGCCATATCTCCGGAGCCCACTACAATCCCGCCGTTACCCTGGCCGTCTGGCTTCGGGGCAAACTACCCAAGTCTGATGTCCTCCCCTACATCGCCGCCCAAGTGGCCGGTGCCGTGGTTTCCGCCCTCATTGTGACCCACTTCCGGGGGCAGGGCAGCGAGACCCTCCTCAACAATCCCCTCCGCGTCGCCGGGGCCGAGTTCCTCGGCACCTTTGCGCTGGCCTGGGTGGTGCTGAATGTGGCCACCGCCAAGGGCACGTCGGGGAACTGCTACTTCGGCGCCGCCATCGGCATGACCGTGGCCGCCGGCATCTTTCTGTTCGGGGGAATCTCCGGGGCCGTCTTCAACCCGGCCGTCGCCGTGGCAGGAGGCATCCTGAACCTGCTCCCCCTGAAAACCGTGGCCCTCTACACGATCGTCTGCGCCGCCGCTGCCTTCGCCGCTGCGAAACTGTTTCTCCGGGTAGAGAAAAGGTAAATCCAAACTTCGGTAGGGCGGCGTGTCCCTACGCCGTCTCCTTGATTTTCGAAAACATAAGCTTGGTGGGGCCCGACGTCCCGGCGGGCTATCTCGACCTTTCAAAATCTAAATTTCAAACAAGGCGAGATCTTCGATCCCGCCCTACCTAATCTTCATCCTGCCCCTTAATCCTGCCGTCTGCCTCCCATCCCCTTTAGCCCGGGGCAAAAGACTAGTCCCCCCGATATTTGTTGTGGCCTTCTCTTTGGACCTGGTTGATCTGGCCGATCAGGGCTTTGGCTTCAGACCACTTTCCTGCCTCGATCGCCTTGCCCAGTTCGTCCGTTAACTCGACCAATTCATCCATCTTGTTCCGATAGCCTTCCAGAAAGACCTTTTGATCGCCGGCCGGAATTTTTTCGGTTTTTTCCGGCTCCATCGCTTTCGCCTCCTCGGAAGCCTTTTTTAGATCCGCCACCCATTCCAGGTACTTGGCCTTGTCCGCCTCCACCGGGGCCTCCATCGCCTTCCTCAACTCGCGGAAACTCCTTCGCATCTGGTTCATGCGCTTTTCCAAGGGCGTGTCGGCTTGCAGGGAAAAAGGAAAGATCACGGACAAAAGGACCACAGACCAAAGCGGGATCAAAACCCTTCCCATAACTCCAACATGCCACCCCCTTCGATTTGGGCGACGTTAAATCCGCCGGCTCCTGCTTTCCTACCTCCCGCCCGCCCATTCCACTAACCTCATCCATTCGGGCCGCAGGGATTAGCCCCCTCAAACCTGCCCCAGCCCATCCCATTTTCCCGCTCCGCGGATTAGAGGATTCGCGTCCCTCGCTTTTTCTTCGAAAAAACTTCGGGCCGCAGGGATTTGAACCCTGGACCTCTTGTACCCGAAACAAGCGCACTA